>NZ_CP054839.1:5495931-5801260 GCF_018141105.1 Saccharopolyspora erythraea | reverse complement strand
CGGGTCCTGGACGACGTGCTCAACCGGTGGGAGGAGCGCTCCCGCGCCACGCCCTCGCCCGCCGAGCGCACCGGCGTCTGCGGGCAGGAGGGCTGGCTGGTCACCTCGGTGGAGTTCCGGGGGCAGCGGTGGGGGAGGCTGGCCATGCTCCCGGCCAGCCCCGCCGAGCAGCACTTCCACTCCGAGCACGTGGTGATCCTCGAGCGCGCGGCCGTCGCCCTCACGCTGGCGCGGCTCACCCGCGAGACCCGGTGGGAGGAGCAGGCGCACCGGGACGCGCTGCTCGACGTGCTCGAGCAGCGGCAGCTTTCCTGGCGCGACGCCCGGACCAGGATCACCGCGCTGGGCGTGCCGGTCCAGGGGCGCAGGCTCGCCGTCGTCGTGGTGCGCACCGACGAACGGGCATTGCTGCTCGACAAGCTGCGGGCACGGCTGGAAGGCAGCGCTCTCGTGGGCGATCTCGGGGAGCGCGGCGTCGGTGTGCTCCTGTCGTTCCGCGAGCCGGGCGGCTGGCGCCCGCTGGCCGAGGAGATCAGCGAGCTGGCGGGCGCCCCCGTCAACGTCGGAGCCGAGGTGGGCGAGCTGTCCGAAGTGGCCCGGTCCGCGGCCGAGGCCGAACAGGTCGCCGACGCCGTCCCGCGGGGCGGGGCGCCGGGGGTGCACACGGTCACCGACATCGGTCTCCCGGAACTGCTCTACGCGTTGCGCGAGGACCCCCGGGTGCAGTCCTACGCCGAGCGCCAGCTCGCGCCGCTGCTCGCCTACGACCAGTGCCACGGCACGGACCTGCTGGCCACGGTGCGCCACTACCTGGCCGCCGCGGGCAACAAGTCCATCGCCGCCCGGCGGGGCCACCTCTCCCGCCAGGCCCTCTACCAGCGGTTGCGGCTCGTCGAAGAGGTCCTGCACGGCGACCTGGAAGCAGGCGACTTCCGCGCGCAGCTGCACGTCGCGGTAGCCGCCCTCGACGCGCAACGCGCCGGACGCGCCGCCCGAGCCGAAGGCGGCGCGTCCGGGAAGTGACCGCGATCAGCGGCACTGGGAGCAGTCACGGCCTCGGTGTCGTCGGGGTCGCGGTCGGCAGGGCTGCGGTGGGGGCAGGTTCAGGCGGCTCGGCAGCCAGGCTTGCCGTTCCGAGCGCGCCGCCGTCCGCCGCCGGTGTGCTCGGTACCGGCTCCGCGGCCAGGTCCTTGGCGAGCGACACCGCGACTCCGACGATGATCAGCAGGAACGGTGCGGAGCTGACGATCACCATCTGCTGCAGCGCGTCCAGACCACCGGCGGCCAGCAGGGCGATCGCCGCGGCACCGGTCACCACGCCCCACAGCGCCAGAATCCACGACCGCGGGTGCTCGGCGCCGCGGCTGGTCAGCATCCCGAGCACGAACGTGTTGGCGTCGGCCCCCGAGACGAAGAACAGCACGACGAGCACGATCGTGGCCACCGAGCTGACCGCGGGCATCGGCAGCGACTGCAGCGTTGCGAAGAACGCCGAGTTGGCATCGGCGGCCGCTGCCGCCGCGACCCGGGTGGTACCGGCCAGGTCGCTGTGGATCGCGGTGCCGCCGAAAGCGGTGAACCAGACCGAGAAGACCAGGCTCGGCACGAGCAGCACGCCCACGACGAACTCGCGCACCGTGCGCCCGCGGGAGATCCGGGCGAGGAACACTCCCACGAACGCGCCCCACGACAGCCACCACGCGAGCATGAAGTAGGTCCAGGACTGCATGAAGCCGAGATCGCCGCTGGCCGGGGTGATCAGGCTGGTGGAGATCAGCTCGCTGAGGTAGCGGCCGACCGACTGCACGTAGAGGTCCGCCAGGTAGACGGTGGGGCCGACGACGAGGACGAACACGAAGAGCAGCCCGCCGAGGCCCATGCTGGTCTCGGACAGGTAGCGGATCCCCCGGGAGACACCGGTCAGCGCGGACGCGGTGAACAGCAGGGTGATGATCCCGATGATCGCGAACTGCACGGGCCGGGAGTCGGGGATTGCGAACAGGGCCGTGAAGCCGCCGTTGATCTGCAGCGCGCCGAGCCCCAGCGAGGTCGTGGTCCCGAACAGCGTCGCCAGGATCGCGAACACGTCGATGGCTCCGCCGACGGGGCCGTCCGCGCGGCGGCCGAGCAGCGGCCGGAACAGCGCGCTGACCAGGCCGGGCCGCCCGCGCCGGAACATCGACCAGGCCATCGCCAGCCCGAACACGGCGAAGATGCCCCATGCGTGCAAGCCCCAGTCGAAGAACGAGAACTGCATGGCGGTGATCGCGGCGCCCGGTGTCATCGGCGCGGCCATGCCGTGCGGGGGCTCGGCGAGGTGCGAGATCGGTTCGGCCACCCCGTAGGAGATCAGGCCGATGCCCATCACGGCGGAGAGGATCATCGCGTACCAGCTGAGCCGCCGGAACGCAGGGCGCTCGTCGTCGCCGCCCAGGCGCAACCTGCCGTAGCGGCTGCATGCCAGGACGACGAGGAAGACCAGGAACCCGAGCGACACCAGCAGGTAGGCCCAGCCGAACCCGCGCGTGATGCCGTCGAGGGCGGCCGAGCCGACCCTCGACAGCGAGTCCCCGGCGGCAGCGCCCCAGACCACGATCGCGAGGGTCAGGGCCAGCGAGATGTACAGAACGGGGCCGGGACGCCGGCGACCCGGCGGCACGGCGGGGGAATGGGACATCGTCGTCTCCGTGAGCTGGCTGGAAGAACGGTGCCGTGCGAACCGCCCGGAGCGGGCGGCGCGTGTGATGCAGGAAACCGTGGCATGCAAGAAGTCGGCGGTCAATACCGAAGTTTGACACCGCCATGGCGGTGTCCCGGTCGAGACCAGTGCATCTGATCAGTGCTTTATCGGTCATGTGGCCCTTCGGCGAGACTTCTCTTGACGACCGAAGAGACCGCCGCTTAGCTTCTGTTGCATGCAAGAAGACGCGGTGAAGGTCGGCCGACGAGGCGCCCAGGAGCGCGTACTGGCCGGGGTGCGGCGCGGCATCATCGAGGGGCGCCACCTGCCCGGTGAGCCGCTCTCGGAGCTGGCCCTGGCCTCCGAGTACGACGTGTCGCGGACTCCGGTCCGGGAGGCGCTCAAGCAGCTTCAGATCGAGGGACTGGTCGAGGTCCGGCCGCGGGTCGGCACGTTCGTCCGGTCTCCGAGCCGGCGCGAGGTCGTGGAGCTGTTCGAGCTCAAGGAGATGCTCGAGGGCATGGCCGCGCGGCTGCTGGCCTGCCGCGGCGCGGTCCCGATCCTGGACGAGCTCGACGAGAACATCGAGCGTTCCGGCAGCGCCGTGGCCCGCGACGACGCCGAGGGCTACGCCGCACTGGTGCACGAGTTCCACGAGCTGCTCGTGCGCGGGGCGGACAGCTCACAGCTGGAGTCCCACTACCGAACGCTGATGAACCAGCTCGCCTACCACCGGCTGGTGTCGGCGTCGCTGACCCGGCCGGGACGGCTCGGCGCCTCGCTGGCCGAGCACCGCTACGTGCTGGAACTGATCCGCGAGAAGGACGGTTTCGGCGCCGAGTTCGCCATGCGCGACCACGTCCGCTCCAGCGAGCGGGCCACCATGGCCACCGACGACCCGCTCACCGGTGGCCGTCCCCTGCGGAAGGAACTTTAGGAATGCGTTTCTCGGTCTTCCACAACGTCGGCGCACCGGGCCGCCTCGACGACGTCGCCGGGGTGCTCGACGAGATCCGCGAGGTCGCGACCTACGCCGACACCGCCGGCTACCACTCGATCTGGTACACCGAGCACCACTTCGGCCACGAGGGCTACGAGCTGGTGCCCAACCCGGTCCTGATGGGCACCGACATCGCCGCCCGCACCTCGCGGATCCGGATCGGCCAGGCCGCCAACATCGTGACGTTCTGGAACCCGATGCGCCTGGCCGAGGACATCGCGCTGCTCGACCAGCTCTCCGGAGGCCGGGTGGAGGTCGGTGTCGGCCGGGGGCTCTACGGGCGCGAGGCGATGAACCTCAACCCGGCGGCCGACCCCCGCGACCAGGAGCAGAACCGGGCCCTTTTCGAGGAGACCGTCGAGATCCTGCGCAAGGCGTGGAGCGGTGAGTTCTTCACCCACCAGGGCCGGTTCCACCAGTACCCCGCCCCGGACATCGAGTGGAACCACCCGCTGTCACCGTCGTCGCCGGATTTCGTCGGTGAGGACGGCAAGATCTCCGCGCTGCAGGTCGTCCCGCGCTCGTTCCAGCGGCCGCACCCGCCGCTGTCGCAGGTGATCGACACCCCGCGTTCGATCCAGAGCGCCGCCCGCGCCGGGATGAAGGGCATCTTCTGGATGCCGCCGATCTCCGAGCTCAAGGGCCGCTTCGAGCTCTACCGCGACACCCTGTCGGAGGCCACCGGCGTCGAGCAGGCGCTGGGAACCGGGCTGTCGCTGGTCCGCGACGTCTACGTCGCCGAGACCATGGAGCAGGCCCGGGCCGACTTCGAGGAGGCGCTGCTGACCTCCTACCGCTGGATCTGCCACTGGCGCGGGCTGAACAACCTCCGCGAGGTCGGCGAGGACATCACCGGCCGCGAGCTCGACTACGACTTCCTCGCCGAACGCAACCTCCTGGTCGGCACGCCGGATCACGTGGCGGAGAAGGTGCACGAGCTGCAGCAGGAGCTGAACCTGCAGGACCTGCTGCTGTGGACCACCCACCCGGGGCTGGAGCACGACAAGGCGATGCGCAGCTTCGAGCTGTTCGCCGAGAAGGTCATGCCGCAGTTCTCCGGGACCTCGTCGTGAATCCGGGCATCCGCCGGATCGTCACGGTCGTCGAGGAGACCATGCGCGAGGTCGGTGAGCCGGTGCGGGTGCCGGTGCGGCGCGCCGCCGTCGTCGCGGTCGTCGCCAACCCGTGGGCCGGCCGCGGGGTCCAGGACGACCTGTCCGCCGAAGTATCCGTGCTGGCCCCGGAAATCGCCCACGCGCTGTCGGACCGGCTGCTCGACGTGCTCGGCGGGGCCGAGCGGGTCGAGGCTTTCGGCAAGGCCGCCCTGGTGGGCCTGGACGGCGAGATCGAACACGCGGGTGCGCTGATCCACACCCCGTACTTCGGGGACGTGCTGCGCCACCGCACCGATGGCGAGTCGATCATCGTCTTCTCCGACCAGCGCGTCCCGGCGGGAACGACGTTGTCGGTGCCGATCTGGCACAAGAACCACGCCTCGACCCGTTCCCACTACCAGACCGTGCCGGTCCGGGTGCCCGACGCTCCGCGTCCCGGTGAGATCGCCGTGATCGCGGCGGCTTCCGACGGTCCCCGGCCGAACGCGCGCATCGGCGACCGGCGCACCGACGCCGCGCTGGCCGACAACATCCTGAACCGTCCCCTCGACCACGCCGAGAAGGAGCCCGTTTCGTGAGTGCCAGCATTCGCAGCGTCCACACCGTCATCGACGAGATCCACAGCGAGGGAGGCCGTCCCGTCGAGCCGGCCGCGCGCGTGGCGGTCGTGCTCGCGGTCATCGAGAACCCGTGGGCGGGACGGGGTTTCGTCCAGGATCTCGGGTCGACGATCGACGAGGTCGCCCCGCAGCTGGGCAAGCTGCTCAGCGACCGGGTGGTCAGCGCCCTGGGCGCGCCGGTCGAGGCCTACGGCAAGGCCGCGATCGTCGGTCTCGACGGCGAGATCGAGCACGGCTCCGGGCTCATCCACACGCTGAAGTTCGGCAACTTCTTCCGCGACGCGGCCTCGGCCACCACGCTGCTGCCCGCGGTGGAGAAGCGGGCCGCGGCGGGCACCGTGTTCGACATCCCCCTCAAGCACGTCACCGATGCCACGATCCGGTCGCACCACCAGACCGTCGAGGCCCGGGTGCCGGACGCGCCGCGTGCCGACGAGATCGTCATCGGGCTCGCGGCCGCCGCCCAGGGCCGCCCGCAGGCGCGGCTGGCCCCGCTGGCGAGCGAGCAATGACGGTCCCGGCGGACGTGGTCCTGCTGCACGGGGTGGGCCTGGACCACACCATGTGGCACCGCGTCGCCCTGGAGATCTCGGCGGCAGGCCACCGGGTCCACGCACCCGACCTGCTCGGACACGGGGCGGCGCCGGACGCGGAGCCGGGCACGGCGCTGGCCGGCCTGGCCGGGCCGGTGGCCCGGCTCGCGGCCGGTGCGCGAGCTCCCGTGCACCTGGTCGGGTTCTCGCTCGGCGCGCTGGTCGCGACGCGGGTGGCTCTCGACCATCCGGATCGGGTCGCGTCGCTGACGCTGGTCAGCGGCGTGGCCAACCGGTCGGAGGCCGAGCGGCGAGCGGTGGCAGGCCGGCTGGAGGCCGCCCACCGCGACCTGGCGAGCACGTTCGACGTGGCGGTGGACCGGTGGTTCTCGCCGCGCCGGCGGGACGCCGAGCCGGGACTCGTCGACCAGGTCCGCACCGTGCTGCGGGCCAACCGGCCGGCGTCGTACCTGGCTTGCTACGCCGTGTTCGCGCAGGCCGATGCCGAGCTCTGGCCGCAGTTGCCCCGGATGGTCCCGCCGGTTCTCGCCGTCACCGGCCAGGACGACCCCGGTTCCACCCCGCAGATGGCGGCCGCGGTCGCCGAACGCGTCCCGCGCGGGCGGTGGGCAGTGGTCCCCGGCGCCCGCCACCTGCTCCCGCTGGAGCGACCGGACGTGGTGGCCGCCGCGGCCCTCGCCCAGGCCGAAGGACGCCCACTCGAACCTCCAGGAGCGTTGGTCACATGAGCACCCCGACCCCGGCAAGCACAGCTTCCGCGAGCCCATCCACCACTGTGGACACCGGCCGGCTTTCCCGGTGGGAGCACCACATCGACGGCCGGTCCGTGCCGCCGGCGGACGGAGGCTACTTCACCAGTGACAACCCGACCACGGGTCGCCCGTGGTACGAGGCGGCCCGTGGCACCGCGGCCGACGTCGAGCGCGCGGTCGCCGCGGCGCGACGCGCGTTCGAGTCCTCGTCCTGGCGGCGGCTGTCGCAGACCCGGCGAGGCGCGCTGCTGCGTCGCGTCGGCGAACTGATCGGCGAGCACGCCGAGGAGCTGGCCCGCACCGAGTCCACCGACAACGGCAAGCTGCTGCGGGAGATGACCGCGCAGCTCGCCGGGCTGCCGGAGTACTTCTTCTACTACGCAGGGCTGGCCGACAAGATCCACGGCGAGACGATCCCGGCCAGCAGCGTCGACGTCCTCAACTACACGTTGCGCGAGCCGGTCGGTGTGGTCGGGGCGATCACGCCGTGGAACTCGCCGCTGACCCTCTCGGTTGCCAAGCTGGCCCCGCTGCTCGCCTGCGGCAACACGGCGGTCGTGAAGCCCTCCGAGTACACCAGCGCGTCGATGCTGGCTCTGGCGCCGCTGTTCGAGGAGGCCGGGTTCCCGCCGGGCGTGGTCAACGTCGTGACCGGGTTCGGCGGCGAGGCGGGAGCTCCGCTGGTCGACCACCCCGAGGTGGCCAAGCTGTCGTTCACGGGCAGCAGCGCGACCGGAGCACGCATCGCCGAGCGCGCAGGCCGGCGGCTCGTCCGGGCGGGGCTGGAACTGGGCGGCAAGTCGCCGCAGCTGGTCTTCGCCGACGCCGACATCGCCAGTGCCGCCAACGGCGTCATCGCCGGGATCTTCGCGGCCGCCGGGCAGACCTGCATCGCGGGCAGCCGGGTGCTGGCGCACCGCTCGGTCTACGACGAACTGGTCGAGCGGGTCGTGGCCCGGGCGAGCACGATCCGGATCGGCGATCCGCTCGACGCGGACACCGAGCTCGGGCCGCTGGCCATGCCGGCCCAGCTCGCCAAGGTCGAGGAGTACGTGTCGGCCGGCCGCGCGGACGGCGGCACCCTCGCCTACGGCGGCGGCCGCCCGGAGGTCGGGCTCGGCGGCTGGTTCCACGAGCCGACCGTGTTCACCGGCCTGACCAACGAGGCCCGGATGTGCCGGGAGGAGATCTTCGGCCCGGTCGTGGCGGTCATCCCGTTCGACGACGACGCCGAGGCCCTGCGGATCGCCAACGACACCAACTACGGCCTGGCCGCCGGTGTGTGGACCAAGGACCTCGCCCGCGCGCACCGCGCCGCGGCCGCGCTCGAGGCGGGCACGGTCTGGGTGAACATGTACCGCGCGATGTCGCCGATGTCGCCGCGGTCGGGTTTCAAGACCTCCGGGCTCGGCGTCGAGCACGGCACCGAGGTGGTCCGCGAGTACACCCGGCTCAAGAGCGTCTGGGTCAACACCAGTGACGAGCCCGCAGGCGACCCGTTCGTCCTGCGGTCCTGAGCGCCTGTCTTCGAACTCGTCTTGCGCGGAGGTTCCGGTGGCGGAACCTCAGGTGCCCTTTGGCGAGGGCGGGCCGAGCGGCCGCGCCGCTTCGAAGATCGAGGACAGGCTCAGAAAGGAGGCATCATGACAACGCTGAACCCCACCACCGCCGGGGACGGCACAGTGGACACCGCCGGGCTGCGCGAGGCGTTCGGCCGGTTCCCCAGCGGCGTCACGGCGGTGTGCGCGCTGGGCGCGACCGGCGAGCCGGTCGGCATCGCCGCCAGCGCGTTCGTCGGTGTGTCGCTGGAGCCGCCCCTGGTCGGGCTGTGCGTGCAGAACACGTCGACCACCTGGCCGTTGCTGCGCGACCGCCCGCGGCTGGGGCTGTCGGTCCTCGGCGACGCCCAGGACCGCACCTGCCGCCAGCTCGCTTCCAAGACCGGCGACCGGTTCGCCGGGCTCGACTGGCACACCACCGACGAGGGCGCCCTGCTGCTGCACGGCGCGACGGCGTGGCTGGACTGCTCGGTCGAACGCACGGTCCCGGCCGGTGACCACGAACTCGTGCTGTTCCGGGTGCAGCGCCAGTGCACGCACCCGCACCTGGGGCCGCTGGTGTTCCACGCGAGCACGTTCCACACGCTGTCCGGACTGGAACGGGCGTCGTGACCGCCCAGCTCGACCCGCCGGTCTCCCGCTCCGGTCCCGCGGACGGGATCGGGGACGGGATCGGAGACGCACTGGCGGCACTGCAAGCCGGCCGGCCCGTGCTGGTGGTGGACGACGCGGGCCGGGAGGACGAGGGCGACGTCGTTCTCCCGGCGGCGCTGGCCGATCCCGCGTGGGTGGCCTGGACGGTCCGGCACACCTCCGGCCTGCTCTGCGCCCCGCTGGAGGCCGACCGCGCCGACGCGCTGGACCTGCCGCTGATGGTGTGGCGCAACGCCGACCCGCACGGCACCGCCTACACCGTCTCGGTCGACGCGGCGGAAGGCGTCGGCACCGGGATCAGCGCCGCCGACCGCGCCCGCACCGCCCGGGTGCTGGCCGATTGCCGGTCGGTGGCCCGCGACCTGCGCCGTCCGGGGCACGTGCTGCCCCTGCGCGCCCGCCCCGGAGGCGTCGTCGAGCGGCCCGGGCACACCGAGGCCGCCGTCGACCTGTGCCGGCTGGCCGGGCTGCCCCCGGTCGGGGTGATCGCCGAGCTGGTCACCGGGCCGGACGAGCCCCGGGCCGGTGCCACGGCAGGGCGGGCCGAGGTGGCCGCGCTCGGCCAGCAGCACGGGCTGCCGTTGCTGGATGTCGCAGACCTGGTCCGGCACCGGCTGTTCTTCGGTGACGGCTTGCGCGGGCGGGTCAGCCGAGGTGCCCGGGCCGCACTGCCGATCTCCCGCGGGGGGTTCGAGGCCGTCGGGTTCCGGGACGAGGTCACCGGTGCCGACCACGTCGCGCTGCTCGGTCCCTCCTCGTCCGGGCGGCCGTTGGTCGCCGTACACGTCGAATGCGTTGTCGGCGACGTCTTCGGCAGCCTGGCGTGCGACTGCCGCCGGGAGCTGGAGGCATCGCTGGCCGCGGTGGCCAGGACCGGCGGAGTCGTGGTCTACCTGCGTCCGGGTGCGACCGGGGCGCAGATCCTCTCGGGAGGCCATGACGCCGAAGCAGCCCACCCCGACGTGCACGCCGCGGCGGCCGCGGCGGTCCTGGCCGATCTCGGGCTCGCCGAGGTCCGCCTCCGGGAACGCGGACCGGTCGACGTGTCCGCACTGGCTACCGGCGGCATTCGTGCCGTCGCGGTCTGAACGCCTGTCTGCGATCTCACCTTGCGTGCCTGTTCCGGTTGCGAGGGCGGGCCAAGCGGCTTCGCCGCTTGAAAGAGCAAAGACAGGCCGTGAGAAATGCTGCGGAGGATTTTCAATGCCCGACATCGAACCGGCGTCGGCAGACGCTCGCACTGCCGAGTTCACCGCGCGCTTTCCCGGGCTCTGCGACGTGCCCGAGGTCAATTGCGGCGACCAGCCCATGTTCTACGGCGGAGTCCGGGCGCGGACCGCGCGCCAGGCGACGGCCGCCGGTGAGCTCACGGTCATGGCCACGACGTTCGACGCCGGCGCCGGGACGGTGTGGCACACCCACGAATCCGACCAGACGCTGGTGCTGCTCAGCGGCGCGGGTGCCGTCGAGGACGACCGCGGCGTCCACCCGCTACGCGCCGGTGACGTCGTGACCATTCCGCGAGGCCGCCGGCACCGGCACCTCGCCGACGCCGAGCGGTCGATGACGCACTTGTCGATCACCACTCACGGGAACCACCACATCTGCTCGGATGCGGCCCAGTGCGATTGTCAGCGCGGCCATTGACCACAGCTCGTCCCTTTTACCGAAGTTCGCGGAGTAATGCCGGCGCGCTATGAGAAGGAGCACACTGGGCCGCCTCCGGACGGTTGTGACACGATCAAGCCGGATCGAAGTTGATCTCTGGGTGAATCGGGCCCGTCGGCCCGGAGTGGTTCGAAGTGGACGGTCACATGCCGAGGCATGAGGACTGCGCGCCGCTCATCACTGGGGGAGTTGCCTGTTCGGGTAGTTCCGGCCGGTTCCGCAACCGAAACGCAAGGGGAGTGACAGGTCCGGATGTGCGCGTATTACGTCGCCTCCGACGTCGGTGGCACCTTCACCGACACCGTCGTGATCGATGACGTCGGCCGGGTGGGGCGCTACAAGGCCTCGACGGTGCCGGACAATCCGGCGGAAGGAGTGCTCAACACCCTGGTCGACGCGGCCGCCGACCGCGACGTCGACCTGGCCGAGTTGCTCGCCGGCGTCGAGGTCTTCTCGCACGGCACGACGATCGCCACCAACGCGATGCTCGAAGGCCGCCACAAGAAGGTGGGCCTGATCCAGACCCGCGGGTTCGGCGACACGCTGACGATCAGCCGCGGTTTCAAGGGAATCGGGCTGACCGAGGAGGAGACCAAGCGGTTCCGCACGCTGGTCAAGCAGTCCCCCGCCGTGCCGCCGTCGCTGACCGCGGAGATCACGGAGCGGGTCGACTACGCCGGGCGCGTGGTCTGCCCGCTCGACGAGGACGACGTCCGCCGGGCCGTGGCCGACCTGCGCGCGGCGGGGGCCGAGGTCTTCGCGGTCTCGCTGCTGTGGTCGTTCGCCAACGACGTGCACGAGCGGCGGGTCGCCGAGATCGTCGCCGAGGAGGTGCCCGGTGCGAGCATCACGCTCTCGAGCGAGTTCCTGCCGCGCATCGGCGAGTACGAGCGCACGCTGACCACCGCGGTCAACGCCAGCCTGCGTCCCCTGCTCAAGACCTCGCTCGACAGCTTCGAGTCGACCCTGAGCGAGGCCGGGCTGCGCAGCGGTCCGCTGCTCATGCAGTCCAACGGCGGCCTGGCCACCTTCGCCGAGGTGGAGAAGCGCGCGGCGGCGACCGTGATGTCCGGTCCGGTCGGAGGCGTGGTCGCCTCCCAGTTCCTCGGCAGCCGCAAGGGCCACCGCAACATCGTCACGACCGACATGGGCGGCACCAGCTTCGACGTCGGGCTGGTCCTCGACGAACGCCCGGTCATGTCCAACACCACGCTCATCGGACGCGACCAGCTCGCTCTGCCGTCGGTCGCGGTGCGCGCCATCGGTGCCGGAGCCGGTTCGATCGCCTCGGCGCGCAACGGCGTGCTGCGGGTGGGGCCGGAGAGCGCGGGCGCCCGCCCCGGCCCGGCCTGCTACGGCGCGGGCGGCGAACGCCCCACCGTCGCCGACGCCGATCTCGTGCTGGGCTACCTCAACCCGGACAACTTCCTCGGCGGGCGGCTCGCCCTCGACGTCGACCGAGCCCGCCGGGCCATCGACGAGCACGTCGCCCGCCCGGCCGGCCTGAGCGTCGAGCAGGCGGCCGAGGGCATCAAGACCATCGTCGACGCCCGCATGGCCGACCTGGTCCGCCAGGTCACCGTCGAGCAGGGCTACGACCCGACCGACTTCGCGGTCTTCGCCTACGGCGGGGCAGGCCCGCTGCACGCGTTCTCCTACGGCGCAGAGCTCGGCTGCCCGCAGATCGTCGTGCCGATCACCGCCTCGGTCCACTCGGCGTTCGGCATCGGCTGCTCCGACCTGACCATGGTCGAAGAGCTGTCCAAGCCCATGCAGACGCCTCCCGGCACCGCGGACTACAGCACCGCACTCGTCCCCGAGGAGCTCAACGCCACGTTCGGCGAGCTGCAGGACCGCGCCCGAGCCGATCTCGTCGCGGCGGGTGCGGACGACGCGTCGATCAGGTTCGCCAAGTCCGTCGAGATCCGGTTCCGCGCGCAGATCCACGTCCTGACCGTCGGGTTCGACAGCGAGACGATCACCGCTGAGGACGTCAACACCATGGTCGATCGGTTCGTCGAGCAGTACGAGGGGCGTTTCGGCAAGGGCTCGGCCTTCCCCGGCGGCGGCGTGGAGATCACCACGTTCCGGGTCGTGGCGACGAGCCCGGTGCCCCGCGCCGAGTTCGAGACCGGCCGGCCCGCCGACGCCACCACCGCGGGGGAGCCGGGCACCCGGCAGGTGTTCAGCGGGGGCCAATGGGTCGATGCCGCGGTCTACCGCGCCGACCAGCTCCACGAGGGCCTGACCATCGACGGCCTTGCCATCGTCGAGCTGCCCGACACCACCGTCGTCGTCGGTCCCGGCCAGCACGCCGCGGTCGACGGCTTCGGCGACATCGTCATCCAGAACCACCGCTGAGCCGCAGGAGTGAGCATGCCCACCACCGCCAGCGACGCGATCGACCCGGTGACCTACGAGGTGATCCGGCACAAGCTCTGGTCCATCAACACCGAGGGCGCCACCACCGTGGAGCACGTCTCCGGTTCCCCGGTCGTGCACGCCACGGACTACAACTTCGGCATCTACACCGCCTCCGGTGAGATGTCCATCATCGGCCTCTACCTGCTCACCCCGATCTACACCGGTGCGATGGCGATCGAGGAGTTCCTCCGCCGCCACGACGACATCGAGCCCGGTGACGTCTTCATCATCAACGACCCCTACATCGCCGCGATGCACCAGAACGACGTGCAGTTCTGCAGCCCGGTGTTCCGGGACGGCGAGATCGTCGCGTGGCTGGGCTGCATGGCCCACCAGGTCGACCTCGGCGGCATGGACCCCGGCAGCTGGTGCACCACCGCCACCGACGTCTACCAGGAGGGTCTGCGGATCCCGCCGGGCCGGATCGTCCGCAAGGGCACCGTCAACCAGGAGCTGTGGGACACCATCGTCCTCAACTCCCGCATGTCCGGCACGGTCGCCAACGACTTCCGCGCCTTCCTCGCGGGACTGCGGGTCGCCGAGCAGCGCTTCCACGAGCTGTGCGACCGCTACGGTGCCGGCCAGGTGCGCGCGACCATGGACCGCACCATCGACAACAGCGAAGCCGACCTGCGGGCCATGCTGCGCGAGCTGCCGGACGGCGTCTACGAGCACACCTCCTACCTCGACCGGCCGGACGGCGACGGGATCGAGCTGCTCGAGGTCCCGTGCCGGCTGGAGAAGACCGGCGACCGGCTCTCCTTCGACTTCTCCGGTGCCAGCCCGCAAAGCCCCGCCTACGGCATGACCACCCGCGGCGGGCTGCTCGGCGCGGTGGCCACGCTCATGCTCTGCACGTTCGGTTCCGAGATCCCCTGGAACCACGGCATCATGCGGCCCGTCGAGGTCGCCGCCCCCGACGGGCTGTGCGTCACCGCCGTCGAGCCGATGCCCGTCAGCGGCGGCGCCGCGGGCGCGAACTGGACGGCGACCTGCTCGGCGGGCGGCGCGCTCGCGAAGATGCTCAGCTTCTCGGAGAAGTACGAGAGCTTCGCGTTCGGGCCGAGCGACGGCTCCTGGCAGCTCACCCAGTTCGGCGGTGTCGACCAGTACGGGGAGCCCTTCGCCTCGATGTACATGGACTCGCTGCTGTGGGGCGGGCCCGCGTTCTCCTTCCGCGACGGCGTGGACGCCGGGGGAGCGATGGTCATCCTCGGCGGCGGGGCCACCAACGTCGAACAGCAGGAGATGCGGCACCCGCTGCTCTACCTGTGGCGGCGCCAGGTCCCCGACTCCGGTGGCGCCGGCACCTACCGCGGCGGCAACGGCGTGCAGTTCGCGCTGACGCCCATCGACACGACCGGTGTGACCGGCGTGCTCGGCACGCACGGCGTCGCCCTGCCCAACCGGACCGGGCTGTTCGGCGGTCTGCCGGGCTCGTGCGCCCGGTTCGAGCGGGTCGTCGACGCCGGTGCGCTCGAACGTCTCGCCGCCGGCAGTGCCATCGGCGAGCTCGCCGACCTCGACGGCACGCCCGAGGTCCTGCCCGGCGTCGCGCCGGCGGCGCAGGTCGCCCATGGCGACGTCTTCGAGTGCACCGTGCAGAACGGCGGCGGCTACGGCGACCCGTTGCTGCGTGACCCCGCGAAGGTGGCCGCCGACGTCGCGGCGCGGGCGGTGAGCCGGGAGGCCGCTGCCCGCCTCCACGGTGTCGTCGTCACCGAGAGCGGCACGGTCGACGAGGACGCCACGAGGACGTGCCGGGAGCGGATCCGGGAGTCCCGGCGCGCCCGCATGACCCCGCCCGCCTCCCGCCCCGGCGACGGCGCGGTCGAGGGTGAACCCACCGGGATCTGGGGTGCCTCGCTGGTGACCTGGCCTGGTCAGGCGGGACCGACAGCCGGGTGCCGCCACTGCGGCGCGGTGCTCGGCAGCCTGGCGCAGGGCTGGGAAGGCATCGCGGGCCGGGTGTCGCTCGGGCCGGAGGACCTGGGCGGCGACGTGCGCATCCACGAGTCGCTGACGGCCGTCGCCTACGTCTGCCCCGACTGCGTCACCGCGCTGTGGGTCGACACCGAACCGGCCGAGGGGAAGAGCTGGCGGGACTTCGCACTGCACGTGTGACCCGCAGTCCCCCGAGCGTGCCCGCACCTTCTCGTGCGGGCACGCTCGTGTCGCGTCGGACCGTGGTGGTCTTCAGTCGTCGCGGGATGTGCCGAGTCCGGCCGAGATGAGGTCCATGACGGAGGGGTCGGCGAGGGTGGAGACGTCGCCGATTTCGCGGTTTTCGGCGACGTCGCGCAGGAGCCGTCGCATGATCTTGCCGGAGCGGGTTTTGGGGAGTTCGGGCACGACCATGATCTGGCGGGGTTTGGCTATGGGGCCGATTTCGTGGGCGACGTGGTCGCGCAGGGCCTTGATGGCGGCTTCGCCGGAGGCTTCGTCGTCGGTGCCGCCGCGCAGGATGACGAAGGCGACGATGCCTTGTCCGGTGGTGGGGTCGCTGGCGCCGACCACGGCGGCCTCGGCCACGGTGGGGTGGGAGACCAGGGCGGATTCGACCTCGGTGGTCGAGATCCGGTGGCCGGAGACGTTCATGACGTCGTCGACGCGGCCGAGTAGCCAGAGGTCGCCGTCGTCGTCGTATTTGGCGCCGTCGCCGGCGAAGTAGTAGCCCTTGTCGGCGAATTTGGACCAGTAGGTTTCGCGGTAGCGGTCGTCGTCGCCCCAGATGCCGCGCAGCATCGCGGGCCAGGGTTGGTCGAGCACGAGCAGTCCGCCGCCGCCGGGGCCGACCTGCTCGCCCTGCTCGTTGACGACCTTGGCGGAGATGCCGGGCAGTGGGACCTGGGCGGAGCCGGGTTTGGTGGCGGTGACGCCGGGCAGCGGCGAGATCATGATCGCGCCGGTTTCGGTTTGCCACCAGGTGTCGACGATGGGGGCGTGGTTGCCGCCGATGTGTTCGCGGTACCACATCCAGGCCTCGGGGTTGATCGGTTCACCGACGCTGCCGAGGACCCGCAGTGAGGACAGGTCGTAGCGGGCGGGGATCTCGGCGCCCCATTTCATGAAGGTGCGGATGGTGGTGGGCGCGGTGTAGTAGAGCGTGACGCCGTACTTGGCCACGATTTCCCAGTGGCGGCCTTCGTGCGGGGTGTTGGGGGTGCCTTCGTAGATGACCTGGGAGGCGCCGTTGGCCAGTGGCCCGTAGACGATGTAGGTGTGGCCGGTGACCCAGCCGATGTCGGCGGTGCACCAGTAGACGTCGGTGTCGGGTTTGAGGTCGAAGACGGTGCGGTGGGTGTAGGCGGCCTGGGTGAGGTAGCCGCCGGAGGTGTGCAGGATGCCCTTGGGGCGTCCGGTGGTGCCGGAGGTGTAGAGGATGAACAGCGGGTGCTCGGCGTCGAAGAACTCCGGGGTGTGGGCCTCGGGCTGGCCTTCGACGGTCTCGTGCCACCACTTGTCGCGGTCGGTGTTCCACTCGACGTCGGTCTTGGTGCGCTGGACCACGAGGACGTGTTCGACGCTGGGGGTGGCGGCCACGGCCTCGTCGACGTTGGTCTTGAGGGGCATGGCCTTGCCGCGGCGGTACTGGCCGTCGGCGGTGATGACGACCTTGGCCTCGGCGTCGTTGATGCGGGTGCGCAGCGCTTCGGAGGAGAACCCGCCGAACACGACGCTGTGCAGGGCGCCCAGCCGGGCGCAGGCCAGCATCGAGTAGACCGCTTCGGGCAGCATCGGCAGGTAGATCGCGACCCGGTCGCCCGCGCCGACACCGAGCGAGGCCAGCGCGTTGGCCGTGCGGGCCACCTCGCGTGCCAGTTCGGCGTAGGTGATGGCGCGGGAGTCGCCCGGTTCGCCCTCCCAGTAGATGGCCACCCGGTCGCCGTTGCCGGCCTCGACGTGGCGGTCCACACAGTTGTAGGCGACGTTGAGCTTGCCGCCGACGAACCACTTGGCGAACGGGGCGCCGGAGGAGTCCAGCACCTGCTCCCACTCGGTGTCCCAGTGCAGGTGGCGGGCCTGGTCGGCCCAGAACGCCTCGCGGTCGGCGTCGGCCTGGGCGTAGAGCTCCGACGTCGCATTGGCTTGGGCGGCGAACTCCCCGGACGGCGGGAACGCCACATCGTCCGCGGACCTCGCGTTCTCAGCGTCGATGGTCACGACCACTCCCTCACTGTGCTCAGTGCCTGTCTCGAACTCACCTTGTGTGGGGCGCCGGTGGCGGAACCTCACTTTGCGTGTCGGCCAACGTAAGTGGATCGAGTGAGTCCCGGCACGCTTCTCGCGACGGGATGCCGGACAGTCACGACAGAACGCGTCCAGCGCGCGACGAACGGTCGATGAGAGGGTCCCTCGCCCGGGTGGCCTGAACGGAACTAACATCCAGGCATCCTGTCGACGGCGATGGGAGCGACGATGCCGGTGCCCGCCGACCGCACGCTCCACCACGAGCTCCTCGGGGCGTGGTGGCCGCGTTCGCGCACCGCGACGGCGTCGGTGCTGCACATCGCTCGCCGGGTGGTCGACGACCTCCGCGAGGGCGCCGCGGGCCCGCGGGCCTCGGCCGCGGCCCGTGACCTGCGCAAACTGCTCGGGGTCCGCGCCGTGGGGCTCGCCGACCTGTCCGGAGCGGTGCGCTGGTCGGGCAGCCCGCGGACGGCGCCGGACGCGGAGCGGCTGGTGGCCGACGTGCTCGACACCGAGGACCGCAGCGGTCGTCCTCCGCTGGTGGCGATGCCGCTGCACGCGTTCGAGGAGCTCGCCGGGGTGCTCGTGGTGGACGGCGACACCCGGATGACCGCGGTGCGCGAGGTGGCGGCCTGGACCGAGGCCGCCCTGGAACGGGCCCGGCTGGAGCACTCCGCCGACCTGGCCGCGCAGGCCGAGATGCGGGCACTGCGCGCGGAGATCTCGCCGCACTTCATGTACAACGCGATGACCGTGATCGCCTCGCTGGTGCGGTCCGACCCCGACCGCTCGCACGAGCTGATGCTCGACTTCGCCGACTTCATCCGCTACGGCCTGGCCCGGCACCGGGAGTACACCACGGTCTCCGACGAGTTCCACGCGATCGAGACCTACCTCGGGCTGCAGCGCGCGGTGCTCGGCGACCGGCTGAAGGTGCAGATCAGGGTCGCGCCGGAGGTGCTCGCGGTCGCCATCCCGTACCTGGTGCTCGAACCGCTGGTGGAGAACGCGGTGCGGCACGGGGTCGAGCCCCGGCTGACCCCGGACGGGCAGGGCACCGGCCTGGTCCAGGTGCAGGGCGAGGCCGAGGGCACCGACCTGGTGATCAGCGTGGAGGACGACGGCGTCGGCATGGACCCGGCCCGCGCGCAGGCGCTGCTGGCCGGGCAGGGCTCGACGGAGAGCATGGGGCTGGCCAGCGTCGACCGCAGGCTGCGCACCGTGTACGGAGCGTGGTACGGGCTGGTCGTCGAGACCGCCGAAGGCGCGGGTACCCGGGTGGTCGTCCGGGTACCCCGGTTCCAACCGGGGGTGGTGCCGTGATGTCCGCAGGACTGCGCGTTCTGGCCGTCGACGACGTGGCCCCCGCGCTCGAGGAGCTGTGCAGGCTGCTGCGGGAGGCGCCGGAGGTGGCCGAGGTCGCCGGCGCCGCGGACGCGGTCGCCGCCCTGAAGATGATCCGGACCGCCCGCTTCGACGCGGTGTTCCTGGACATCTCGATGCCGGGGCTGGACGGGCTGGAGCTGGCCACCCTGCTGGCCAAGCTGGCCGATCCGCCCGCCATCGTGTTCGTCACCGCCTACGACCGCCACGCCGTGACGGCCTACGACATCGGCGCGGTGGACTACCTGCTCAAACCGGTGCGCGTCGAGCGCCTGTCGGCCGCCCTGGAGCGCGTGGGCAAGATGCTGGCCCCGGGCCCGGAGGAGCCCGCGAGCGCCGAGCAGCCCGCGCCGCAGCCGCCGGACGCGATGGCGGCGCTGCCGGTGGAGGCAGCGGGCCGGACCCGCTACGTGCGGCGCAGCGAGGTTCGCTTCGCCGAGGCCCAGGGCGACTACGTCCGCCTGCACACCCCGAGCGGGGTGCACGTCGTGCGGATGCCGATCTCCAGGCTGGAGGAGTACTGGGGCGACGCCGGCTTCTCGCGGGTGCACCGCAGCTTCCTGGTGTCGCTCGCCGCCGTGCGCGAGCTGCGCAGCGACACGACCGGAGCGCTGATCGCGCACACCGACGTCGGCGACGTCCCGGTCAGCAGGCGGCACGCGCGGGACCTGCGCGAGAGGCTGCTGCGTGACGCCCAGCGCACCGAGCTCGCGCGGTCCGTCCGGAGCGAGTGATGAGCGGTCGCAGGCGGGTCACCGTGATGAGCCCGCAGACGCGGGTCGCGCATGCCCGCCGCGTGGTGCGCCGCCGCTGGCGGGCACCGAGGCTGGACCCCGCCGAGGCCCGGCGTGCCCGACGGCTGTACCTGGCCCAGAGCAGGAGGGGAGCGGTGACGCTGTCGGCGCTGTTCACCCTGCTGTTCGGGTTGCCGGTCCTGTTCGCGTTGGCGCCCGCGCTCGACGAGGTCCGGCTGTACAGCATCCCGCTCTCGTGGCTGCTGCTGGTGGTCGTGCCCTTCCCGGCGATGGCGGCGCTGGCCTGGTGGCAGCTGCGCCGGGCCGACAAGGCGGAGGACCGCTGATGTCCGCCGCGGTCGCGGTGGCGCTGATCGTCCTGCTGACGCTGCTGATCGGCCTGCGGGGTGTGGCGGCGATGCGCACCACCTCGGACTTCCTGGTCGCTTCGCGCCAGGTCTCCCCGCTGGTCAACTCCGCGGCCGTCTCCGGCGAGTACCTCTCCGCGGCGTCGTTCCTGGGCGTCGCCGGGATCATGTTGTCCGACGGCGTGGGCGCGCTGTGGTATCCGGTCGGGTTCACCGCGGGCTACATCGCGATGCTGGTGCTCGTCGCCGCTCCGCTGCGGCGGTCGGGAGCCCTCACGGTCCCCGACTTCGCCGAGGCGCGGCTGGCCTCGCCCGGTCTGCGGCGGGTGGCCGCGGTCGTCGTGCTGATCATCGCCGGGCTGTACCTGGTGCCCCAGTTCCGGACGGCGGGTCTGGTGCTGAGCGTGGTCAGCGGCACGCCGTACTGGGTGGGCGTGGTGCTGGCCGGCACGGTGGTGAGCGCGACGCTGGCGCTCGGCGGGATGCGGGCCGCGACCTACGTCCAGGCGTTCCAGTTCTGCCTGAAGCTGACGCTGTTCATCGTGCCCGCGGTGTGGTTGCTGCTGCAAGCAGGCCCGTCGGTTCGCCACGACGCCCTGCACCCCGTCGAGATCACCCGGTTCGCCGAGGACACCCCGGTGGTGTTCCAGGTGGACGTGGTGCTGGAGGTCGGCGAGCCGACGCCGGTGCGCGGCCCGGACGGTGCCGTTTCGGTGCTCCCGGTCGGAGAGCACGAGATCACCGCCGGGCGCACGGTGGTCTTCGGCAGCGGCGCCCCCGTGCCCGGGTTGCGCGGCGCCGACGTGCCGGGCGGGCACGACTGGCGGCGTCCGCTGCTCGACCTGGAGAACGCCGAACACCCGCTGCTGGGCACGTGGGCGGTGCTGGTGGCGACGATGTTCGGCACCATGGGCCTGCCGCACGTACTGGTCCGCTTCCACACCAGCCCGGACGGCAGGTCGGCCCGCCGGACCGCGGCGCTCACCGTCGTGCTGCTCGGAGTCTTCTACCTGTTCCCGGGGATCTACGGAGCGCTCGGCAGGGTGCTGGTGCCCCACCTCTACCTGTCGGGCGTGACCGACGTGCTCGTCGTCGCACTGCCCACGCAGGTGGACGCGGGGTGGCAGGGCACGCTTTTCACTGCGCTGCTCACCGGCGGTGCTTTCGCGGCGTTCCTGGCCACGTCGCTGGGTCTGCTGCTGGTGGTGTCCGGGGCGATCTCGCACGACCTGGCCGCGGGTGGTCTCGGCCAGCTGCGCGTCGCGGTCGTGCTGGCTGCGGCGGTGGTGGTGTTGCTCGCGCTGCAGGCCACGCACCTGGCGGCGGGGACGCTGGTCACCTGGGGCTTCTCGGTCGCCGCGGCCACGTTCTGCCCGTTGCTGGTGCTGGGCATCTGGTGGCGGCGGCTGACCAGCGCGGGCGCGCTCAGCGGGGTGCTGGTCGGTCTGACGGCGTCGTCGGCGGCCATCGCGGCGACCCTGTTCGGCCCGCCGCTGCCGGGCTGGCTGGCGATTCTGGTCGCCCAGCCCGCACCCTGGGCGGTGCCGCTGGCGTTCGCCACGATGGTGGTGGTCTCGTTGCGCGGGTATCCGCCCCCGTGGGCCGAGGCGGCCATGCTGCGGCTGCACCTCGACGAGGAGTCCAGGTCGGCGCAGCGGGTGCGGTGAGCCCTTCCGGAACGCCGCGGTACCGGTCTCCCGCGCGGGCTTCGCGAAACCGTTCGACCCGTTCCTGATGCCGTTCGTGGACCGTTCGTCGTACCCGTCGTCTATCGGACCGTCATCGGTTCTCCCGCGAGTGTGACGCGCCTAACGTGTCGCGCACCACTCGTTAGGAGGCTGTCGTGACTAGGAGTGAGCGAGCTGAGCCAGCGCCCAGTGCGGACGTGTGGCGCGAAGTGCACGAGAGTGCGGAGTTCCGCGTTCTCCGCCACCGCCTCCGGGGGTTCGTGTTCCCGATGACCGCGTTCTTCCTCGCCTGGTACCTGGTGTACGTGCTGCTGGCCGACTACGCGCAAGGCTTCATGTCCATCAAGCTGGTCGGCAACATCAACGTGGGCCTGGTGCTGGGGCTGCTCCAGTTCGTGTCCACGTTCGTCATCACCGCGCTGTACGTGCGGTTCGCGAACCGGCACCTGGATCCGGTGGCCGACCGGATCCGCGCCGAGGTCGAGGGGGCTGAGCGATGAACAACCTCGCGCAAGGCGTGGAGGGCAGCAGCCCGCTGCTGAACATCAGCATCTTCGCCGCCTTCGTCGTCATCACCCTCGTCATCGTGCTGCGCGCCAGCCGCAACACCCGGACCGCGTCGGACTACTACGCCGCCGGTCGCGCGTTCTCCGGGCCGCAGAACGGAATCGCGATCTCAGGTGACTACCTGTCGGCGGCCTCGTTCCTCGGCATCGTCGGCGCGATCGCGGTGTACGGCTACGACGGCTTCCTGTACTCGATCGGCTTCCTGGTCGCCTGGCTGGTGGCCCTGCTGCTGGTCGCGGAGCTGCTGCGCAACACCGGCAAGTACACGATGGGCGATGTCCTGGCGTTCCGGATGCGGCAGCGCCCGGTGCGCGCCGCGGCGGCCACCTCGACGCTCGCGGTCAGCTTCTTCTACCTGCTGGCGCAGATGGCGGGAGCAGGTGTGCTGGTCTCGCTGCTGCTGGGCATCACCAGCGGCACGGGGCAGGCCGTGGTGATCGCGATCGTCGGTGTGATCATGATCGTCTACGTGCTGGTCGGCGGCATGAAGGGCACGACATGGGTGCAGATCATCAAGGCGGCACTGCTGATCAGCGGTGCGGCGGCGATGACCCTGTGGGTGTTCGGCATGTTCGGGTTCGACCTCTCGGCCGTGATGCAGGCGGCGGTCGACCGGGCCGGGGAAACGGGGGAGAAGCTGCTCAACCCCGGCGCGAAGTACGGCAAGAGCGAGACGAGCAAGCTCGACTTCATCTCCCTGGGCTTGGCGCTCGTGCTCGGAACCGCCGGTCTGCCGCACGTGCTGATGCGGTTCTACACCGTCCCGACAGCCAAGGAAGCCCGCCGTTCGGTGGTCTGGGCGATCTGGCTGATCGGTCTGTTCTACCTGTTCACGCTGGTGCTCGGCTACGGCGCCGGAGCCATCGTCGGGCCGGAGGCGATCAAGAGCGCTCCGGGTTCGTCCAACTCGGCGGCACCGTTGCTCGCGCAGGCGCTCGGCGGCCCGGTGCTGCTCGGCTTCATCGCGGCGGTCGCCTTCGCGACGATCCTCGCGGTCGTCGCCGGGCTGACCATCACCGCCTCGGCCTCCTTCGCCCACGACATCTACGCGAACGTGATCAAGAAGGGGCAGGTCGAGGACAAGGCCGCGGAGGTCCGGGTCGCGCGGATCACCGCGGTGGTGATCGGTGCCGTCGCGATCGTCGGCGGCATCCTGGCGCGCAACCAGAACGTCGCGTTCCTCGTCGCACTGGCCTTCGCCGTCGCCGCGTCGGCGAACCTGCCGACGATCCTGTACTCGCTGTTCTGGAAGCGGTTCAACACCTCCGGAGCGCTGTGGAGCATCTACGGTGGACTGGCGGCCACGGTCGTGCTGATCGTGTTCTCCCCGGCTGTCTCCGGTGGCGACGAGGCGATGCTGACCGGAACCGACTTCCACTGGTTCCCGTTGCAGAACCCGGGTCTGGTGTCCATCCCGCTGTCGTTCTTCTTCGGCTGGCTGGGCACGGTGCTCTCCCGGGAGCACAACGAGGACAAGTACGCGGAGATGGAGGTGCGTTCGCTCACGGGAGCGGGGGCGGAGAAAGCCACCGTGCACTGAACCCCGGCTCCTGCCAAGGCGATCGACCCGGACGGACTTCGGTCCGTCCGGGTCGATCTCTGCGCGGAGGGCCCGCCGCGCAGCGGTGTGAAAGCCGGTCCGGGGGAACCAGCCGCTCGTGCGCCGCGTCGCAGCAGTTGATCAATCCACAGAGGAGGAGCGGCGCATGACCGAGCTGACCGCGTACGAGACCACATGGCTCAGTGTGCTGGAGGAGCTGCGCAGGTGCCCGGACATCAGGCTCGACCAGGGCGAACCGTGCGAGCTGGATACCACCGCTGACGCCGACCAGGTGTTCGCCGAACTGGCCGAACGGGACGGCATCGAGCTCGACCCGTCGCTGAAGAGCTACCACCTGCGCTTTTCCAGCATCGCGGCGGTGTGGGACGTCCCCCACCCGGAGTACGAGGAGGAATCGCTCATCGCCGGGGAGTTCGACCTGCTCAACATCCACCAGGCGGTCCACGGGGGTCCGCTCGTGGCGCGCCTCTACGACCCGTCTCCTGAAGAACGGCAGCTCTATTCCGAGCTGCGGAGCTTCGACGGAACCGGGGAGACCGGAGTCGGGCATCTCTCGATGCTGCGGATCCAGCCCGGCGTGGCCAATCCCGAGCTGTGGTTCGACGCGACGACCAAGGGCTACCACCGGATGGACCTCGACTACCCCGGATACCTCGAAACGCTGCGCATCACGAAGGGAACCTTCGGCTGGCAGTTCCTGTTCACCGACGTCTCGATGCACGACGACGGTGAGTTCAGGGTTTCCGGGCGGTTCATGGAGATCATGCTCGACCTCTTCCCGAGGCTGTTCCCCGACCACGACTACGCGCCGCTGCGGGAGCGGCTGGCCGAACGCCGCCCCGGTTTCCGGGCCTGAACACCGCTCGTGGGCGCGGACCCCGGCCAGCCCTCCGAATGGCCGAGCCCGCTCTCGTGTCCGAGGGTGGGAGCCGAACCGCGGCCGCGGGCGGCCGCACGGCGGATGGGGGAGCGACATGCCGAAGTACCTGGTGCAGGGCAGCTACACAGCCGAGGGCACGAAGGGGGTGCTCGCCGAGGGTGGCACCGGGCGGCGGGAGGCCGTCGAGCGGGTCCTCAGCTCGTGCGGCGGAACGCTCGAGTCGATGTACTTCGCGTTCGGCCCCGACGACTTCCACATCGTCGTCGACATGCCCGACGACGTCTCCATGGCCGCCACGGCCATGGCGGTGCGGGCCACCGGGGCCGTCACGTCCAGAGCGGTGCGGCTCCTGCGCCCCGAGGAGATCGACGAGGCCGCGCGCAAGAGCCTCGACTTCCGCGCCCCCGGCGCCTGACCGCGGCCGAGACCGGTGACCGGCCACCACGCCACCGTGCCGCTTCCGGGTGGCGGCGCGTTCACCTGAAGTCGACGCGAAGTGCTGGTTTTCGCCCGTTCGAACGAGCAAGATCAGCGGTCGGACCCCCTCACCTGGGGCTCGCGTGGACTCTTCGGGAGGAAGGCTGTGGGACGAAGTCCGTTGGGCCGCGGTGCCGCGATGGCCGGGGCCGCGTTGCTGGCCACCATGGCGTTGCCGGGGGCACCGGTGAGTGCGGCAGGTGGGACGGTGGACGTCCGGTTGATCGCGTTCAACGATCTGCACGGCAACCTCGATCCGCCGGCGGGTTCGTCCGGACGGGTGACGTTGCCCGACAGCAGGACCGTGGACGCCGGAGGTGCCGCCTACCTCGCGACGCACGTGGGCCGGCTGCGCGACGAGGCCCCGAACTCGGTGGTGCTCTCGGTGGGGGACAACGTGGGCGCGTCGCCGGTGAAGTCGGCGCTGTTCCACGACGAGCCGACCATCGGCCTGCTCAACGAGCTCGGGGTCCGCGCGTCCGTCGCGGGCAACCACGAGTTCGACGAGGGCTACGCCGAGCTGCGGCGCATCCAGTCCGGGGGTTGCCACCCGGCCGACGGGTGCCAGTTCCGCGACTCCTACGACGGGGCGGATTTCCCCTACCTGGGCGCGAACGTCACGTTCGACGACGGTAGGCCCGCCCTGCTGCCGTTCAGCATCGAGCGGGTCGGCGGCACGCCGGTCGGGATCATCGGGGCGACCCTGGAGGACCTGCCCGCGATGGTCACGCCGGAGGCGGTCGAGGGGCTCGAGTTCGGCGACGAGGTCGAGGCGATCGACCGCACCGCCGACCTGCTGGACCGCTTCGGGGTGAAGGTCCAGGCCGTACTGCTGCACCAGGGCGACAACACCGAGGGCGGCGGCCCCGACGACTGCCGCGTGACACCGGGCCCGGCATCGGAGATCGCCGCGCACGCCTCGCCGAAGGTTGACGTGATCTTCACCGGGCACAGCCACCAGCAGTACAACTGCGTGGTGAACGACCCCGCGGGCAACCCGCGGACCCTGCTGCAGGGCGCCTCGTTCGGCCGGCTGCTGTCGGTGGCCGACCTGACGATCGACAAGAAGAGCCAGGACGTGGTGCGTGCGCGGACCCGGGCGCGCAACGAGGTCGTCACCCGGGACGTGCCGCCCGATCCCGTCGCGCAGCGGCTGATCGACGAGGCCGCGGCGAAGGCGGGGCCGATCGCCAACCGCACGGTCGGCACGATCGCGGCGGACCTCGTGCGCCAGGCCGCGCCCTCCGGTGAGTCCCCGCTCGGCGACGTGATCGCCGATGCGCAGCTGGAGGCGACCGCCGCGGGCGGTGCGCAGGTCGCCATCACCAACCCGGGCGGGATCAGGACCGACCTCGTGCACGCCTCTTCCCCCGCCGGTGAGGGCGACGGGGTGGTGACCTACGGCGAGGCGTACGCGGTGCAGCCCTTCGGCAACGTCATGCAGACGATGACGTTGACCGGCGCGCAGCTGAAGGCCGTTCTCGAACAGCAGTGGCAGCCGGGCGCGACGCGCGTCCTGCAGGTCTCGGCCACGTTGCGCTACACCTACTCGGCATCCGCGCCGGTCGGTTCGAAGGTCTCCGGCATCACCATCGCCGGTCAGCCGGTCGACCCGAACGCGCCCTACCGGGTCGCGGTGAACAACTTCCTGGCAGGCGGCGGCGACGGGTTCACCGAGTTCACCGGGGGAACCGGCATCACGGGAGGCCCGGTGGACCTCGACGCGCTCGTCGCCTACCTCCGCGCGCACCCGGGAGTGGCGCCGCCGCCGGCGGACCGCATCACGGCGATCCCGTAAGGCCAGAACCCCTCGTCGGACCTGCCACGGCAGGCCCGACGAGGGTGCCGCGGCGTCTCAGGGGTGCAACCGCGCCCCTTTGAGGACCTTGTCCACCGCGTTGCGCGGCCCGTGGACGGCCATTCCCACCAGGTCGAGCCGGTCGGTGCCCACCGCCCGCACGGCTGCCCGGTTGTCCCGGTCGTTGCCGGTGCCGAACAGGTCCGAGGTGAACACGGCCGTCGGCAACGAGCGGGACAGCGCACGGCCGTGCGCGGTGGTGAGCACCTCCTTCGTTCCCGCGAAGACCAGCACGGGCTGGCGGAACATGGGCAGGTACGCGGTGCCGTCGGCGTCGGCGTACGGCTCGCCGATCACCTCGGGTGCGGCGGTGCCGAGGCCGCTGACGGCGAAGGCGGTCACGTTCAGCCGCTGCCAGGACTCCAGGTCGTCGCGCAACAGCACGGCGATCTTCGTGTCGAAGCGAACCGGCGCGTTCTCCGCCCCTGCACCGGCCTGGCTCTCAGTCCCTTGCGTCGTTCTCATGCCCCGGATGGTGCGGGCCGCGCGCCCCCGTCGTCTTGTACGTTCTTTGCATGGCGTCCCAGCAGGAAATCTCCGCGTGGCGCCCGTCGGTCCCGGGCGTCACGGAGGTTCTCCACGCCCACTTCACGGAGCACGTGTACCCCATGCACGTCCACGACGCCTGGACGCTGCTGGTCGTCGACGACGGGGCGGTCCGCTACGACCTGGACCACCACGAGCGCGGCACCCCGGGCGACACCGTCAGCCTGCTGCCCCCGCACGTCCCGCACAACGGCTCGGCTGCCACTTCCCACGGCTTCCGCAAGCGGGTGCTCTACCTCGACACGACGCTGCTGGACGAGAGCTTCATCGGGCCGGCGGTCGACGGTCCGGACCTCACCGATCCCGTGCTGCGCGCACGTGTCGGACAGCTGCACACCGCACTCGCCAACCGGGGAGACGAGCTCGAGGCGGAGAGCCGCCTGGCCCTCGTCGGCCAGCGGCTGCGCGAGCACCTGCGCCCCAGTGCGTCCATCGCCGGCGCGGTGCCTGGCCGCGGCATCGCACAGGATCTCCGCGACATCCTCGACGAGCGCCTCCTCGAAGGCACCACGTTGGCCGAGAGCGCGAGCCTGCTGCACGCCCACCCGGCGCACCTCGTACGCGCGTTCAGCGCCGCGTTCGGCATCGCACCCCACCAGTACGTGACGTCCCGCCGCGTCGACCTCGCCCGCCGGCTGCTCCTCGACGGACGACCCCCGGGCGAGGTGGCGACCGCGGCCGGCTTCTACGACCAGTCCCACCTCACCCGGCATTTCAAGCGGGTCCTGGGCATTGCCCCGGGCCAGTACGCCCGGACCGGGGCGACGCTTCGGGGCAACCGCGCGGGCTGACCTCAGCACCTGGCCGCTGTTGTCCCGTCAGCTCGGAACTTTGCGCCCCACGAGGTGGAAGACGCGGCTGAGCCGGCGGTAGGGGTCGCGCCTGCCGGCTTCGAGTTCGACCGCGGCGGCCGCCGCCACCTCCTTCGAGTCGCCCGGGTCCAGCTCGGCTCCGCTGAAATCGAGCCAGTCGACGAACAGCCACACCCCGTACCAGCGCAGTGGCTCCACGCCGCGGTCCCGCACGAGCGCGCTGAGCTCCTCCACCGTGTCGGCTCGGGTCGGCACTCCCAGCACCCCGACCTCGCCGCGGGCGTCGAACGACGCCAGAGCGTCGTCCCACCGCCGTTCCAGGGCCGGGCGCACCGCCATCGCGTTCGCGTTGCCCGCCATGATCGAGACCACGCCGTCGGGGGCAGCGCACCGGCAAAGCTGGTCGACCAACGGCTCCGGCTGCTCCTGGTAGCCGAGCACGCCGTGGCACAGCACGGTGGCGAAGCGCCGGCCGTTCACCGCCTCTGCGGCGTTCTCGCCGTCGGCCTCCAGGAGCGTCACCCGTCGCCGGGCTTCACCGGACAGCCGCTGGAGTCGGTGTCGGGCTTTGTCCAGCATCGCCGACGACGGGTCGAGCAACGTCACGTCGTAGCCGGCCTGGGCCAGCGGAAACGACTGGTGGCCCGCGCCGCCGCCGACGTCGAGCACCGGCGCCGGAGGCGGCGGCAGATGCTCGAGCAGCTGCTGGTGCAACACGTAGGTGCGCACGCGCCCCTTCACCGAGGCGTAAGCCTCGTCGGCGAACTGGTCGGCCAAACCGGCCCAGGTGTCGTCCACACCTGACGGTATCTCCGCCACCCAGCAGGGCCACCACCGGATGAGCAGGGTCTGTCGGCCCTACGGCACCGGTGCGGGCGGTGCTAGAGCGGTGTGAGTCCGGGCCGACGGGAGGGGGCCGCGATGGACCACAGCAAGGTCGACGAGTTCCTCGGGCGGTTCGTCACCGACCTGGCCGCGACGGAGGCCGCCGGCTCGGTCGTGATCGGTCACCGGCTCGGCCTCTACCGCGCGCTGGCGCAGGCCCCGGCGACGCCCGACCAGTTCGCCGAGCGGACCGGGTACGACCTGCGTTACCTCACCGAGTGGCTGCGCGGTCAGGCCGCCGGCGGCTACGTCGGCTACGACCCGGCGACCGGGGAGTTCTCGCTCAGCGAGGAACAGGCGTTCTGCCTGGCCGACCCGAACGGCCCGAACCTGCCCGCCGCGTTCCTCGTCGCGCTGGGCATGCTGCGCGCCGAACCCCGGATCACCGAAGCGTTCCGCACCGGTGCCGGGTTCGGCTGGCACGAGCACCACGAGGACGTCTTCGTCGGCTGCGACGCCTTCTACCGGGCCGGCTACGTGGCCGAGCTGGTCGCGAGCTGGATCCCGGCGCTGGAGGGGGTCGACGCGAAGCTCACCGCCGGTGCCCGGGTGGCCGACCTCGGCTGCGGACTCGGCTCCACCTCGGTGCTGATCGCCCAGGCATACCCGCGCACCACCGTCGTCGGCTCGGACTACCACGCCGAGTCGATCGAGCTGGCCCGCAAGCAGGCCGCCAGGGCCGGGGTCACCGACCGGGTCACCTTCGAGGTCTCCACCGCGCAGTCCTTCACCGGCGGCGACTTCGACCTGGTGACGATGTTCGACTGCCTGCACGACATGGGCGACCCGCTCGGTGCCGCCCGCCAGGTGCGGCGGGCGCTGGCACCGGACGGGACCTGGCTGCTGGTCGAGCCCAACGCCGCCGACGACGTGGAGGACAACTTCAACCCCGTCGGACGGCTGTACTACAGCGGCTCCACGTTCCTCTGCGTGCCCAACGCCCTTTCCCAGCCGGGCGGATACGCGCTCGGTGCCCAGGCCGGCGAGAGCGCGACCCGCCGAGTGGCCGCCGACGCCGGTTTCACCCGGTTCCGGCGCGCCACGCAGACCCCGTTCAACCTCGTCTACGAGATCAGGCCCTAACGACCTGTCCGGTCGCCGGGCCTCAGCGCCCGGGGACGACCACCAGGGCGTCTCCGACGGCACGTTCGCCGGTGGGGTCGGACGGGGAGTTGGCCAGCTTTCCGTCGACGACGAACGAGGTCGAGCCGCCGCCGTCGAGGTTCATCGCGTCCACGGCGCCCAGCGAACGCATGAAGCGCGCCGCTTCCAGCAGGGTGAAGCCCGCGCTGCTGTCCGGCTGGCGCCCGTCGACGGTGACCAGCAGCAGGCGGCCCGCCTCGTCGATGCCGGCCATGGTGCGCGGCTGGCGCCGCACTCCCCACCCGTAGACGAAAGAGGGGTCATCCGGATGCACGATGCCGTCGGTGGCCGCGTCCACGTACTCCCGCCCGTCGCGCACCAACCACGGACCGCCGTTGACGATGTCGTTGCCCGCCAGCGGAACCGCGCTCCTGCCTGCGCGGACCTGCTGGTCGACGACGAGCGGGGTGCCGGTCCTGGCGTGGTCGGTCAGCCAGGTCGCGCCGTTGCCGATCCCTTGCAGGACATGGCCGTCGGCTGGAACCGGACCGCCACGTGGGCGCAGGGCGGTGACCCGGTACTGGGCGTCGAGCACGGCCTCGACGCCCTCGCCGGCCGGGGCCTGCCCGCCCAGTTGCGGCGTGAGCAGTACGAGCTCGTCGGGGTTGGTGCACGTGACGTCGTGCTGCGGTCGCTCGGTGGGCACGCCCCCGGGCTGTCCGCAGTTGCGGATGATGCCGGGTTTGCGGTTGATCCCGTTCACCACGCGTTGCGCGCGGCCCGAACGCACCGACACGGCGGTGGCGAGCTGCTCGATCTTCGGGGACCGGCCCAGCCGAAGAGCCACCCGGCCGTTGGTGGCCTCGCTCTGGAGCCGCCCGCCGTAGACGCCGACGCCGGCGGGCTCGCCGGGGATGCCGTCCTCGTCCTGCATGGTGAAGAAGCCGCCGTTGACGCCGACCACGGCGTTGGCCGCCGAGGACATCGCCGAGGTGGTCTCGCGGCCGGTCACGGCCTGCCCGTGGGAAGCCTGCACGCGGCCGCCGAACCGCTTCGGATCCACCACCGCGACGTGCACGCGCCAGGGGCCTCCGGCCGACTCGCCGTCGTAGCCGGTCCAGTCCGCGGCCGCCTGGTGTCCGGCCGCCGCGATCCTGCTCGCTTCAGCGCTCGCCTGGTCCTTGGTGCCGAACTCGCCCACCCGCACGCGCCAGCCCAGCGCGCCGCGCGGTGTGTCGGCGAACATCGGCCAGGCGACCTGCTCCACCCGGGGCGCGAACCCGGCGCCGGTCAGCTCCCGGCCGAGCGCGTGGGCGTCGGCCTCGGTGCCCAGCTCCGTCGCCGGGGCATCCGGGTCCGAGCCACCGGACCCCGAGCCGCCAGGGATCCGGACCGTCACGGTCCAGCGCTGATCGCCGGAAGGAGCACCGAACACACCACTGCGGACCTCGACGCCGGGTGCGAGTTCCCGGCTCGTCCACTCCGGCTCGGCCTGCGCGGCCGGAGACCCCGATGCGGTGCTCGTCAGCAGGAGCACGAGCGAGCCGGTCGCGAGCGCGGTGCCCGGGCACTTCCCCAACAATTGGACCTCCTTGTGCGGTGGTCGTGAAGCTAACCGGCACGCTGGGCCGCCCTGCTCCCATCACATGAACGACCGGTGACCACTCGTCCAAATTCGAACCGCCGTCTGGACCGCAGGGGCGGACGGCGGCTCGCCGTACATAGCGGGGTGACGCTTAGGTGCCCTGTCAGCGCGCGAACTCCACGTAGCGAACACTCCACGTCAACGGCATCAAGCCGATCCCGCCGGGGTAGCCACGAGGAATGCCTGAGCTGCCCGATGTCGAGGGCTTCCGCCGAGTGGCCGCCGAGGCCGGGCGCCAGCGGGTGCGCGACGTGGAGGTGTTCGATCCGCAGGTGGTGCGCGGTCCCGTCGAACAGGTGCGAGGCCGATACCTGGGCGAGGCCCGCAGGCACGGGAAGTGGCTGGTGCTGCCGACCTCGTCGCGCGACGGGGACGATCCGCCGTGGCTGCTCGTGCACTTCGGCATGACCGGGATGCTGCTGCGCTGCCCGCCCGGCGAGGACGTCCACGCCCACGACCGCGTGGTGCTCCACCTCACCAGGGACGTCCTGCGCTACCGGGACATGCGCAAGCTCAAGGGCATGCGGGTCGTCCGGCGGTCCGAGGTGGACGGGTTCCTCGGCGAGCTCGGACCGGACGCGGCGGCGGTGCCCCTGCGGGACTTCCGCGCGTGCGTCGGCCGGGGCCGGCGCACGCTGAAGTCGGCGCTGATGGACCAGTCGACGGTGGCCGGGCTGGGCAACCTGTGCGTCGACGAGATCCTCTGGCGTGCCCGGCTGGACCCGAAGACGCCGACCACCGAGCTCGACGGCGACCGCTGGCGGTCCCTGCACCGGACGATGCGCTCGGTGCTGCGGCAGGCCGAGCGCGCGGGGCGGGTGCCGGACCGGCCGTCCTGGCTCACCGGGCACCGCGACGACCCGGGCGAACGCTGCCCGCGCTGTTCCGGGACGCTGCGCCGGGGGCAGGTGGCGGGGAGGACGACGGTGTGGTGCCCGGCGTGCCAGCGCGGTTGAGCGCGGGGTTCCGCTCAGCCGGTGCCTTCGGCTGGTCCACCGGCCGTGCGGCGAGCGAGGATGTCGTGCCGGCGTTCGCCGAGCAGCACGTCCTCCTCGCGGTCGATCCACTGCCTGCGCAGCACTCCCAGCGCGATGGACATGGCCGTCTCCCGCACGCCGGGTAGCGCGCCGAGCTCGTCGGTGACGAACGACGCCAGATCGTCCTCGCCGCGGAACACGCCGTGGTGGATGAGCGCGGAGCTGCCCGCCACCATGACGGTGAAGCGGCCGGAGGGGTGCCGGGAGAGCGCGTCCAGCGCGCTCGGGATGTGCCGCGGCTGGACCTTGACCGCGCACAGCGCGGTGACCGGGAAGCCCACCGCGGCGGGCTCGACCTCGACCCGCGGTCTCGCGGCACCGCCGTCCAGCAGGGACTGGATGACGCGGTAGGCGGTCGACCTGCTGAGGCCGAGCTCGCGGGCGACCTGCGCCGCCGAGATCCGGCCGTCGTCGAACAGCAGTCGCAGGACTTCGAACTCGGTGGTGCTCAGCGGCGGGACGGTCCGCGGCTCGCCGCCGGTGCCCGGTAGCCCGTGCTGGGAGAGCGCCGCCGCCTGCTCGGTGGTGAGCCGTCCGATGCGCCAGTCGATGCCCTGCCGGACGGGGCGCAGCACGAGCTCCGAGTGCAGGGACGCGACGCCGGGAATGCTCGGCAGGTCGCGCGAGAGCAACCGCCTCGCGTCGGTGCCGGCGAGCGGGTAGATGGTGCAGTGGATGTCGGCGTCCCCGGTGGTGATCAGGATCGACTGCGCCTCCGGCACGGCCTGCAGCGCGGCCGCGACCTGCTCGGTCCGTCCGGGCTCGCAGCGGATCCACACCACGTAGGGGTTGCCGCTGGTGATCAGCGACCAGTGCACCGTGGAGATCACCCGCACGAGGCGCCGCCGCTGGAGCTGCTGCAGCCGCCTGCCCACCGTGGTGGCCGAGCTGCCGAGCACGTCGGCGATGACGTTCAGCGGCACCCGGGGGGCCAGTTGCAGTGCCGCGATCAGGTCGAGGTCGGCGTCGTCGAGAGCATCCACGTGGGCATCCTAATGGGAACGATGCGCCCGATTACAGGCTTTCGATTGACACATCCTCGCGCCGTGGTGTTGCATTCGCGCACAAGTTTTCAGGTGGAAGGCGGTGGCGGCGTGCGTCGAGCGGTTCGGGAGCGGCCGGGAACCTCGCTGGTGCTCCGTGCGCTCGAGGTCGTGGACCGGGTCGGCAACAAGCTGCCCCATCCGTTCTGGCTGTTCGTCATCCTGGGCGGGCTGGTGGTCCTGGCGAGCTGGCCGCTGGCCGCGCTCGGGGTGTCGGCGGTCTCGCCCGCCGACGGGGAGCGGATCGCCGTGCGCAGCCTCGTCTCCGGTGAGGGCGTGCGGATGATGCTCGGCGACCTCATCGACAACTTCGTCAACTTTCCGCCGCTGGGCCTGATCGTGGTGGTGATGCTCGGCGTCGCGGTCGCCGACAAGACCGGCCTGCTGCCCGCGATGATGCGCGGTGCCCTGTCGCGGGTGCCGCCCAGGCTCGTCACCTTCGCCGTCGCCCTGACGTCGATGTTCGGCCAGGTGGCCTCCGATGCGGCGTTCGTGGTGATCATCCCGCTCGCGATGGTCGCGTTCCGGGCGGTGGGGCGCAGCCCGGTGATCGGTGCCGTCGTCGGTTACGTGTCGGTCGGTGGCGCGAGCAGCATCGGCCTGGTCATCACCGGCAGCGACGCGGTGTTCGCGGGCGTCACCACGTCGGCCGCGCACACGATCGACCCCGGCTACGCCGTCACGCCGGTGTCGAACTACTACTTCTCCGCGGTGTCCTCCGTGGTCCTGGCGATCAGCATCACGGTGATCACCGAGCTCGTCGTCGCCCGCAGGGTGGCCGCGATGAACCGCGCCGAGCCGGAGCTCACCGACGTCGAAGAGCTGCCCGACATGACGCTGTCCGCCGAGGAGAGGACCGGCGTGCGGCGCGCGCTGGTCGCCGCCGCCGCGTTCCTGGCCGGAGTCGTCCTGGCGGTGCTGCCTTCCGGATCGCCGCTGCGCGGCGACGGCGGGTCCATCGTGGACTCGCCGTTGATGGACAACGTCGCCGTGGTGCTGATGCTGTTCTTCCTCGTGATCGGCATCGTCTACGGCGCGACCGTCGGCACGGTCACCGCGCCCGGCGACGTTCCCGAGCTCATGGCGCGGGGCCTGCGGGAGCTGGTGCCGGTGCTCGTGCTGTTCTTCGCCGCGTCGCAGTTCCTCGGATACTTCAAGTGGACCAACATCGGCCAGGTGATCGCCATCGGGGGTGCCGATCTGCTGCGCTCGCTGGGCGCGAGCCCGGTGCTGATCTTCATCGGCGCCATCCTGCTCGTCAGCGTGCTCAACCTGCTGCTGACCAGCGGGTCGGCGATGTGGGCGCTGGTGGCCCCGGTGCTGGTCCCGATGCTCATGCTGCTGGACATCCAGCCGGAGACCACGCAGGCGCTGTTCCGGGTCGCCGACGCGCCGACCAACAGCCTCACGCCGATGAGCCCGTACTTCGTCATCGCGCTCGGTTTCATCCGCCGGTACCGGCCGTCGGCGGGCGTCGGCACGCTGATGTCGCTCGTGCTGCCGCTCGCGCTGGTGAACCTGTGCGTGTGGACCCTGCTCTTCCTCGCCTGGTACGGCCTCGGCCTGCCGCTCGGCCCGGGCGTGCCGATCCGCTGACCTCCCGCGCTCATCGTCCACAACAGACAGAAAGGCCCTGCGCCATGCCCGCCCGGCGACTGTCCGACTGGTGCCATGACCGGCTCGACGCGATTCTGGCCGACCTCCGGCTGCTCGTGGAGCACGAGTCGCCCAGCTCGCGGAAACCGCTGCTGGACAAGACCGTTTCGGCCATCACCACGTGGCTGACCGACCGGCTAGGCCGCCCCGACGAGTGCCACCGGCACCAGTACGACGACTGCGGCGACCTCCTGGAAACCGTGTACCGCGGCACCACGGCAACCGAGGTTCTGCTCCTCGGCCACTACGACACCGTGTGGCCGGAGGGGACTCTGGCGGACTGGCCGGTCGAGATACGCGACGGCAGGATGGCCGGACCCGGTGTCTTCGACATGAAAACCGGCCTGGCCACGGGGGTGTGGGCGCTGCGCGCCCTGCGGGAGCTCGACCTGCCGCGGCCCACCGTGCGGCTGCTGTTCAACGGCGACGAGGAACTCGGCAGCCCGCGCTCGCGGGCCCGGATCGAGGACGCGGCCGCCGGGGCCGCGGCGACACTGGTGCTGGAACCGGGAAGCGGGTGGGACGTCAAGACCGAGCGCAAGGGCGTCGGCATCTTCACGCTGACCACCACCGGTGTCGAGTCGCACGCGGGCCTCGACCCGACGGCGGGCGCGAGTGCCGTGCACGCGCTGTGCGAACTGGTCGGCAGGCTCGTCGCGGGCCAGGACCCGAGCGCGGGCACCACGATCAACGTCGGCACCATCACCGGCGGCAGCGCGCGCAACGTGGTGGCCGCATCGGCGACGTGCCTGGTCGACATCCGGGTCGAATCCGCGGAGGAGGCCGAACGGATCGACCGCGTCCTCGCCGGACTCCGCCCCGCCGACCCGCGGGTCACCCTGGCGGTGCGCGGCCGGTGGAGCAGGCCGCCGATGCGGCTCACCCCGTCCGGGCGGCGGCTGTTCGCCCTCGCCGACGAGGTGGCCACCGAACTGCGCGGACCGCTCGGCGCGCTGCACGTCGGCGGCGGCAGCGACGCGAACTTCGTGGCCGCGCTCGGCCTTCCCGTGCTGGACGGACTCGGCGCCAGCGGCGGCGGAGCGCACGCACGGCACGAGCACGTCCTGGTGGACGCGTTGCCGCACCGGACCGCACTCGTGGCGGGGCTGCTGCACCGGCTCGCCACCGAGCGGGTGTAGCAGCGCTGCCAGGGCCGTCGCCACTCGCTACGGCCGGCGGCTCCACGAACGGAGCCGGCCCCCGTCCGCCCAGGGCACGGTTCCGGACGCTGTGCGGTTCAGGGGGTCGTGCCGGGTCGAACGGAGTCGAGGAAGTGCGAGAGGCGCGGGAGCAACACATCCGCGGACATGGCGCCGAGGTGGTCCTCGCCGGGGATCACCTCGACCGGCCAGCCCAGTGCTTCGAGCTCGGCCTGGTGGCGGGTGACGATCGCGCCGAGGTCGGCGATCGGCTCGGTTCCCGCGGTGATGCGGTCCTCGCCGCCGACGAAGCACAGCCTCGGGCAGGTGATGCGCCGCTGCGCGGCGCGGTCGTCGAAGCCGGCCAAGTGCTCGTAGTAGGTGACGAACCGGGTCAGCTGGGCTCGTTGCTCCTCGGGGATCTTCTGGCCGAACGCGTCCAGTTCCACGTCGGCCAGCGCGCGGCTGTAGTAACTCGACGAGATCAAGAACCTTGCGGCGGAATTCCGCGGGATACCGGCGGGGCAACGAACCTCCCAGAGGTCGAGTAGATCACTGAGTATCCAGTAACCCGACTCCACCGAACCGGGGGTAGATCAAAGCCTCCGAACTAACGGGGGAACCTCAGTGCATCCCGGAGTCATCCGGACCCCGATGATCCAGGACCTGCTCGACGAGCAGGGCGACCAGCAGCCCGACATCGTGCGCACCCCGATGCGCCGTGCGGGACGCGCCGACGAGGTCGCGCCCACGATGCTGTTCCTGGCCGGTGACGAGTCGTCGTTGGTCACCGGAGCCGAGCTCGTCGTCGACGGCGGACTGACCGCGCACTGAGCCCGGCAGCGCGAGCTCAGCCGCCCGGTCCGTCCACGGGAACGGGCCGGTCGGCGACGATGTCGTAGACGAGGTCGGTGGTGACCGAGCCGGTGCGGGCGAGGTCGCTGGTGATGGTGTCGAGGTCGGCCATGTCCGCGGCGAGCACCTCCATGACGTAGCAGGATTCGCCGGTGACCCGCACGCATCGGACGATCTGCGGGCTCTTGGCGAGGTGCGCCTCGACCTTGTCGTAGAGGGCACCGTGCACCTTCATCCGGACCAGTGCGCGCAGCGTGAACCCGAGCGCCGAGGGGTCGACGCGGGCGGTGAAGCCCGTGATGATCCCGTGCTCTTCCAGCCGGCGCAGGCGCACCCGGGTCGCCGAGAGTCCGAGCCGCGCCTGCCGGGCCAGGTCGGTCATCGAGAGGCGGCCGTCGCGTTGGAGAGCCTCCAGCAGCACCCGGTCGACCTCGTCGAGCTCCGGTGTCACGCGGCGTGTGGTCATGCGCGGATTCTGCCGCAGATTCTGTGGTGATCCGCCCGGAATCGCGTCATCGTGCGCTGTGATTCGGGGGTGGGGCGTACCTAGGGCCTGTTTCATAAGTCGATCAAGGTTTGAGATGATCTTGTCTTGTGGGGCGTGGTGATCTGACCAATGACCAGTGGGCGAAGCTGGAGCCCTTGCTGCCCAAGGGAAAGAAGTCCGGGCGTCCGCCGAAGCATACGAAACGCCAGCTCATCGACGGGGTTCGGTACCGGGTCCGGACTGGGGTGCCGTGGCGGGATCTGCCGGAGCGCTACGGCCCATGGGAGACGGTGTATGGGCTGTTCCGGCGGTGGCAGCGGGATGGCACGTGGAAGCGGATTCTGACCGCGCTGCAGACCGATGCGGACGCTGCGGGCCTGATCACCTGGGATGTCAGCGTGGACTCCACCGTGGCCCGTGCACACCAGCACGCGGCCGGTGCCCGTCAAAAGGGGATCTCCAGAAGGAGCCCCCGGGCGGTGTCGAGTTCGAACCAGCCGATCACGGGCTGGGGCGCTCCCGCGGAGGATTGACGACCAAGACTCACCTGGCGGTCGAGCAGGGGCAAAAGCCCATGTCAATCGTGATCACAGCTGGCCAGCGGGGTGACTCGCCCCAGTTTCAGGTGGTGCTCGACCGTATCCGAGTGCCCCGGCGTGATCGCGGTCGGCCGCGCTGCCGCCCGGATCGGGTGCTCGGCGACAAGGCCTACGGGTCCCGCGCCAACCGCGCCTACCTGCGCAGACGCGGTATCCGCTGCACCATCCCGGACAAGGCGGACCAGATCCGCCACCGCAAGAAGAAGGGCTCCCGAGGAGGACGACCACCCGCATTCGACGAGGAGATCTACAAGCAGCGGCACGCCGTCGAGTGCGGGATCAACCGTCTCAAACGGAACCGAGCCGTCGCCACCAGATACGACAAGCTCGCCGTCCGCTACGAAGCCACCGTCACCATCGCAGCGATCAACGAGTGGCTGCCATGACTTTCGAAACAGGCCCTAGTCTCGTGGCATGTCCTCATGGTTGGCAGAAATCCGCGATCCCGTTCCGTTCGCCCTGGTCGACGTGTTCGGGTCGAGCCCGTTGTCCGGCAACCCGCTGGCGGTGGTCGACGCCTGCGAGCTGGGCGGCGAGGGACCGCCGTCGCACTGGATGCAGCAGGTCGCCCGCGAGATGAACCAGGCGGAGACCACGTTCGTGCTGCCCGCCAGGAGCGGGAGAGCGCACAAGCGGCTGCGTTCGTTCACCGCGGGTGGTGTGGAGGTGTTCGGCGCGGGCCACAACGCGCTGGGCGCGTGGTGGTGGCTGCTGGCCACCGGACGGGTGCCGCGCCCGGACGACGGGGTGATCGTGCAGGAGATCGGGGACCGGCTGCTCGAGGTGCGGGTCGGGGATTCGGGCAGGCTCACGATGGCGCAGACCGCCGCCGCTTTCGGTGCCGAGGCCGAGCCGTCGGCCGTGGCGGCAGCGGTCGGGCTCGCAGCTGAGGACCTGGACCCCGAGATTCCGCCTCGCGTGGTGGGAACCGGCGCCGACCACCTCATGGTCGGCATCGCGAGCAACGCGGCGCTGGACGCGGCGGCCGTCGACAAGAAGGCCCTGGTCGAACTCGCCCGGCACGTCGGAGCGCAGGGGGTCTACCTCGCCGTCGTCGGCGACCGGCGGCCGGTGGCCACCGCATCCGCCCGGTTCTTCAACCCCGGCTCCGGTCTGGACGAAGATCCCGCCACGGGGAGTGCGGCCGGGCCGTTGGCCGCCTACCTGGCGCACCTCGGGATTCTCGACCGGACGGGGGAGCTACTGGTGCACCAGGGCGAGTCGATGCAACGGCCCAGCACCATCGCGGCGTTCGCGGGGGCCGGTGGCGAGGTGACCGTCAGCGGGTCGGCGGTGCTCAGCGCGGAAGGGCGTCTGTGCGGACCGAGCCGGGACTGAACCAAGGATTTCAGGAGGGCCAAGCGGCTGCGCCGCTTGTGAAGCAGACCGCGACGCACCCCCGGGACGGCTCATCGCAGGGGGTCCAGTTGCCGCAGCCACGCGGGACCGGGTCGTCCCGTGATCGAGTCCGCGAGGAGTTTGCCGGTCAGCGGGCCGAGGACCATGCCCCACATGCCGTGACCGCCGGCGACGTGCACGCGGGGAGACGTGGTGGGGCCGACCAGGGGGAGCCCGTCGGCGGTGCACGGCCGCGCACCGACCCAGTCCTCCCGGCGGGCCTGCCAGTCGACTCCGGTGAACATGGGACGCGCGGAGTCGATGATCGTCCGGATGCGGCGTGGATCGAGCGGGGCGTCGGCGTGGCGGAGCTCCATCATCCCGGTCACCCGGAACCGGTCGCCCAGCGGTGTGCAGGCCACTCGTTGCGCGGGCAGGTAGATCGGGTGGGTGGGCATGGAGCGGGGTTGGATGCTGAAGCTGTAGCCCCGTGCAGCCTGGACGATGCGGCGCACGCCGAACGGCCGGGCGAGTCCGGTGAGCCAGGCTCCGCCGGCGAGGACGACCGCATCGGCCCGGATGTCCGCACCGGCGGTGGAAACCAGCCGGACCCCGGACGCGCCCAGGTCCGCGATGTCGGCTGCGTCGAAGCCTTCGACGATCTCCCCGCCGCGCGCGCGAACGCCGCGTGCGAGTGCCTGCATGAAGTCGGGCGGGTTGATGAAGCGCTGGCCGTGCACGCGCACACCGGTGACCACGCGACTGCTCAGAATCGGTTCCAGGGCACGGAGTTCGTCGCCGTCGACGAGCTCGTGGCGTGCCTCGCCGCCGTGTTCGCGGACCGTGTCGAGCTCGCGGGTCAGGTGGTCGCGGTCGTGGACGTCGGCGCAGGCGGCCAGCAACGGCTTGCCCTGCCGGGTGGGCGCGGAGACGCCACCGGCGGCGAGTTCGTCGTAGGCATCCAGGCTGACCTGGTTGAGCTGGGTGAACACCGCCATGGCGCTGCGCCACCGCGACGGTGTGCAGTGCGCGGCGAACTGGGCGAGGAAGAGCCACAACCGGCGGTCGGCGGTCGGTGCCACGGCCAGCGGTGTGCGAGGCCGGAGCGCGGCGGACAGACCGTAGCGCAGAGTGCCGGGTTCGGGCAGGGGCACGGTGAACGCAGGGTTGAGCATGCCCGCGTTGCCCCACGACGCACCGGCCGCGACCCCGGCGCGGTCGACGACGGTGACGCCGACACCCCGGTCCTGGAGGAACCAGGCCGTGGCCAGACCGGCCATGCCTGCTCCGACGATCGCGACGTGTTCGGGACTGGTGGATGGCACGCGGGTTCCTCCTTCGCTCACGACAGGTTCCGCGCGGTCAGGCCCGGCTGGGCGTTGACGCGGGTGTGGGGTTCAGCGGCTTTCGCGCGGTTTCCGGGCTCGCCAGGATCGGCACCAGTGCCACCAGCGAGACGAGGGCGAGGTAGAACGCGGGCATGTACAGGTTTCCGGTGGCGTTGACCAGGATGGTCATGAGCAGCGGTGCCGTCCCGCCGAACACGGCGAACGACAGGTTGTAGCCGACGGCGACGCCGGTGCCGCGGACCCGTGCGGGGAACAGCGCGGGCAGGGTCGCGGTCGTGGTGCCGAGCACGGGGATGTGGCACAGCGTCAGCATCAGCAGCCCGGCCAGGGTGTGGCCCCACGTGGCGTGACCGATCAGCCAGAACGCGGGCAGGGCGAGCACGGGATAGCCGATGGCCGCGGCGGCGAGCATGGTCCTGCGGCCGAGCCGGTCCGACAGCGCACCGGCGACGGGGATGGACGCGGTCAGCACCGCGCCGACGACGAAGGTCTGCGCCTGCGCGGTCGCCGCGGACATTCCCAGGTTCTGTTCGAGGTAGCTGGGCATGTAGGTGAGCAGGACGTAGGTGCCGATGCTGGAGTAGATGACGATGCCGCCGCAGATGAGCACGCGGGTGCGGTGCCGGGTGAACGCCTCCCGCACCGGCGCCTGGGATTCCGCCGCCTGCTCGGCGAGTGCGTTGAAGGCGGGCGTGTCGGTGAGCCGCAACCGCAGGTAGAGGCCGATGGTGCCCAGTGGGAGTGCGACGAGGAAGGGGATGCGCCAGCCCCAGGAGTGCAGGGCGGCCTCCGGCAGGGCGTAGGTGAGATAGGTGGTGATGCCCGAGGCGAGCAGGAAGCCGCCGATCGCCCCGAACTCCAGCCAGCTGGCCCACAGTCCGCGGCGGGCGTCGGGTGCGTACTCGACGACGAAGGTGGCGGCACCGCCGTACTCGCCGCCGACCGCGAACCCCTGCACGAGCCGGGCCAGGATCAGCGCGATCGGCGCGAACGCGCCGACGGTGGCGTACCCGGGCAGCAGGCCGATCGCGAAGGTGGCGAGCGCCATGGTGAGGATGGTGATCGACAGGGTGCGCTTGCGGCCGATGCGGTCGTTGAGCGGGCCGAGCACGAACGCCCCGAGGGGGCGGATCAGGAACGCCACCGCGAAGGTCGCGAACGAAGCCAGCAGCGACAGCGTCGGATTGCCCGGTGGGAAGAACACCGCGCCGAGAACGCCTGCCAGGTAGCCGTAGGTCGCGTAGTCGTACCACTCGGTGGCGTTGCCGATCATCGCGGCCGTGACGGCACGCCTGCGCAGCGCCGGGTCCACCGCGGCAGTGGGCTCAACGGGTGTGGTCACTAGTGCACCCTCTTCCGTGCGAGCTCTTGGATGGAGCTTGTGGTAGGAACTAGGCGGAAGTCGGGGTGACGGCCTGGTTTGGTCGCCCTTCGAGGGCTTGCATGACACTGCCGCCCCCGGCTTCCCTGGAACCGTGAAGCGATGACAAAGGGATGCGCCGTAGAGCGCCGGTTAGTGACCACTCTGCTGTCGGTTCCCTCGTGTCCGTCTGGTGCCTGCCCTGGATTGTGATCAGGAAGGCGGCATCGTTGTTGTCGCAGCACGATGGGCCGTTGTTCTTCGTCGGGATTGACTGGGCCGCGGTCGAACACGCTGTGTGTGTGCTGGACCGGGACGGCCGCAGGGTCGTCGCGTTCACCATCGATCACACCGCCGCCGGGTTCGCTCGGCTGGCCGCCCGGTTGGGCAAGCTCGGCCGGCCCGAGCAGATGCCGATCGCGATCGAGCGCCCGGACGGGCGGCTGGTGGATGCGCTGCTGGAGGCAGGGCATCCGGTGCTGCCGGTCAAACCCAACGCGATCAAGGCGTGGCGTGAAGCCGAGGTGCTTTCCGGCGCCAAGAGCGACCCTGGTGATGCCGCGGTGATCGCGGACTACCTGCGGGTGCGCATCCACCGGCTGCGTCCCGCCGCGCCGTTGTCGGGTCACACCAAGGGATTGCGCGCCGTGGTCCGTACCCGAGCCGACCTGGTCGAGGCCCGGGTGGCTGCGACCAACCAGCTGGCCGCGCTGTTGCAGGCCTACTGGCCCGGAGCCGAGGCGATCTTTGCCAACGTCGCCTCGGCGATCGCGCTGGCGTTTTTGACCCGGTACCCAACGGCCGCGTCCGCGGCCAGGCTGACCGACAAGCGGCTGGCCGCGTTCTGCGCCGAACAGGGCTACTCGGGCAAGAAGCCCGCTGCGGTGCTGCTGGCCCGCCTGCGTGCCGCTCCGGCCGGCGTGACCGAGCCCGACCTCTGTGCCGGGGTGCGGGACGCCGTGCTGGCCCAAGTCACCCTTCTGACCACACTCAATACCGCGATCAAGGACCTCGACCGCTGCATCGCCGAGAAGATGAAGACCCACCCCGACGGGGAAATCTTCCGGTCCTTCCCCCGTGCCGGCACCATCAACGCAGCCCAGATCCTGGCCGAGTGGGGCGACGCCCGCGCCGCGTTCGGCCATCCCGACGCGATCGCCGCACTGGCCGGGATCACCCCGGTCACCAAGGCATCCGGCAAACAACGCAGCGTGTCGTTTCGCTGGGCCTGCAACAAACGCCTGCGTCTGGCGATCACCACCTTCGCCGCGAACAGTCGCTTTGCCAGCCCCTGGGCCGCCGACATCTACAACCGGGCCCGCGCCTCGGGCAAGGACCACCCCCACGCCACCCGCATCCTCGCGCGAGCCTGGGTCAGGGTGATGTGGCGCTGCTGGCAAAACAACACGCCCTACGACCCGACCCTGCACCGAGCCACCCAACACCAGGTCGAACAACAGACCGCAGCCTGACTTCGATCTTGAGGTTGACACAAGGGGTGTCATGACGCGTGCTCCCCGAGTTCGATGACGTCGGCAGGGCCGTGCGTCAGAACGCGCGCCCCGTCGCGTTCGACCACGAAGGTCTGGCTCAACCCCACGCAGCGCCTGCCGAACGACCGGAACGAGCCGGGTATGTGGAAGACCATTCCTTCTTGCAGCGGCTCGTGGTTGCCGCTCGTGATGTGGAACGGCAGACCGTCCATCCAGTGCGGCTTGTGCGCCAGCCCCACCGGATAGCCGAACAGGTGGTGGAACACCACGTCCTCGGGCAGCGGTCCGAGAGCCTCGCTCGCGTGCGCGGCGACCTGGGAGCACGGCATGCCCGGCTTGGCGTGGGCGAGCACCGCCGAGACCGCGGTCCGCGAGAGCTCGGTCAGAACTCGGTCGACGGCATCTGGCCGCCCACGCAACACGGTGCGCATCACGGGTGCGTGGTAGCGGTGGTGTGTTCCGGCGAATTCCAGGAAGGTCGGGCCGGCGCTCAACGGTTCCCCGCGCCAGCTCGAGTGCGGGATGCCCGCCCGCGGGCCGGTGACCACGACCGGGCCCCACGCGGAGACCGAGTTGGCGTGCTCGATCAGGGCCGCCGCGATCGCGGCGGCGACTGAGGAATCCGTCGCATGGGGTTCGGTAGCCGCCAGGACCGCGGCCCGCTCGCCCGCGCCGGTGGCCACGGCGGCCTGCTCAACGCAGCGGATCTCCGCGGGCGAAAGCACGAGCCGCTCCCGCTCGACGAGGTGGTCGGCATCGACGACGGTCACCTCGCGCTCGGCGAGCACCTCCACCGCACGCGGAGGAGTGGAGGTGTGGGCCGTCTCGATGCCCACCCGCGCGGTGCGGGGCAGGCCACCCACCGCGTCGTCGAGGAACATGCGCAGCCCCTGCAACGCGTCGGTGTACGCGCAGTAGCGGAGGTGGTCGACCCTGGCGCTGGCCAGGGCCCGCCCGACTTCCAGGTCGGGCACGTAGAGCGTCGTGGCGGAGTCGGTCACCACCAACGGCTGCGGTGCTGTTTCCGCGGTGTGGTAACCGCAGACGTACTCGATGCTCGAGGGCCGGAACACCATCAGCGCGTCCAGCCCGAGCCGCGACATCCGTTGCCGGATGCAGTCCAGGCGCGCTTCGTACTCGGCATCGGTGAAAGGCCGTGGCTCCGCCGTGGCGACGCCGTCCATCGCTGCCGAGGTCAGCCACTTCGGTGCGGCGCCGCGGTCCAGTCCCGTGACCGTCGGCGGGGACACCGTTCGCTGCTGTTCACCCACGAGCATCTCCCTGGTCGCTGGCGGTGGCAGGAGTCGCGCCGGAATGCGGGTTCCGCGGCGCGCGTGCGGTACGGGGAAGTCTGCGCGCGTCGTCGCTTCACGTCCATTTGTGAAATCTGCGCTGGAAGTTTTAGCGTTCCTTCATGGAACTGTCCCTGCGGCGGTTGCGGATCCTGCACGAGTTCGCCCGGCGCGGAACGGTCACCGCGACCGCGCGGGCGCTGCACTACACGCCGTCCGCGGTTTCCCAGCAGCTCGCAGAGCTGGAACGGGAGGTCGGCCACGTCCTCCTGGAGCCGGTAGGGCGGCGCCGTCAGCTCACCGACACCGGCCGGACGCTGGCGATGCACGCCGAACAGATCCTGGCCGCCGAGGAACGAGCCAGGATCGCACTCGAGCAGCAGCACGACGTGGTCACCGGCACCCTGACCGTCGGTGTGCTGGCCACGGTCGCGGCGTCGCTGGTGCCGCCGGCGCTGGCCATCCTGTCCCGGAGGCATCCCGGACTGGCCGTGCGCACGCGGGAGGTGAGCCCGGAAGCCGCGTTGACCGCGGTCCGCGACGGAGACCTGGACATGTCGTTCGTCCTGGACTACCCGCCCGATGCCTCCGCGCCATGGGAGCTGAGCCTGGACGCCACCGTCGTGGCTGTCGAGCAACTGCACCTCGTCGTTCCCGCCGGGATGTTCCAGCATGGTTCTCCTGTCGAGCTGGCCGATCTCGCCGAGTGCTCGTGGGTCGCATCGGGCCGGGACACAGACTTCGGGCGCGCTCTGCTGGCGGTGTGCCGACGCGCCGGCTTCGAACCGCGCATCGCCCACCAGGTCGACGAGCAGGCGACCGCCATGGCCATGGTCGCGGGCGATCTCGGCATCACCCTGGTCGCCGACCTCGGCCTCACGCTCCGGCCGCGGGGTGTCGAGATCCACCGGCTCCAGCAGCCGATCGCCCGTCGCGTCATACTGTTGCGCCGCAACGCCACCCGTCAGCGTCCGTCCGAGTCCGCGTTCCTGCGGGCGGTCCTGGACGCCGCCGCGTCGCTGGAGCTGGCTCCCTCCGGCCACCCCGAGACGAGTCCGAGCGTCATCGGCCGCACCTCGGGCCCGACGAGTTCCGCGAGAACCCGTTCGAAGGAGTTCCCGGCGTCACCGTGACGGCGGTTGCGTCGTCGGCCGAACGGAAGCCGGATATCACCGGAGAAGAGTAATGATCACGCCGGACGTGTGCACTATCCTGCCCGGCAAGGTGACGCAGCGCTTGCGCCGACACGCGCGCCGCACCGCGAAGCCGCGCAGGAAGGGGCGATGGGGTCGATGCCGACGCAGGACGGAGTGCAGGCTCCATCGGGAGTCGACGAGTCCGTGCCCAGCGCGGCGCGAATCTACGACTGGCTGCTCGGTGGATCGCACAACTTCGAAGCGGATCGCCAGTTCGGGCAGCAGCTCCTCGCCCAGCACCCCTACACCCGCCACATGGCGATGCTCAACCGCAACTTCCTCCGCGTCGCCGTGGAGATGATGCTGGAAGCGGGCATCCGGCAGTTCCTGGACCTCGGTTCCGGCATTCCCACCGTGGGCAACGTCCACGAGATCGCGCACCAGCGCCACCCCGAGAGCCGCGTGCTCTACGTGGACAACGAGGCCGTCGCCGTGGCGCACACCGAGATCCTGTTGCAGGACACCGAGAACGCGACCATGGTGCGGGCCGATGCCTGCGACGTCGACGCCGTGATCGGGGATGAACGCACGCGCGAGATGCTGGACCTGTCGCAGCCTCTCGGGCTCCTGGCCGTCACCCTGTTCCACTACGTCCCGGCGGAGAGCAACCCGGCGCAGGTGATGGCCCGCTACCGCGACGTTCTCGCACCCGGCAGCGTCCTCGCGATGACGCATCTGTTCACCGATCGCGCGACGGAGGAGATCGTCGAGCTGATGCGCCGGACTCAGAACAACGTGTTTCCCCGTACCAGGGAGGAGATCGCCGGGTTCTTCGGCGACCTCGACGTCGAGGAGCCCGGCCTCGCACCGGTCTCGTCGTGGCTCGCGCACCAGGGCGTCGACGTCGACCAGGACGACGGTGCGGGACGTCTCCTCGCCGGCGTGGCGCGAAAGCGCTAGCGCCTCGCGCGGATTCGGGCTCCACGAGGAACCCACTGCGCGGCGCTCCCGCACGGACACCGGGTAGGAACGCGATCACGCGGTTGCCAGGCTGGGCGCCACGTGATCGCGTTTTCCTTACCGCGCGCCGTACTCGTCGTCGGTGACGTGCTCGCCCCACTCGGTTTCGGGGCGGTCGTCCTCGGGCGCCTCCCACATCGCGAGGTGGCTCATGAAGTGGTCCGGGGCCGCGCCGTGCCAGTGCCACTCACCGGGTGGTGTGTACACCGTGTCGCCCGGGCGCATCTCCACGATCTCCCCGCCGCGTGCCTGCACGAGCCCGACGCCTTCGGTCACGTGCAGCGTCTGGCCGACGGCGTGGGTGTGCCAGGCCGTACGGGCGCACGGCGCGAACCGGACGACGTTGACGCGCATGCGCGACGGCGCCTCGCCCTTGGCGATGACGTCGAAGTACACGTCGCCGGTGAACAGCTCCGCCGGACCCTTGGCCGACGGTTGCTTCGGTAGCAGTTCCATGGTCCGTTCCTCCAGCCGGGAATCGCGGTGTTGTTGACGAATCGGTGCGCACGCCCGAGGTGCGCACCGCATGCGGCTCAGGGACGCACCATCACCTTCAGCGCCTCGCGGTCGGCCATGGCGCGGTAGCCGTCCGGGACCTCGTCGAGCCCGACGGTGCGGTCGAACACCTTGCCCGGCTCGATCTTCCCGTCGAGCACGTCCGGCAGGAGCTCGTCGATGTAGGCGCGGGCGGGGGCGACTCCGCCGGTGAGGGTGATGTTGCGGAAGAACATCGTCTCGAACCCCATCGGGCCCTCCTCGTACTGCGGCACCCCGACCCGGCTGATCACGCCGCCCTCGCGGGCGACACCGAACGCGGTCTCCAGCGCGGGTTTAGTGCCGACGCATTCCAGCACCCGGTGCGTGCCGTCACCGCCGGTGAGGTCGCGGACCTTGGCGACACCTTCCTCGCCGCGCTCGGCGACCACCTCGGTGGCGCCGAACTCGCGGCCGAGATCGGTGCGGTCGGTGTGGCGGCCCATGAGGATGATCCGCTCCGCGCCGAGGCGCTTGGCGGCCAGCACCGCCGACAGGCCCACGGCGCCGTCGCCGATCACGGTCACGCTCGTGCGCTGGTCCACCCCCGCGGTCACCGCGCAGTGGTGTCCGGTCGGGAAGACGTCCGACAGCGTCAGCAGCGACGGCAGCAGCGCCGCGTCCTCGCCCACCGGCAGCTTCACGAGCGTCCCGGCCGCCTGCGGCACCCGCACGGCCTCGCCCTGGCCGCCGTCGACGTCGCCGGCGCCCCACATGCCGCCGTGCCGGCACGAGGGCTGCAGTCCTTCCGTGCAGAAGTCGCAGGTGTTGTCGGCCCACACGAACGGGGCCACCACCACATCGCCCGGAGCGAGTCCGGACACCTCCGCGCCGGTCTCCTCCACGACGCCGAGGAACTCGTGTCCGATCCGGTCGCCGTGGTCCGAGCTCGGCTTCGAGGCGTAGGGCCACAGGTCGCTGCCGCAGATGCACGCGCGCAGCACGCGCACGATCGCGTCGGTCGGCAGCTTCAGCTTCGGGTCCGGCACGTCTTCCACGCGCACGTCGCCGGCCCCGTAGAGCAAAGTCGCTCGCATCAGAACTCGCTTCTCGATCTTGTTTCCCCGAGACCGCGTGTTCCGCGGTTCTCGTGGGTCTGCCGGGTCGGCTGCGGTTCGCCGGTGCGCTCATCGACGGGCACTGCTGCCCAAGCACCCGGCTGCCGACACGTTCCAGCCAACACCGGGTCCCGGCCGCGCGGGAGGGACTGTCGTGCCAGGTAACGGCAGTCCCTCCCACGTGCGCCGAGTCGTTCCTAGCGTGGAGGCATGACCACGAGCTTGACCTTGAGCAACGGCATCGGGATGCCGGCGCTGGGGTTCGGTGTGTTCCAGACCCCGCCCGAGGAGACGGTCGCGGCGGTCGAGACCGCGCTGCGCACCGGGTACCGGCACATCGACACCGCGGCGGCTTACGGCAACGAGCGCGAGGTCGGCGAGGGCATCCGCCGCTCCGGCCTCGACCGAGCGGACATCTTCATCGAGACCAAGGTCTGGATCAGCGACTACGGCTACGACGAGACCCTGCACGCCTTCGACAAGAGCGCGGGAAAGCTCGGCGTCGAGCAGATCGACCTGCTGATCCTGCACCAGGCGCTGCCGTCGCGGTTCGACCTGACCCTCGACGCCTACCGCGCGCTGGAGAAGCTGCTCGCCGACGGGCGCGTGCGTGCGATCGGCGTCAGCAACTTCATGCGCGACCACCTGGAGCGCCTGCTGAAGACGGCCTCGGTCGTGCCCGCGGTCAACCAGATCGAGGTGCACCCGTACTTCCGCCAGTCCGACGTGCTCGCGGCCGACGCGGAGCACGGGATCGTGTCGCAGGCGTGGTCCCCGATCGGCGGCATCACCTTCTACCGCGACAGCGGGCACACCAGCACGCTGCAGGACCCGGCCATCGCGCGCATCGCCGAGGCGCACGGCAGGACGCCTGCCCAGGTGATGCTGCGCTGGGGACTGCAACAGGGCCGCTCCGTCATCCCGAAGTCCACCCGGCCCGAACGCATCGCCGAGAACTTCGCGGTGTTCGACTTCGACCTCGCCGCCGACGAGCTGGCGGCGATCGACGCGCTCGACACCGGTGTCCGCGGCGGACCCGAACCCGAGGACATCACCTTGGAGACCTTCGGCCGGGACATCCCCGAAGCCTGACCACAGTGCCCGCGGACGGCTCGGGGCTCGCGCCGTCCGCGGGCACTCGAGTTCAGCGGCGCGCTGTCTCGCCAGTGCCGCCGCGCGGGGATCGTGCCTGGTCAGGGAGTCGCGGCCGTCCCAGGTACTGCCAGGACCTCCCTGGGATCCGGCCGGCCACCTACCGTGGGGTGCATGGCCCGGATCGACCACCGCGCCGAGGTCCGCGAGTTCCTCAGCTCGCGGCGGGCGCGCATCACCCCCGAGCAGGCAGGGCTGCCCGCCTACGGCGGCACGCGCCGCGTCAAGGGACTGCGCCGGGAAGAGGTGGCGATGCTGGCCGGCGTGTCGGTCGACTACTACGTCCGCATGGAGCGGGGCAACCTGTCCGGCGCTTCCGAGGCGGTGCTCGACGCGCTGGCCGCCGCCCTGCAACTGGACGAGGCCGAGCGCGACCACCTGTTCGCCCTCTCCCGGGCCACGGCGGGCCGCGGTCGGCGCCGTACGCCTCCGACCAGCGTGCGCCCGGCCGTCCAGCAGGTTCTCGACGCCATCACCGACGCGCCGGCCTGGGTGCGCAACGCCCGCCACGACATCGTGGCCATGAACCGCCTCTGCCGTGCTCTCTACGCGCCCGTCCTCGCCGACCCCCGCAGGCCGGCGAACACCGCGCGGTTCGTCTACCTCGACCCGGCCGCACGCGACTTCTTCGTCGACTGGGACCGCGTCGCCAACGACGCCGCCGCGATGCTGCGCCTCGAAGCCGGCCGCCACCCCCAGGACAAGGCGCTGATCGAGCTCGTCGGCGAACTCTCGACCCGGAGCGAGGTCTTCCGGCAGCGCTGGGCCTCGCACGACGTGCAGTTCCACCGCAGCGGCCAGAAGCGGATCCACCACCCCGTCGTCGGCCAGCTCGATCTCAGCTACGAGTCGATGGAACTGCCCTCGGAGCCGGGGCTGGTCCTCAACGTCTACACCGCCGCGCCGGACAGCCCGACCGCCGACGGCCTCAAGATGCTCGCGAGCTGGGCCGCCACCCAGGAACTCACCGAAGATCCACTCACGTCCGACCACACCTGATCCGCCGGAGCCGATGCGGCTTCCGAGCCGCCGCACCGAGGCCGGCTCTACGGCTCGGCCGGGGTGCGCAGGGTGACGCAGCACTCCCCGGGGCGCGGTTCGAGGACGGCCTCCACGGATCGGGCCTGCAGACCGGCCAGGAACCCGCGCAGGAACGCGTGGTTGAGCCCGCACACCAGCTCCGGCGATTTCGCGGTCAGCGGGTGGAACGGGCAGTTGCGCAGCCGGACGCAGGTCGGCGTCTCCCGGTCCGGTTCGAAGCCGTAGCCGGCGAGCGTGTCCTCGGCCTTGGTCAGCGTGCGCTCGGCGCCGAGACGGCCGGGGCGGCTGCGGTTGCGCTCCTCGGTGCCGAGGCGGTGCCCGCGCTCGCGGGCCGTGCGCATCGCCGCCTCGACCGCGGTCTCCTGCTCACCCTCGGTGAGCACGGCGTCGAGCAGGACGTCGGCCAGCAGGTCGGGTCTGCGCGGCGGGATGCTCACCCCGATGTGGGTGTCGGTCGGTTCGTAGACCTTCGGCGTGCGGCCGACCTTGCGGATGCCGCCCACCGGTTCGAACCGCGCGCACAGCAGCCCGGCGTCGACGAGTTTGTCCAGGTGGAAGGCGGCGAGCTTGCGGGAGATGCCGACCGCGGCGGCCGCCTCGTCCCGGCTCACCGGCCGCCGGGCGCGGCGGATGAACTCGTACATCCCGCGCCGCAGGTCGTCGGCCAGCACGGCCACCGCCGCCACCGCCGAACCCGTCCGCTCGCCGCCCTCGGGCACCTCCATGGGGCAACCCTAGCGCGTTCTCGGTTCATCGCGGTGTCCGAAACTCGACAGACAAACCCGTCTGCCTGCGGCGTTGACCGGGGGGCGGCAATAAGACTAGCGTTTGTTGGCGAAAAGTGGGGCGGAGGGGAGGTGCGCGGTGGACGATCCGCTGCGGCAGGTCGGCACGAACGCCGCGAAACGGCGTCGCGCGTCTCCATGCTCGCCGCCCACGGGGCGTTCGCCTTGGTGACCGCGGTGCCGGCCCTGCCGGCCGCACTCGAGTACTGACCGCACACCGATCACGAGGAACCCTTGATGTCCGCACCTGCCCTGCACGTCGTCCACCAGCCCGAAGCCGAGATCGACCTCGCCGCCGCGGAGAGGGCGGCCGGAGACATGTTGCGGGCGCTGGGGATCTCCACCGACTCCGAGAGCCTGCGCGGCACACCCGGGCGGATGGCCCGCGCGTACGCGGAACTCTTCTCGCCGCGTCCGTTCGACCTGACGACCTTCCCGAACGAGGAGGGCTACGACGAGCTGGTGCTCGCGCGGGCGATCCCGGTGCGCTCGGTCTGCGAGCACCACCTGCTGCCGTTCGTCGGCACAGCGCACGTCGGCTACCTGCCGGGGGAGCGGATCCTGGGGCTGTCGAAGCTCGCCCGGGTCGTCGAGCACTTCGCCTGCCGCCCGCAGGTCCAGGAGCGGCTGACCAAGCAGGTCGCCGACTGGCTGTCCGAGCAGTTGCAGCCCAAGGGCGTCGGCGTCGTCATCGAAGCCGAGCACACCTGCATGACCTTGCGCGGAGTGCAGGCGACGGGCTCCAACACGGTCACCTCGACGATGCTGGGCACGCTGAGGCAGGACGCGCGCTCCAGGCAGGAGTTCTTCGCCCTCACCGGAGTCAACGCCTGAGCGCTCGCGCGACTCCGTCGTGCGCGCAACCGGCCGGGGCCGGAACCGCGTTGTTGCGCGCCTTCCGGCCGCCGTTGCGCGATCCCGGACGTCCAATTCCGCGCTGTGCAAGGAAAGGCCGGTGCGCGCAGGCCGCTGCCGCAAGCGGGAACGGCAGCGGCCGGTCAATTTCGGGTGGACGGCCCGTTTCTTTTCGGTTCCGAATCGGCGAGGCTGGAACGCGGAAGATGAAAAACGGGAAAGATTAGCTGCGAAGAACGCTATCGCAACTGAATCGGCGGTTGTTCCGCGGCCCCTCCCGGTGTCATATTTCTCCTGCTCAATCGAGTGGTCTTCATGTTTCTTGGCTGTCCGGTCCCGCCGGGCACCCCTGCATGAGGGGAAAATCCATGAATCGAGTTCGAGCTGGTTGGCGCCGACGGTCGGTCGGCATCGCCCTGTCCGCGGTGACCGGCGTGGTGCTGGCCGCGGCGACCTCCCTCCCGGCCCAGGCCGAGGGCGAGATCCGCAACTCCGACACCGGGGAGATCATCCCCGGCAGCTATCTCGTCGTTCTCTCCGACACCCCGCAGATCCAGGCCGCCGACGTCTCGGCGGTCACCGCGAATCTGCTCTCCCGCTACACCGGGGAGCTCGAACACACCTTCCGCACCGCTCTGCGCGGCTTCTCCGCCACGATGACCGACCAGGATGCCCGGCGGCTGGCCGCCGACCCGGCGGTGGCGCTGGTCGAACCGAACAAGCGGGTGCACGCCGTAGACACCCAGCAGAACCCGCCGTCCTGGGGCCTGGACCGCATCGACCAGCGGAACCTGCCCCTGGACAGCGCCTACAGCTACAGCACGGGGGCCGACGGCGTCGCCGCCTACGTCATCGACACCGGTGTGCGCACCACCCACCAGACCTTCGGCGGCCGCGCCAAGCACGGCTTCGACGCGGTCGACAACGACAACGACGCCACCGACTGCAACGGCCACGGCACCCACGTCGCGGGCACCATCGGAGGGTCGGAGTACGGCGTGGCCAAGGACGTCGACATCTACGGCGTCCGCGTCCTGGACTGCCAGGGCAGCGGCAGCGTCGCCGGCGTCATCGCGGGCATCGACTGGGTGACCCGGAACGCCCAGAAGCCCGCGGTCGCCAACATGAGCCTCGGCGGCGGCGCCAGCAGCACCCTCGACCAGGCGGTGCGCAACTCCGTCGCCTCCGGCGTGACCTACGCGGTCGCCGCGGGCAACGGCGACATGTTCGGCAACCCGCAGGACGCCTGCTCCTCGTCGCCCGCGCGCACCCCGGAGGCGATCACCGTCGGTGCCACCGACAACACCGACACCAGGGCGAGCTGGTCGAACTACGGCACCTGCCTCGACATCTTCGCCCCGGGCGTGGGCATCACCTCGTCGTGGCACTCCGGCGACACCGCCACCAACACCATCAGCGGCACCTCGATGGCCACCCCGCACGTCGCGGGCGCGGCGGCGCTGTACCTGGCGGCCAACCCGTCGGCCACCCCGGCGCAGGTCGGTGCCGGCCTGGTGGCGGCCTCGACGCCGAACGCGGTCAAGGACCCCAGGACCGGCTCGCCCAACAGGCTGCTGTTCACCGGCACCGGCGACACCCCGCCGCCCACGGGCTGCGAGCCGGTGACCAGCTCCGCGGCGGTGGCGATCCCCGATGCGGGGGCGGCGGTGACCTCCTCGGTCGGCGTCACCGGCTGCACCGGCAACGCCCGTGCGGATCTGGCCGTCGAGGTCAACATCACCCACACCTACCGGGGTGACCTGGTCATCGACCTGATCTCGCCCAGCGGCCGGACGTGGAACCTCAAGCAGGCCGACGTGTGGGACTCCGCCGACAACGTCCGCGCGACCTTCACCGTGGACGCCTCCGCCGAGGTCGCGAACGGCACCTGGAAGCTGCGGGTGCGCGACGTCTACTCCCAGGACGCGGGGCGGCTCGACAGCTGGACCCTGCGCGCCTGATCCACCGCTGAGCGGCGCACCGGCCGCCGGCGCTGAAGCCCTGCGGGTCACCACGGCCCGCAGGGCTTCGACGCATTCGCCCGCCGGTGACAGCCAGGGCCGCCCCACATGCCCGACGTAAGGTGGGAGCGAGGACGGACGGAGACGCAGGGGAGGTCGTCGTGGCGACTGGTTCAGCACCGCAAGCCACTGCCAGCGACGTGATGGCGGAACTGGCGGCTTTGGAAGAACCGAAGATCCGTGCGGTGAACGAACGCCACGGGGACGATCACGGTGTCAACCTCACCAAGCTGCGCGCGGTGGCCAAACGCCTCAAGACCCAGCACGACCTCGCCGGTCAGCTCTGGGAGACCGGCGACACCGCGGCCCGTCTCGTCGCGATCCTGATCAGCCGTCCCAAGGCCTACACCGCGTCCGAGTTGGACGCCATGCTCCGCGACGCGCGCTTCCCCAAGGTGCACGATTGGCTCATCAGCTACGTCGTCAAGAAGAACGCGCACGTCGAAGAACTCCGCACCGCCTGGTTCGCCGACCCCGACCCGGTCGTCGCCAGCGCCGGGTGGGCGCTGACCAGCGACCGCGTGGCGAAAGCCCCTGGAGAGCTCGACCTGCCCGAACTCCTCGACCTCATCGAGACGCACATGAAGGACGCGCCGGAACGCCTGCAGTGGGCCATGAACGAATGCCTCGCCACCATCGGCATCCACCACCCCGAGCATCGTGCCCGCGCGATCGGCATCGGCGAAAGTCTCGAAGTCCTCAAGGACTACCCCACCCCGCCCGGCTGCACGTCCCCCTACGCGCCGATCTGGATCAACGAGATCGTCCGCCGCCGAACGCACGGGTAGCCGACGCCCGTGCGCGCTCTCAACGCGGGTGAGGCAGCCCACCGGGTGGTTCGCCCTTGATACGGCGCAGGACGACGTCGAGTTCGGATGAGTAGGCGTCGTCGTGGGGGCGGATGATGCCGGAAACGAAAGCGGCGCGGAAGCGTTCGAGCCTGTCGGAGCGGCAGAGGAAGCCGTGGCCGGGTTGGTCGGGAAGTCCGGAGGCATGCGGAACACCGATGAACGCGCGGGACTCCTCACTGTTGAACGTCCGCAGGGCGATGCGGTACTGGACATGCTCATCCACTGCGGACCGCAAGCGCGAGTCGATCCGCGGAACGGTCAGGAGGGTGTGCATGTGCAGGTCGTGGCTGTTGCGGGCGACGGCGGCGAGCACGTCGAGGAACTGCGGCCGGTGGTAGGAGACCTCGGAGATGTCGTCGAGCGCGAGGAAAAGCAGCGGGAGCGGCGGCAGGTCGATGCCCCGCTCGCGTTCGCGGAGGTAGTCCTGCGCGTCGCGAGCGCCGGCCTGCGCGATCAACTCGCGCCGCCGGCGCATCTCGGCGTGCAACGTCTCCTCCAGCAGGCGCAGTCCGGTGAACTCGTAGTCGCCGGCGATGTTGGAATCGTCGGCGAAGATCCCCGCGCAAGCCACCACGTGCGGGGCACCCTTGAACACCCGCATGGCGGAGCCCATGTGGTCGCCCAGCACGAAGTTGACCTCGTCCGGGGTGTGGGTCGCCATCAGTGTCAGGACGATCGTCCGCAGCAGCTCGCTCTTGCCGCACCCGATACGGCCGACGCACATCCCGAAGTGGCCCAGCCGAGTGAGATCGAGCGCGAACACGCCGTGCGCACCGACGCCGATCGGGACTCGATAGAGCTGCGCGGGCGGGCGCGGGCGCCGCTCGAAGTCCGCGAACGAAGTGAACCCCAACGCTTCGAAGAGGGTGCCGGTGGTCGGCGCGACATCGGGCAGCGACTGGTCCACGACGGCAATCCGGTCGGTGCGGGCGTCGTCCGGGAAGAGTTCTCCGGACGACATCCGCTGGACGCGTGGTGCGCTGGTGAATGCGGATGGGTCGGTCAGGGTTCCTCCGAGGTCAGAGCGGGCGTCCACACCCTAGCCAACGGCACCGTGGAGGAATGCTCTTTGGATGCTGTGTGCGCTCTCAACTTCCCCCGGTGGCGTCTGTGCCGGTCAGCTCCTGGATCTGCTGGTCGCTGTATCCGAGTCCGCTGAAGATTTCGTGGTTGTGCTGGCCGAGAGCGGGTGGCGCGGTGCGGACCCGCGGGCGGTTTCCGCTGTAGTTGACCGGAAAGCCCACCTGTTCGAGCGGGCCGGCCGCCGGGTGGTCGACTTCCTGGACGATGCCGAGCGCGTCGGTGTGCGGGCTGGCGTACACCTCGTCCAGGGTGCGGATCGGGGTGACGGGAATGCCTCCCGATTTCAGCGTCGTGCACCAGTGTTCGACGGTGCCGCCGCGCAGCGTCGCTTCGAGTTCGGCGTTGAGCTCGTCGCGGTGGACCACCCGGTCCTGGTTGGTGCGGAAGCGCAAGTCGTCGGCCAGTTCGTGCCTGCCGAGCAGCGCGCACAGGCGTTGCCACAGGCCGTCGTTGCCGACTGCGATGACGAAGTGGCCGTCGGCCGCCGGGTACGCCTGGTACGGCACGAGGCTCGGGTGCCCCGAACCGAGCCGCCGCGGTGTCCGCCCGGTCGCGAAGAACCCGGTCGCCCAGTTGATGTGCAGGGCGAGCTGCGATTCGTACAGGGAGGTGGTGACGGTCTGGCCCCGCCCCGTGCGGTCGCGTTCGACGAGAGCGGAGAGCACCCCGATGATGCCGAAGAGCGCAGCACCCAGATCGCCCATCGCGTAACCGGCTTTGACCGGAGGGCCGTCGGGTTCGCCGGTCAGCGACATCAGCCCCGCCGCGGCCTGCGCGACCATGTCGTAGCCGGGTTCGTCCCGCAGCGGGCCGGTGTCGCCGAACGCGGAGATGCGCAGGACGATCAGCCGGGGGTAGGTCTCGGTGAGCCGTTCGGGGTGGAAGGTCTCGTGCAGCGCGCTGCCCGGCCGGAAGTTCTGCACGACGACGTCGGCGTCGGCGATGAGCCGGTGCGCGGCTTCCTGGCCCTGCGGTGACTTCAGGTCGAGGGTGACCGACCGCTTGCCGCGGTTGGCCGCCAGGTAGTACGTCGAGTCCGGGCCGCGGAACGGGGGACCCCACTGCCGCGTGGGGTCGCCGCCCTCGGGGTGCTCGACCTTGATGACGTCGGCGCCCAGGTCGGCCAGTGACATCGTGGCGTAGGGCCCGGCCAGGATCTTGGAGAGGTCGACGACCCGCACGCCCGCGAGGGGGCGTCCGGGCATGCCGTCAGCCGTGGACATGTGCGCCGCCTTCCAACAGGTCGAGCACCGCGCGGGCGGCCTCCGGCGGCACGTCTCCGCCGTCGGCGATCCGGTCCAGCTGCTCCAGCGCGGCGGTCGGCAGCGCGCTAGCCGGCCGCAGCAGGCGGTGCAGGTAGGTGCCGGCCACCAGGAGCTTGCGGTGGCCGAGGCCGTTGGCGATCTCGTGGGCGGCCTGTTCCAGCAGGAGCGAGGCCATGGTGGTCCGCGCCAGCGCGTCGGCGTAGACGCCGATCCCGGCCTCCTGCTCGGCGGGACTGGTCGAGAGCAGGTGTTCACCGCGGTCCAACATGGACTTCCAGTGCGCGAGCAGCACTTCGGCGAAGGGACGGACGCCGGGATCGGCCATGTCGTGCAGCCGGCTCGCATAGGTCTCGGCCACCGCCTGGTGCGCCGACTCGCGGCGCATGCATCGCAGGACGTCGAGTGCGATGACGTTGGACGATCCTTCCCAGATGGAGCCGAGGTGGGCGTCGCGCAGCAGGCGCGGGTTGACCCAGTCCTCGATGTAGCCGTTGCCGCCGCGGATCTCCATGGCCTCGCCGGTGACGCCGCGTGCCTGCTTGCACACCGTGTACTTGGCGAGCGGGGTCAGCACCCGGATCAGGCTGCGCGCGGTCTGGTCGCCGGCGTCGGAGTCGTCGAGCCGCGCGGCCGACTCCAGGACGAGCCCGAGAGCGGCCTCCGCGTCGGTGATCATCGGCAGCAGCGTCGCCCGCATCAAGGGCTGGTCGAACAGCGCCTTGCCGAACACGGGGCGTCGGCGGGTGTGCTCGACGGACTCCAGCACCGCGCGCCGCATGAGCGCTGCCGCGCGCATCGCGTTGGACAACCGGGACACGTTGAGCATCTCGGCCATCTGCCGGAACCCGTTGGTCAGCTCCCCGACGGGGACGGCGAACGCGTCGTCGAGGGTGACCTCGCCGCTGGCCATCGACCGCGACCCCAGCTTGTCCTTGAGCCGGTCGATCCGGTAGCTGTTGCGGCTGCCGTCCGGCAGCAGCCGGGGGACCAGGAACATGCCGAGCCCCCTGGTCCCCTCGCCCTGGCCCGGTACCCGCGCCAGGGTGAGGATGATGTCGGCCGAGACGTTGGAGGCGAACCACTTGTGCCCGCGCAGCGTCCAGTGCGTGCCGTGGTCGGTCGCCTCGGTGGCGGTCCGGCCGACGTCGGTGCCGCCCTGCTTCTCGGTCATCAGCATCGCCCCGGTCGCCAGGTCCTCCATGTCGGAGGCGGTCAGCGCGGCGATCTCGGCGGCGAACTCGTCCGGGGCGAACATGCGCAGGATGCGGGCGGCCGAGTCGGTCATCGACAGCGGGCAGGCGAGTCCGAACTCGGCCTGCACGAACACGTAGGACAGCCCGAACTTCACCACGTGCGGCGCAGGAGCGGGCCAGCCGAGCACGCCGGGCCGGTGCGACATCGCCGCGAGCCCGAACCTCGCGAAGGCCAGCTGGGCCATCTGGTCGTAGGCGGGGTGGTGGTCGACCTCGTCGATGCGCTGCCCGTCCGGACCGTACTGGCGCAACCGGGGCGGGTGCGCGTCCGCGGTCGCGGCCAGCCGGTCCAGCTCGCCGGCGGCGAGCTCGCCGAGCTCGTGCAGCGCGGGCTCGACGCGTTCCCGGTCGGCGGGCGACAAGAGCCGGTCCAGCAGCGGCCGCAGGGCGGGGTCGGAGTCGGCGAAGTTCACGCCAGTTCCTTTCGGTCGGTTGCCAGGGCGGGGGTGGGCCGGGGTGACAGCGCGGTGCTCCGGCGGATGAGCGCGGACGCGCACAGCAGGGTGATCACGACGTAGCCGAGGCCCAGCGCCACGACGGGCACGATCGATCCGCTGCGGGTGAGCAGGAACTGGCAGGCGATCGGCGCCGTTCCCGCGAAGATCGTCGTGCACAGCTGGTAGCACAGCGAGATCGCGGTGTAGCGGACCTCCACGGGGAACACCTGGGCCAGCAGACCGGCCAGCGCCGCGTAGTACATGGCGTGCGGGGCCGTCGCGAGCGCCATGCCGATGGCCGACAGCGCCAGGGAACCGGTGCTGACCAACGCGAACATCGCGGGCAGCAGCACGATCTCGGGCAGCAGCATCCACAGGACGGCCCGCCTGAGGTCGATCCTGCTCGCCAGCACGGCGCCGAGCGGTTGGGTGAGGACCTGGACCACGAGCGCGAGCGTGATCACCGTCAGGAACGACGAGCGGCTGAAGCCGAGATCCTCGGTCGCCCAGGACAGCGCGAACGTCGTCTTGACGTAGGTGATGGCCACTCCCGCCGTGCCCGCGCCGACGCCGAGCGCGACCAGCAGCGGGTAGCGTCCGAGCACGTCCCTGATGGGCAGCCGCGACTGCCGCTTGGACTCGATGATCGTGCGCATCTCCGGTGTCTCGCTGAGCCGGAGGCGGATGAACAGGCCGATGAACACCAGCACGGCGGAAGCCAGGAACGGCAGGCGCCAGCCCCAGGACTCGAAGGCGCTGTCGGAGAGGTGGGCGATGCCGAGGAACGCCAGTGTCGCGAGGAGGTTCCCGACCGGAGAACCCTGCTGGGCGAAGGCCCCGTAGAGGATCTTCTTGCGGGGCGGTGCGTACTCGGTGGCGATCAGGACCGCGCCGCCCCACTCACCACCCATCGCGACGCCCTGCACCATGCGCAGGGCGATCAGCAGGACCGGGGCGGCGGCGCCGATCTGGGCGTAGCCGGGCAGCAGCCCGACGCAGAAGGTGGCTCCGCCCATCAGGACCAGCGTGATGATCAGGGCCTTCTTGCGCCCGAAGCGGTCGCCGAAGTGCCCGAACACCACTCCGCCCAGCGGGCGGGCGAGGAAGCCCACCCAGAACGTGGCGAACGCGGCGAGCGTGCCCAGCGCGGGGGAGACCTCGGGGAAGAAGATCCTGCCGAGCACCAGTGCCGACGCCGAGCCGTAGATGTAGAAGTCGAACCACTCGATGGTCGTCCCGACGAACGCCGTGATGCCGGCCTTGCGGGCTTCCCGGGCCTGGGCCGGCGGGTGCTCGGTGGCAGCGGTCCCGTCGATGCCTGCTCGCTCCATTGCGAGGTCCTCTCGTGTCGGCTTTCCCCGTCACGCGAGGCGCACCAACGGCACGGCCGGATGCCCTGCATCACGAGATGCGCATCACTCTGGCAGTCGGATTAGGACCTGTCCAAGACCAATAACCGCTACCGGCAAGACCGAACAGGCATCAATGTCCGGGAGTGGGAAGAACGGTCTCGGCGAGGCGCAACACCGAGCGCAACGCGGCCGACGGGTTGTCCGTGCGCCACGCGAGGGCGATCAGCATCGCCGGGACGTCGTCGGTGATCGGCCGGTACACGACGTGTTCGGAATGGACGTTCTGCGCCGAGCTCACCACGATCGCGACGCCGACGCCGGCGCCGACGAGGGTCAGCACGTTGTAGGCGTCGGGGGCCTCCTGGGCGATCAGCGGCGTGAACCCGGCCTGGAGGCACGCCTGCATCGCCGCGTCCCGCACGGCGGAACCACGCGAGGCGGGGAAGGAGACGAACCGCTCGCCCGCGAGGTCGGCCAGCGACACGCTGTCCGCCTCGGCCAGGGCGTGGGTGTCGGGCAGCGCCACCACGAGGCGCTCGACCCGGACCACGCGCGTCGACACGCCCTCGCGCGCGGGCAACGCGACGAACCCCAGGTCGAGGGTGCCGTCGGCGACCCGGGTGAGCGCCTCGCCCGAGTAGGTCTGGCCGCGCAGCGAGAGCTCGATCCCCGGCAGCTCGGAGGCGACCGCGCGGGTGAGGCGGGGGAGCACGTAGTAGCTGCTCGCGCCGGCGAACCCGACCACGACGCGGCCGATCTCCCCGAGGCTCGCGGCCCGCACCGCTCGCCGCGCCACAGCCGCCTCGGCCAGCACCCGGCGAGCGGGCTCGAGCAGCGACTCACCGGCCGCCGTGAGCCGGACTCCCCGGGTGTTGCGCTCGAAGAGCGCCACCCCGAGGTCGCGCTCGAGCAGCCGCACCTGGCGGCTCAGCGGCGACTGCGCCATGTGCAGCCGCGCGGCCGCGCGGCCGAAGTGCAGTTCTTCCGCGACAGCAACGAAAACACTCAGATGACGGAGCTCCACGTGCCGCATTCTCGGCTATCGGTCCGCGCAGCGACACCACCCGCGGGTCCGAACCTGCCGCGCGGCGAGTGACTCCTGGGTCTGGGGTCGATCTGGCGGCTGCTCCATCGACCGCACCGACCCGGCTGGGGTTCGGCTGGCCGCTGTTCGCCGATGCGCGGGAAGTTCGCCGCGAAACCCCGTCGGACACGGGCGTAGCTTCCACTCGGTGAGTGGAAGCTACGCGGGCTTGCCACAACTCATGGCTGGCAGGGTTCTGCCGGAGTGCTCGGACTGGTCAGGGGGTTGTCACCAGCCGCCCCAGCCCCAACCCCAGCCCCAGCCCCAGCCGTGGCCCCAGCCCCAACCGCCGCCGCGGCCCCAGCCCCAGCCGGAGCCCCAGCCCCAGCCCCAGCCCCAGCCGTGGCCGCCCCAGCCCCAGCCGCCGCCGCGGCCGGTGCTGGCCTTGAAAACGTTGGAGATACGCATAGTGGTTCTTCTTTCGACCTGATCTGAACGGGGGAGTGATACCCACCTGTTTCGCTGATCTGCTCAAATGAGGTCGTCGCAGTGCGACTCGACCCTCGGAGTCGGCGTAGTGACTCAGCCGCGACAAGTAGTGCGGGCCCTTGCGCGCGCTCCATACCTGTCCTCGCCCCACGCTAGGGGTCTGCATGTGTGCCTGTAGGGCAATTCGGCCCGAATACGGAGAGTGCACGGCGTGGTCCCCGTGATCCGGCGAGACGGCGCTTCGGCTCTTGTAGGCTGTTGATGTCTTCTCACCGGAGGGCCGGCAGGCTCTCGAGCTTCGGCCTCACCGACTGCTTTCCCGGCGCCACGTGGTGCCGGGGAGGTGGGAGTCGCTTCCGATCCCGGTGAGGTGTGCCTTGACCAGGCTTGCATCAAGACCGCGTCCGTCTGTCCCTTCCGGCCCGTCTGTCCCCTCCGAATTGTTCGCTACCCACAAGCAAGGGGTTTGGGTATGACAGAGGTCGTACTGTTCCATCACGCGCAGGGGCTGACGCCCGGAGTCGCCGCTTTCGCCGACGAACTCCGCGCGGTCGGCCACACCGTCCACACGCCCGACCTTTTCGACGGGCGCATCTTCGACTCCCTCGAAGAGGGCCAGGGCTACGTCGAGCAGCTCGGCTTCGGCGAGATGACCGAGCGCGGCGTCCGCGCGGCCGAACTCCTTTCGCAGGACGTCGTTTACGCTGGCTTGTCACTCGGTGTGCTGCCCGCCCAGAAGCTGGCGCAGACGCGGGCGGGCGCGCGGGGCGCGCTCCTGTTCCACGCCTGCATCCCCGTCTCGGAGTTCGGCGCGGCTTGGCCCAACCGTGTGCCGGTGCAGGTGCATGCGAAGGAAGCCGATCCGCTCTTCGCCGAGGACATCGACGCTGCCCGCGCGCTCGTCTCCGATTGCGCTGACGCGGAGATGTTCCTGTACCCCGGAGACCAGCACCTGTTCACGGACAATTCGCTGCCGTCCCACGACCCGGACGCCGCCAAGCTCCTGACCCAGCGGACGATCGAGTTCCTCGGCTCGCGCTAGCTAGCCGACTGGGGCCGGACGTTCGTCCTGGCGTTGCCAGGTCCAGGGCACGCAGGGGTCCATCTCGCCGGAGAGGGCGAGTGTGATCAGGCAGCGGCGCAGCTCGCTGAGGGGAATCACGTCGTCGGAGAGGAACGTGGCGTTGTGCTCCCGGTTCGCGGTGATGGCGGGCCGGTCGTCGCCGCCGGAGCCGCGCGCGGTGAAGCAGAGCGCGGGCGTGTGGTCGGTTTCCGGGAACTCTGCCATGACCGCGCCCCATCCTTCGCGGTAGCCGAAGGTGACGAAGATGTACTGGTCCACCACGTCTTCGGCCGGGGCGACGCGCCACGCTTCCGGCGGTTCGACGAGCACGTAGACCTGGTCGTCGTCGGGCACCGACAGGATCGCGTCGATCGCCTCGATCTTGGCTTCTTCGGTGGCCACGACGGCGTAGTCGTCCTCGGCTGCGTTCGAGCGGTCCACGCGCATCCGTCCGGTGATCTGGCCGGCTGCCGTGCCCGCGCGCTCGTGGACGCAGGGCAGCCCGGTGGGCACCGGGACCACGGTCAGTGCGGCATCGTCGACCACCGCCGTGGTGATCACGCCGTCGCGGGCGTTGGTCAGCCACTGGGCGTGGTCGGCCGACAGGTCGGCGCCGTCGTCGAGCACATTCCCGATGAGAATGGCCAGCCAGTCGGCGGCTTCCTCCGGGGTGACCAGAACCCGGTCGGGGACGACGTTCTTCACCCTGTCCTCATCGGACAGTGCGGCGTTCGCCTCGGCCTCTTCGATGTAGCCGTGAAAGTGGTAGCCGGGCATCGGGTCGGGGGCCCCTTCCTGTTGATCTGCCAGCGCAGGCTAGTGGAAGTGCGGGCCACCCGTGGCCGCTATCCGTGGATGATCCGGCGATCAGGAGGGAACATCCAGCTCAGCGCACAGCGGGTTGTTCACGGGGCACCGAATGCACCGACCGGCCGGTGCCCACTCCGAGGTCCTCGATTACGCGGGCCAGCACGTCGACCGCATGCGCCCAGCGTTCGTCGTCGAGGCCGACGTGGGTGGTGATCCGGAGCCGGGAGATCCCGTCGGGCACCGACGGCGGCCGGAAGCACCCCACCCGCACTCCCGCCGCCAGCGCCGCGGCCTGCGCGGCGACGGCGGCCTGCGGGGACGGCATCGGCACCGAGAGCACGGCGCCCGCCGACCGTCGCACGCCGAGCCGGTCGGCCAGCTCGGCGCCGCGCTGGTGGATCCGCGACGGGAAGCCGGGTTGCCCGCGCAGCAGGCGCAGGGCGGTCAACGCACCGGCGGCGGGTGCCGGTGCCAGCCCGGTGTCGAAGATGAACGGGCGGGCCCGGTTGGTGAGGTGGTCGACCATCGCGGCGGAGCCGAGTACCGCACCGCCCATCGCGCCGAGCGACTTGGACAGCGTCGCGGTCATCACCACGTGCGGGTGCTCTGCCATGCCGTGGGCGTGCACCAGACCGCGGCCGCCGTCACCGACCACACCGAGCCCGTGCGCCTCGTCGACGACGAGGAGCGCGTCGTGGTCGGCGCAGGCCGCGGCCAGGCCGGTGAGCGGGGCGGCGTCGCCGAGCACCGAGAAGACCGACTCGGTCAGCACGATCGCTCGCCGGTCACCGGCCGCTGCCAGCGCGGCCCGGACCGCGGCGACGTCGTTGTGGGGGACCACCTCGATCGCCGCTCGGGACAGCCGCGCGGCGTCGATCAGCGAAGCGTGCACGTGCGCGTCGGAGACGATCAGCGTCTGCTTGTCCGCCAGCGCGGTCACCGCGGACAGGTTGGCGTGGTAGCCGGTCGAGAAGACCAGCGCCGCCTCGCGGCCGGTGAAGCCGGCGAGTTCGTGCTCCAGGTCGGCGTGCAGCGTGGTGGTACCGGTCACGAGCCGGGATGCGCCCGCCCCTGCGCCCCAGGTGAGGGCGGCGTCGGCGGCCGCTCGTCGCACCTCGGGGTGGCCGCTCAAACCGAGGTAGTCGTTGTTGGCGAGGTCGATGACGTCGTCGTCGGCGGCCCGAGGCCGAAGCGTGCGCTGCAAACCGGCGTCCTCGCGCGCGGCCCGCTGCTCGGCGAACCACCTTGTCCAGCCGTTCATCCGGCCTCCGCGGCCGCCGCGATCCCGGAGCAGATGGCGGCGATGTCGTCGTCGGTGCACACGTAGGGCGGCATGGTGTAGATCAGGTCGCGGAACGGGCGCAGCCACACGCCCCGGGCCAGCGCCGCCTCGGTCGCCTTGGGCACGTCGACCGCGTGGTCGAGCTGGACCACGCCGACCGCGCCGAGGACGCGCACGTCGACGGCGTCGATCTCGTGCAGCGCCTGCAACCCGGTGTTGATGCGCCGCACGTCGGCTGCCCAGTCGCCGGTGGTGAGCAGGTCCAGGCTGGCCGAGGCGACCGCGCAGGCCAGCGGGTTGCCCATGAAGGTGGGGCCGTGCATGAGGACGCCCGAGTCGCTGGCGGACAGGCCGCGCGCCACCTCGGTCGTGCACAGCGCCGCCGCCATCGACAGGTAGCCGCCGGTGAGCGCCTTGCCGACGCACAGCACGTCCGGGGCCACGCCTGCGGCATCGGCGGCGAACAGGGTGCCGGTTCGGCCGAAGCCGGTGGCGATCTCGTCGAAGACCAGCACCAGCCCGTGCTCGTCGGCGACCTCGCGGAACACCGCCAGGCACTCGGCGGGATAGGGGTGCATGCCGCCGGCACCCTGCAGGAGCGGTTCCACGACCAGCCCCGCGAGCCGGTCCGCGTGCTCGGCCGCGAGCGCGCGGAAACCCGCGGCCCAGGCGTCGACGTCACCGCCGAGCGGGGGCGGACGTTCGCCGAACACCTGCTCCGGCAGCACGCCGGACCACATCGCGTGCATGCCGCCGTCGGGGTCGCACACGCTCATGCAGTCGAAGGTGTCGCCGTGGTAGCCGCCGCGGACGGTGAGGAACCGGGTTCGCTCCGGCCGGCCGGAGCCGCGCTGGTACTGCAGCGCCATCTTCATCGCGACCTCGATGCTCACCGACCCGGAGTCGGCGAGGAAAACGCGGTCGAGGCCGTCCGGGGCGAGGTCGATCAGGCGCCGGGCCAGCTCGACCGCCGGCTCGTGGGTGAGCCCGCCGAACATCACGTGCGACATCCGGTCGAGCTGGCCGCGCACGGCCTCGTCGAGCACGGGATGCCGGTAGCCGTGGATGGCCGACCACCACGACGCCATCCCGTCGACGACCTCGCCGACCCCGTCGAGGGTGATCCGGCTGCCCGAGGCGCCGGTGACCAGACGCGTCGGCGTCGGGTCGGTCATCGACGTGTACGGGTGCCACAGGTGTTCGCGGTCGAACGCGAGCAGTGCTTGCGCGTTCATCTGTCAGGCGTTGGGGACGACGTCGGTGCCCGCCCCGCGGCGCCGGATCGCCGGATCGACCGGGCTCGCCCGCTCGGCCTGCTGGGCGATGTCCTCTTCGGACCCCAGGACGACGAAGCCGTTGTCCCGGATCATCTCGAGGTCGGCCTTGGCGTCCTGGCCCTCCGAGGTGAGGTAGTCACCGAGGAAGATCGAGTTGGCGACGTGCAGCGCGATCGACTGCAACGATCGCAGGTGCATCTCGCGACCGCCCGCGATCCGGATCTCCTTGTCCGGGCACACGAAACGCGCCATCGCCAGGATCTTCACGCAGCGGGCCGGGGAGAGCTCCCAGGTGTTCTCGAACGGCGTCCCGTCGAACGGCATCAGGAAGTTGACCGGGATCGAGTCCGAGCCCAGCTCCCTGAGCGCGAACAGCGACTCGACCAGTTGCTCGTCGGTCTCACCCAGGCCCCCGATCAGGCCGGAACAGGGGGAGAGACCCCCGCCTTTCGCCTTCTCCACGGTGTCGACCCGGTCGGCGTAGGTGTGGGTCTGCACGATGTTGTCGTGGTTGCTCTCGGCGGTGTTGATGTTGTGGTTGTAGGCGTCGACACCGGCGTCCTTGAGACGCTCTGCCTGACCGTCCTTGAGCAGGCCCAGGCAGGCGCAGACCTCGACCCCGGGGTACTCCTGCTTGAGCGCCGACACCATCTCGGTGACCTTGTCGATGTCCCGTGTGGACGGTCCGCGACCGGAGGAGACCAGGCACACCCGGCTGGCGCCGCCGCTGAGCCCGGCGCCGGTCTGCTTGAGCGCCTCGTCCTTGGACAGCCACGAGTACTTGAGGATGGGCGCGTCGGAACCGAGCGCCTGCGAGCAGTAGTTGCAGTTCTCCGGGCAGAGCCCCGACTTGAGGTTCACCAGGTAGTTCACCTTCACCGTGTTGCCGAAGTGCGCGCGGCGCAGCCGGCCCGCGGCTGCTACGACGGACATCAGCTCGGCGTCGTCGGCGCGCAGCACGGCGAGGGCGTCCTCGGGCGTGGCCGGTGTGCCCGCGAGGATCGCGTCGGCGAGCTGGTGGGCGGTGGCGCTCATCGCTTCTCCCGGTCTCGGCTGGTGCAGCAACCTGAACAGCGTTCACCTGAACGTCGTTCAGGCTAGACTGGGAGCGTCGACAGGTCAACGGGAGGGGTCTGCGTGCGCTATCACCGCAGCGACGTCGTGCGTCGCGCGATCACGGTCCTCGACGAGTACGGGCTGGAGTCGCTGACGATGCGGAGGCTGGCCGCCGAGCTCGGCGTGCAGCCCAGCGCGCTCTACCACCACGTGCCGAACAAGCAGACGCTGCTGGCCGCGGTCGCCGACGAGATCCTGGGCCGGGGCAGGCGCCCCTGCCGGGCTCGGCAGTGGGACCGGCGCGTCGTCGAGGTCTGCCGCGAGCTCCGGGACGCGATGCTCGCCTACCGCGACGGTGCCGAGGTGGTCGTCACGGCCTACACCTTCGGCCTCGGCGCCGGGGAGCCCCCGAGCCGGCTGCGGGAGGCGCTGCGGGACGGCGGCCTGCCCGACGACCTGGTCGACGTCGGTACCCGTGCCCTGCTGCACCTCGTCTTCGGCCACACCGTGGAGGAGCAGACCGCGTTGCAGGCCGCGAGCGCCGGGGCGATCGACCGGGCGCCCGGAGGGCCCGCCGACTTCGAGCGGGGGCTCGAGCTGGTGCTGGACGGCCTCCGGTCCAGGGTCAGCCGGTGACCACAGCGAGGCGCGGGGACTGCGGGCAGGGCGGTTGCGCTGCTTCGAAGACCGAAGACAGTCTCTTGGCATTCCGGAAGCGACGACGAAGGGGAGTGGAATGCGGGCGTACGGATTCACCGAGGTGGGCGGGCCGGAGAAGCAGGGTTTCCTCGACGTCCCGGTGCCGGACCCCGGTCCCGGTGAGCTGCTCGTGCGGGTACGTGCCGCGGGAGTGAACCCGGGGGACTGGAGGCTGCGAGAGGGTTCTTACGGTGTGTCCGGGCCCGCGGTGCTGGGCCGCGAGGTCGCGGGGACGGTCACCGCCGTTGGGCTGGAGGTGGACGGCTTCTCGATCGGCGACGAGGTGTTCGGTGGCTGCCCCGGAATGGTCGGCGGCTGGGCCGAGCAGGCGTTGATCACCGCGTCGTTCGCCGCGCATCGGCCTGACGCGGTGCCACCGGAGCTGGCCGCGGTGCTGCCCGTCGCCGCCGGCACCGCACACGATGCCCTGGAGAACCTCGGTCTGCGCGCTGGTGCGACGCTCCTGGTCAACGGGGCGGGTGGCGGTGTCGGAATTCCGGTCGTGCAACTCGCGCGGGCCCGGGGGATCACCGTCGTGGGGGTCGCGAGCCCGGCCAAGCACGATCTCGTCGCCGGATTCGGGGCGATCCCGGTGGCATACGGCGACGGTCTTCTCGAGCGGGTGCGTGCCGCGGCGCCGGGTGGGGTCGACGCCGTCTTCGACCTCGTCGGTGGCGAGGCGCTGCGCACCGTCGCGGGTGTGGTCGCGGACCGGTCGAAGCTCCTGTCCATCGCGGACAAGCCGCTGGTTCGTGAGCTCGGCGGGCGGGAGGTCGAACGGGACCGGAGCACGGCCGTCCTCGCCGGACTCGCCGAGCTCGTCGCCTCCAGGGCGCTGGACCCGCACGTCACGCGAGTCCGGCCGCTCGACGAGGCGGGCGAGGCGCTCGCCGAGGTCGAAAACGGGCACGTGGTGGGCAAAGTCGTCCTTGCGTCCCGGCCGAACCGAAACGTTCCTCGAGGCGCGGTCCATTGAGGACGGCGGTTACTCCTTCGCCCCTCTGGTTTTCCGGGGCGAGGGAAGCAGGTCCGACGCGGTGGTGCTGATCGTCGACAGGGCCGCCGCGATCATCGGGTGGTCGCGGCGGCCGAGCCGGGTGGCGGCCAGGATGCGTCGTGCGGGCGCAGGCTCCCCGCGCAGCGGGATGCGGACAACGGGCCAGTCGTCGTGCAGCCGGGCGAGCCGGGGCACCAGGATGATGCCGAAGTGGTGGGCGACCAGGGCCGTTCCGGTGTCCCATTCGTCCGCGTAGTGCGCGATGTTGGGGGTGAACCCCGCGGTCATGCAGGCCGTGCGCACCAGGTCGTGGTAGGTGCTTCCGGGGCGGCCGACGATCCACGGCTCGTCGGCGGCATCGGCCAGGGTGACGGCGGGAAGGCCGGTCAGCCGGTGCCCGGCGGGCACCACCAGGTCCAGCGGGTCGTCGAGCAGTGGTTGCTGGTCGAAGCGCTCGTCGGCGGTCGGAGGCGTCCCCGCGGTGTTGATCACCAGCGCGAGGTCGGCGTCCCCGGCCAGCAACAGGTCGAAGCAGCGGTCCGGTTCGGCTTCGATGACCCGCACGCGCACGTGCGGATAGCGTTCCCGCAGGGCCGCGGCCACCGGTGGCAGCAGGTGGGTGGCGGCCGTGGAGAAGCCGCACAGGGTGAACGACCCGCTGGGCTCCTCCGAAAGCGAGGCGAGTTCGGCGTAGGCGCGCTCGGCTTGCGCGTGCAGCGCTTCGGCGTGGCGCAGCACGGTTCGGGCGGCGGCGGTGAGCTGGATACCGCGTCCGTGCTGGGTCACCAGCTCGACGCCGAGCTCGTCGGCGAGCTGGCGCAGCCGGTACGACACCGCCGACGGGGTGTAGTGCAGCGCGGCAGCGGCGGCGGTGACCGTCCCGTGGTGGGCCACCAGCTGGAGCACCTTCAGCCTCGGATCAATCATGCAACAATTCTGCACGGTCTCCTCGAATAACGTTTGATTCCCTTCACGAGTCACAGCAGGCAACCTGTGGACGTGATGCTCACGAAGCGTTCTGTTGTTGCTGGAGGAGGAGTTGCTCCCGGGAGTTGTGCCCTCGATCGCGCGGGCGAGGTGCGCACCGGCCTCTACCTGTTGGTGGTGCTCACCGCCGGGGCCTACCTGCCGAGCCCGCTGTATCCCGCCTACCAGCGGGTCTTCGAGGTCGGCGACCTCGCCATGACGCTGATCTACGCGACGTTCGCGCTGGTCAGCGCGCCTGCTCTGCTGTTGTTCGGATCGGCTTCGGACGCGCTCGGGCCCCGGTCGGTGCTGCGGGCGAGCATCGTGCTGGCCGCGGTCGGCTCGGCCTGCTTCGCGCTCGCCTCCGGCCCGGTCTGGCTGCTCGCCGGGAGGGCCGCGCAGGGGCTCGCCCTGGGTGCGGCGACGGGGGCGGCCAGCGCTCTGATCAGCGAACTTTCCCATGGTCACAGCCGGGTCTCCGGGACGGTGCTGGCGAGCACAGCGTTCGTCGCGGGCACGGCCGCCGGTCCCGTCGCGGGCGGTGTGCTCGCCGAGTACGCGCCTGCGCCGCAGGTCCTGCCGTACGTCCTGCACCTGGTCTTGCTGGGAGTCGGTTGGTTCCGAGTCTCGGCCCTCCCCGCCCCCGCACCGCGGCCGGGGCGTTGGACGCCCACGCGGCCAGAGATCCCGTCCGGCATGCGGCTGCTGTTCGCCTCGGCCGCGGCGACCGGCTTTCTCGCGTGGACGGTGGCCGGGCTGTTCCTGGCGGTGATCCCCGCCCTGCTCGACGGAGCCGCCCAGGCCGGTCAAGCGCTCATCGGCTGCATCCTCGGTGCCGTCCTGCTCTGCTCCGTGCTGACCCAGCCGCTCGTGGCCCGTCTCGGCGCGCGGCGCGCACAGCTTGCCGGACTCGGTGCTCTCCTGATCAGTCTGGGCCTGCTGGCGCTGACCGCCGGCTGCTCGGCATCGGTCACCCTGGTCGCGGCGGTCGTGGCCGGCGCCGGAAACGGCTTGGCCTACGGCGGTGCCGCCGCCGCCATCGACGGGAGCGCGCCCGCGGCCAAGCGCGGTGCCATCACCGGCGCGCTGTACCTCGTCTTCTACCTCGGAGCCGGGGCGCCGGCCGTCGCCGTCGGCCTCGTGACGCTCGAGCACCCGTTGGCGACCGCGACTTCCTGGGTCACCGCGGTGGCGGCCGGCTTCGTCCCTCTGGTCGGTACGGCCGTTGCGGTGGCCGGCCGCGTGAGGGGCACGCCCATCTTGGCCCGGCCGCCGGCCCGCTGATCCCCGCCGCACCGCCTCCGGTGCGCGCGGCTGCCCGAGGCGCACGGGGCTGGGCGTGTCCGGTTCCCTACCATGGGGGATCGGACATGTCCGCTGGTGCGCGCGGCGGGTGGGATGCGTGGGGAGTGAAGTCGGGATGGACCGCCCGAGCGAGCCGGTGGATCTGACCAACAAGTCGGTGGTCAAGGCCGCGCGGCTGCTCCGGGGCCTCGCGCATCACGGCAGCGGCGCGTCGGTGACCGTGCTGGCGGCCGAGTCCGGCATCGCGCGGCCGACGGCGTTCCGGTTGCTGTCCACTCTCGAACGCGAAGGCCTCGTCCACCGCGTCGAGAACAACTACTCGCTCGGCTGGGAACTCGCGCGCCTGGGAAGGCTCGCGGATCCGCACTCGGGACTGGTGTCCCGCGTCCAGCCCGCGCTGGACGAGCTGGCGGCCGAGCTGAGCGAGACGGTGACGCTGGCGGTGCCGACCCCGGGCCACGACTTCGACATCGTCGCCGAGGCCACCGGTCCGCACGTGGTCGGTGTCGCGGTGCACAAGATCGTGGGGCAGCGCTTCCCGCTGCACGCGACTTCGACGGGCAAGACCCTGCTGGCGGAGCTGGCGCCGGAGCAGGTCCGGGAGCTCCTGCCGGAGACGCTGGAGGCGTTCGCCTCCCGCACCATCGTGGACCGCGAGGCCCTGTTGCGGGAGCTCAAGGAAGTCCACGAGCAGGGTTACGCCGTCATCGACAACGAGCTGGAGGAGGAGCTGCTGTCGGTGTCGCGCCCCGTGCGCGACTCGGCGGGCGCGGTGGCCGCGGTGCTGACGGTGGAAGGGCCGCGCTACCGCTTCGGGCGGGCTCGGATTCCCAGCGCGTTGCAGAGCATGCAGGCGACCGCGGCACGGGTCGCTGAGCTGCTCTGGCATGGCGAGGACGGCACGCCCGTGTGAGCCGGAGCACCGGCTTCTTCCGGACATACGTCGGTCGGAGACACCGAGCGAGAAGTCGGCTGAGGTTCCGCCAGGCGACCCACTGGGCAAGCCCCTGAAACGCGTCTAGTTGTCGCGCAGACTCAGGTAGTTGTCGAGCTGTGCGGCCGCGTTGAGCATGGCCCGGCCCCGCGCCGTGAGCCTTCGCCGCCAGTCGTCGAGGGCGGTGGCCAGCGCGTCCGTGCCGCCGGCCGTCCGGACCTGCTGGACCACGGTGGAGATGTGGTCCAGCGGGTAGCCACCGCGTCTGAGGAGATGGGCGAGTTCGGCGTCGCGGGTGTCGCTCGCGCGGTAGAGGCGGTATCCGGTCGCCGGATCGCGCGCGGGGGCCAGGATGCCGACGGCTTCCCAGTTGCGGATGGTCGCAGGGGTGACACCGAGGTGGTGGGCGAGTTCGCCAACGGTTCGGGGTCTGGCGGCGGCCGGCTGGTCAGCAACGGCGTCGGGTTCGGCCGTGAGGTGGTCCACGGCCTGTTTGACGGCGTCGAGGGTCTCGCGGTCGCGGAGCAGCCGGCGGTGGCCGCGGTCGATGATCAGCAGTGCGTCGTCGAGCTCGCCCTCGTTGAGCGCGTTCATGATCTGCCCGCCTGCCGAGTGGCCGTGCGCCGGTATGAGCGCCAGGAAGGCGCGCAGAGCCGCCGCGTGCACCTCGGTGTAGATCCGGTAGCCGGCCGGTGTCCGCTCGGCGGGCGGGATGAACCCGTCCTGTTCGTAGTTGCGGACGGCCTGGGTCGAGATGCCGTGCTCGCGCGCGAGGTCGGTCGGTCGCAATGTGATCACCGGTTTGAGACTTTACCGCAGGATTTGACGGCCATCGCGGTAGAAGTCTCAACAGATCTTTCAACGATACGATCGAATCCCATGAGTCAGGACATTCGCGAGTTCGCCGCGGCGCCATGCGACCTGTTGGCGTTCGGTGAGCCGACGCACCAGGAACCGGCCTTCGGGCGGGTCCGCAACGACCTGTTCGCCCAGCTGGCCGGCCACGGCTTCCGGTCGATCGCGATCGAAACCGATCGCGTGGCCGCGCTCGCCGTGGACGACTTCGTCCGGGAGGGAGCGGGAACCCTCGACACGGCGATGAGCGAGGGCTTCTCCCACGGCTCCGGCGACCTGGACGCCAACAGGCGACTGGTCGCCTGGATGCGCGAACACAACCAGAACCGGCCGCCGGAAGAGCGTGTGGCCTTCCACGGATTCGACGCGCCGACCGAGATGGTGAGCGCGCCGAGCCCGCGGTGCTACCTCGAACACGCCCGCCGCTACCTGGGGTTCGCCGTCGACCTCACAAGCCTCCTCGGTGATGACCAACGGTGGAGCCGCACGGAGGCGGTCATGGACCCGGCCATGTCGGTCGGTGCCACGGCCGACGCCGAGCGGCTGCGATCGATCGCCGACGACATGCTCACCTCGCTCTACGCGCGCGCACCCGAACTGATCGCGGCGACATCACGCGCCGAGTGGTTCAGGGCCAGAACCCACCTCACCGCCGGTCTTGGCCTTCTGCGCTACCACAAGCAGTCGGCACAGCGCATCGAGCAGACCGCACGGGTGTCCGGCCAGCTCGCCGTCCGGGACGCGATCATGGCCCAGAACCTCCTCGACGTCCGGGACTCCGAAGCCCGCCGGGGCGCGACGTTCGTCTTCGCGCACAACCGCCACCTCCAGCGAAGCCTGAGCAACCTGCGCCTGGGAGACCTGGACCTGAACTGGTTCGGCGCCGGCGCCATCGTCGGGTCTCTGCTGGGCGAGCGGTACGCCTTCGTCGCCGGCAGCCTGGGCCGCAGCGAAGCTCTCGGGCTCCGCGATCCCGATCCGGACACCTACGAGGGCTTCCTCCAGCGCGATACGACCACCTGGGGTCTGACAGCGGCCACCGCGATCACTTCCGCCCGCACGCGCACCGACACCACCCCGGAACAGGGCTACTTCCCCCTCGACCAGGCGACTCTCCACGCCGCTGACGCGGTCCTGCACATCAGCGACGGCATGGCTTCGCGGAGCGGAGTCCGCCTGCCCGCGCACGAGGGCGAGGCGTGATCAGCCACCGGAGCGCGCAGGTGGTCCGCCGCTCGGGCAGCGGCGGACCACCTGCGGCGAGCTGTCCGGGTCAGAGGACAGACGTGGCTTCGAGCAGCGTGTGCCGGAGGATGCGCTCGATCTCGTCGAACTCGGCCTGCCCGGCGGTCAGCGGCGGGGCGAGCTGGACGACGACATCGCCGCGGTCGTCGGGGCGGCAGTACAGCCCGTTGTCGAACAGGGCCCCCGGCAGGAAACCGCGGACCAGGCGCTCCCGCTCGGCGGCGTCGAAGGTCTCGCGGGTGGCCTTGTCCCTGACCAACTCGACGGCCCAGAAGTACCCGTCGCCGCGGACGTCACCGACGATCGGCAGGTCCAGCAGCTTGCCGAGCGTCTCGCCGAACGTCCGCTCGTTGTCCAGAACCCGCTGGTGGAGCCCTTCTTCCTGCACCAGGTCGAGGTTGGCGAGCGCGACGGCCGCCGAGACCGGGTGGCCGCCCCAGGTGTAGCCGTGGGGGAAGGTGACGCCCGGCCGCAGGAACGGTTCCATCACCCGGTCGGAGGCGATCAGCGCTCCGAGCGGGCCGTAGCCGGAGGTCATGCCCTTTGCGCAGGTGATCAGGTCGGGCACGTAGCCGAACTTGTCGCAGGCGAAGGTGTGGCCGTGCCTGCCGAACGCGCAGATGACCTCGTCGGAGACCAGCAGCACGTCGTGGCGGTCGCAGATCTCGCGGACCCGCGCGAAGTAGCCGGGGGGAGCGGTCAGGCATCCGCCGGAGTTCTGCACCGGCTCGAGCACGACGGCGGCCACCGTGTCGGGCCCCTCGAAGAGGATGGCCTCCTCGACGCGGTCGGCGGCCCAGCGGCCGAACGCCTCCGGGTCGTCTGCGAACTCGGGGTGCCGGTAGATGTTGGTGTTGGGCACCCGGAACCCGCCCGGGGCCAGCGGCTCGAAGTCCTGCTTCATCTTCGGCAGTCCGGTGATGGCCATCGCGCCGTGCGGTGTGCCGTGGTAGGCCACGGACCGGCTGATCACCTTGTGCTTCAGCGGTTTCCCGACGAGCTTGAAGTACTGCTTGGCCACCTTCCAGGCCGACTCGACGGCCTCGCCCCCGCCGGAGGTGAAGAAGACGCGGTTGAGGTCGCCCGGGGCGAGGTGGGCCAGGCGCTCGGCGAGCTCGGCCGCGGGCGGAGTGGCGTAGCCCCACACCGGGAAGTAGGCGAGCTCGGCGGCCTGGCGGGCGGCCACCTCGGCCAGCTCGCGGCGGCCGTGGCCGGCCTGCACCACGAACAGCCCGGCCAGGCCGTCGAGGACGCGGCGGCCGCGGTCGTCCCAGATGTGCACGCCCTCGCCGCGGGTGATCACCGGGACGGGGTTCTCCGGCCCGTGGCCGCCCATGCGGGCGAAGTGCATCCAGAGGTGGCGCGCGGCGGACTCGGCCGCCGGGGTTTGGGATGTGGACGGTGCGGTGGCGTTGTCGAGAGTGGTCATCGAGATCCCCTCGTGAGGTCTGTCAGTCGTTCTGCGGGAAGCCGAGGTTGATGCCGCCGTGGGAGGGGTCGAGCCAGCGCGAGGTCACGACCTTGCCGCGGGTGAAGAAGTGCACGCCCTCGGTCCCGTGCGCGTGGGTGTCGCCGAACAGGGAGTTCTTCCAGCCGCCGAAGGAGTAGTAGGCCATCGGCACCGGGACGGGGACGTTGATGCCGATCATGCCGACCTCGACCTCGTTCTGGAACCGGCGCGCCGCGCCTCCGTCGTTGGTGAAGATCGCGGTGCCGTTGCCGTACGGGTTGGCGTTGATCAGCTCGATGGCCTCTTCGTAGGTGTCGGCGCGCACCACCGACAGCAGTGGACCGAAGATCTCGTCGGTGTAGATCGACATGTCGGTGGTGACGTGGTCGAACAGGGTCGGTCCGACGAAGAAGCCCTGCCCGTCGGCGTCGAACTCGCCGTTGCGGCCGTCGACGACCAGCGTGGCCCCGGCCGCCTCACCGGCGTCGATGTAGCCGGAGACCCGCTGCTGGGCCTGCTTGGTGACCAGCGGGCCCATGTCGCAGGAGCGGCGGCCGTCGCCGGTGCGCAGCGCCTTGGCCCGGTCGGCGATCTTGCCCACGAGGACGTCGGCGATGTCGCCGACCGCGACCAGCGCGGAGATGGCCATGCACCGCTCGCCCGCCGACCCGAACCCGGCATTCACGGCCTGGTCGGCGGCCAGGTCCAAGTCCGCGTCGGGCAGCACGACCATGTGGTTCTTCGCGCCGCCCAGCGCCTGCACCCGCTTGCCGTGCGCGGTGCCGGTCTCGTAGACGTAGCGGGCGATCGGAGTCGACCCCACGAAGCTGATCGACTTGACATCCGGGCTGGTCAGCAGGGCGTCCACGGCGGTCTTGTCGCCGTTGACGACGTTGAACACGCCGTCGGGCAGGCCGGCTTCCTTCCACAGCTCGGCCAGCCACAGGGCGGCGCTCGGCACCTTCTCCGAAGGCTTGAGCACCACGGTGTTGCCGGCGGCGATGGCGATGGGGAAGAACCACATCGGCACCATGGCCGGGAAGTTGAACGGCGAGATGATCCCGACCACGCCCAGCGGCTGGCGGATCGAGGAGACGTCGACCCTGGTCGAGGCGTTCTCGGTCATCGAGCCCTTGAGCAGGTGGGGGATGCCGCAGGCGAACTCGACGACCTCCTGGCCGCGGGCGACCTCCCCGGCGGCGTCGGAGAGCACCTTGCCGTGCTCGGCGGTGATCAGCTCGGCCAGCTCGCCCGCCCGTTCGTTGAGCAGCTCGCGGAACCGGAACACGATCTGGGCGCGCTTGGCGAGGCTGGTGTCGCGCCAGGCGGGGAACGCCACCTTCGCCGCCGCGACGACCTCGGCCGTCTCCTCCTCCGAGGCCAGCGGAAGGCGCGCGGTCACCTCACCGGTCGCCGGGTTGGTGACCTCGGAGAAGCGGTCGTGCCTGCCGACCTTCGGGCCGCCCGCCCAGTGGTGCAGCGTGGGAACGGCCTCGTCGGCCTGTGTAGTAGCCACCATGGAAGGGAGTGTGGCGGGAGACCCGGCACGCGGGGAAGCAACAGAACGTCGGCCTCGAGCCGCTCTGCCTTACGAAGTGTAAAGTCCGTCCGATGTTCCCGACGGTGGCCGACGTCCTCGCGCTCCCGGCTCTGCAGGCCGGCACCCCGACCGTCCGAGCCGGCCGGTCCGCCCTGCCCAACCGCGTGCGCTGGGTGCACGTCAGCGAGCAGCGCCAGCCCGCGGGCACCCTGAGCGGCGGCGAGCTCATCCTCTCGATCGGAGCGGCGGTGGCCGACCCCGCCGCGGACCACCTGGAATACCTGACGACGCTGCGCGACGCCGGTGCCGTGGGCCTGGTCATCGAGCTGGGCCAGCACCTGCGGTCGCTGCCCCAGACCCTGGTGCAGGCGGCCCGAGCGTTGCGCTTCCCTCTGGTGGAGCTGCGCGGTACGGTGCGGTTCGTCGAGGTCACCGAGGTCGTGCACGCGTGGATCCTCAACGAGCAGTACGCGCACATGCAGTTCTCGCAGCGGGTCACCGAGACCTTCCGGACGCTGATGGTCGACAGCGCGGGGGTCGGCACGGTGGTCGCCGAAGCCGCTGCGCTGCTGGAGCTTCCGGTCGTGCTCGAAGACCTCGGGCACCGCGCGCTGGCGTTCGCCGGCGACGTCGCGGAAGACCTGCTGCGGGACTGGACTGTCCGATCCCGGCAGGCGCTGCCCGCCGGTCCGGCGGAGCCGTCCGGCCCCGAAGGGTGGTTCAGCGCTGCGGTCGGCCCCCGCGTCGAGCGCTGGGGGCGGCTCGTGGTTCCGCGCCGCGACGCCGATGCCGAGCGCGTCCGCCTCGTCCTCACCCAGGCCGCCGACGCCATCGCGGTGCTCGTGCGCATCGACGCGAGCTCCCCGGGCATCGAGCTCGAGGCGCAGGGCGGTCTTCTCGCCGACATCCTCGGAGCGTCGGAGGCGTCCGAAAGCGCCCTGCGGGTCCGGGCCAGGGCGCTCGGGCTGCCCACCGGCGGACCGTTCGCGGTGTTGGTCGTGGTCGCTCCCGCCGCCGCGGGGGAGGGGGACAGGGCAGCCCTCGAGGTCGTCGCGTCGGCAGTGCGCCACACGCGCCGGGCCGCATTGGTCGGCCCGCTGCGACCGGGGCGGATCGCCGTGGTCGTCTCCTGTGCGTCCCTCGACGACGAGCCGGACGTGGTCGCCGAGCTGGTGCCTGGTCTCCCGGCGGATCGGGTCCGCGCGGTCGCGGCGTCGGATCCCGCCGCCTCCTTCGCGGAGCTGCCCGATGCGCTGCACCACGCACTGCAGACCGCAGACGTCGCCGACGCCTCTCCCGACCCGGCGGCCCGTGCGGTGTGGCGGCCCCGTCACCTCGGCGTCCGCGGGCTCGTCTGGCGGCTGCGCGACGACCGCCGCCTGCTGTCCTATGTGGAGGAACAGCTCAGCCCGCTGCTGCGGCTGCCCGAAGCGCGCCGGGACGAGTTGCTGAAGACGTTGCGCGCCTACGTCGAGACCGACGGCGTCGTGACCGCGTTCGCCGCGCGGATCGGCACCAGCAGGCCCGCGGCCTACGCCCGCCTGCGGCGGCTGTCGGAGGTCCTCGACCGCGACCTCGACGACGCACCCACGCGCCTGTCGGTGTACCTCGCGCTCCTGGTGCTCGACCAGGGCTCCACCGGGCGGGAAGCGGCCCTCGCTCCCGGCCGCTGAGCCTTTCCGGGCCGCTCACACGAGATCCGAGCACTGGCCCACAAGTTTCGCGCCCTTGCGTCTTGACCGGCCCGCGCGTCCGTCGTAGTGTCCCGGCACAAACCCGCAGATTGTCTGACAAACTGCAATCGACCTGCTGGCAGTGGTCGTGGTCGCGGTGTCGAGCTACTGGTGGGCGGTTCGCAGCGGCTTCCACACCGCGCAACTCCAGGACGTCCTCGATGGACCTGCCGAGGGGGCGGAAACGCCATCGGAACGGGAAATCACCGGAGCAGCAGCCGAACCCACCGCGTCCAGCGGTGCGTAGGCCGTTGGCCCAGACGGAGAGGGGGCTCGTCGCTGTGTGCGACGAGCCCCCTCGGTGCTGAACCGGCCTGCTAGCTGAGCTCGTAGATCCGGCCGGTGTGGGCGCCTTCGACGGAACGGACGTAGGCCTGCGCGACCTGGGAGAGGTCGACCGGAGGGACCCCGGGGAAGAAGTCGCCGTACTTCGGGAGGCTCTCGGTGAACACGGTCGGGCTGATCGCGTTGATGCGCTGCGGGGCGATCTCGATCGCCGCGGCGCGCACGAACGCCTCCACCGCGCCGTTGGCCATCGCCGCGGCGCTGCTCGTCGGGATGGGGTCGCGGCACAGCACGCCGGTGATCAAGGTGAACGAACCCCGCTCGGCGATGCGCGAGACGCCCTGGCGGACCAGTTCGATCTGGCTGAGCACCTTTCCGCGGAACGCGGCCTCGTAGTTCTCCGGAAGCATCTCCGCGACGGGCTTGTACGGCACGTCGCCCGCCGCGCCGGCCACCGCGTCCACGGTCCCGGCCCGGTCGTACAGCGCGGAGATCTGCGCCGGGTCGGCGATGTCGTAGCGCAGGTCCCCGCTCGAACGCCCTGCCGTGAGCACCTCGTGGCCGCGAGCGGTCAGCGCCTCGTGGACCGCGGTGCCGAGCTTCCCGGCGGCACCGATCAGCAGAAGCCTCATGCCGCCGACGCTATGGCCGCTTACCGGCGCGAGGGAAATGCTCGTTGCCGCGTATCCATGTCCGGCGGTTATGAATGTGGAGCCGGGGCAGCCCTCGGCGCGCACAGGCCCCCGCCCAGGTGGGCGGGGGCCTGCACGTCACTTCGGTCCGACGGCGTGTGGTTCACACCGGGGTGAACCACACGCCGGGATCAGGCGAGGTCGAACCGGTCGAGGTTCATCACCTTGTCCCACGCCGCCACGAAGTCGCGCACGAACTTCTCCTCGGCGTCGTCGGACGCGTAGACCTCGGCCACGGCCCGCAGCTCGGAGTTCGAGCCGAAGACCAGGTCGAACCGGGTGCCGGTCCACTTCACCTGGCCGGAGGCGTCGGTGGCCTCGAAGGCCTCCGAGCTCTCGTCGGTCGCCTTCCACGTGTTGCCCATCTGGAGCAGGTTCACGAAGAAGTCGTTGGTGAGCGTGCCGGGCTTCTCGGTGAACACGCCCTGCTCCGACTGCTGGAAGTTCGCACCCAGCACGCGCAGGCCACCGACCAGGACCGTCATCTCCGGCGCGCTCAGGGTGAGCAGGTTCGCCTTGTCGACGAGCTGGTACTCGGCGGGCAGCGGGTGCCCCTTGCCGAGGTAGTTACGGAACCCGTCGGAGGACGGCTCGAGGTGCGAGAAGGACTCGACGTCGGTCTGCTCCGCGGTGGCGTCGCCGCGACCCGGGGTGAACGGGACCTCGACGTCGAACCCGGCCGCCTTGGCGGCCTGCTCGACACCGACGCCGCCGGCGAGCACGACCAGGTCGGCGAACGAGACCTTCTTGGCGCCGGACGCGGCGTTGAAGGACTCCTGGATGCCCTCCAGCGTGCTGATCACGGTCGCGAGCTGGTCCGGCTCGTTGACCTCCCAGCTGCGCTGCGGCTCGAGGCGGATGCGGCCGCCGTTGGCGCCGCCGCGCTTGTCGCTGCCCCGGAACGTCGAGGCCGCGGCCCACGCGGTGGAGACCAGTTGCCGCACGGTCAGGCCGGACTCGGCGATCTTGCCCTTCAGCTCCGCGATCTCGGCGGCGCCGACCAGCTCGTGGTCGGGCTTGGGGATCGGGTCCTGCCAGATCAGCTCCTCGGAGGGGACCTCGGAGCCGAGGTAGCGGTCGGCCGGGCCCATGTCGCGGTGGGTCAGCTTGAACCACGCACGCGCGAAGGCGTCGGCGAACTCCTGCGGGTTCTCCCAGAACCGCCGCGAGATCGGCTCGTAGATCGGGTCGACCTTGAGCGAGAGGTCCGTGGTGAGCATGTTCGGGGCGATCTTCTTGGACGGGTCGTGGGCATCCGGGACGGTGCCCTCACCCGCGCCGTCCTTCGGCCGCCACTGCCAGCCGCCGCCCGGGCCCTGGTACAGCTCGTACTCGTAGCCGAACAGGTTCTCGAAGAAGCCGCTGCCCCACTGGGTCGGCGTGGAGGTCCAGGTGACCTCCAGGCCGCTGGTGATGGCGTCGGCGCCCTTGCCGGTGCCGTGGCTGCTCTGCCAGCCCAGGCCCTGCGCCTCGAGCGGAGCGGCCTCGGAGTCGGGGCCGAGGTTGGAGTCCGGGGCGGCACCGTGGGTCTTGCCGAAGGTGTGACCACCGGCGATCAGGGCGACGGTCTCCTCGTCGTTCATCGCCATCCGGCCGAACGTCTCGCGGATGTCGCGCGCGGCGGCCACCGGGTCCGGCTTGCCCTCCGGGCCCTCCGGGTTGACGTAGATGAGACCCATGTGGGTCGCACCCAGCGGCTTCTCCAGGTTGCGCTGCTCGCCGCCGGAGATGCGCTGGTCGCTGCCGAGCCAGGTGGTCTCGGCGCCCCAGTAGACGTCGTCCTCGGGCTCCCAGGCGTCCACGCGGCCACCGGCGAAGCCGAAGGTCTCGAAGCCCATCGACTCCAGGGCCACGTTGCCGGCCAGGATCATCAGGTCGGCCCAGGAGAGCTTGCGGCCGTACTTCTGCTTGACCGGCCACAGCAGACGGCGGGCCTTGTCCAGGCTGACGTTGTCCGGCCAGCTGTTCAGCGGCGCGAACCGCTGCTGGCCGGTGCCTGCGCCGCCGCGGCCGTCGCTGACGCGGTAGGTGCCCGCGCTGTGCCAGGCCATGCGGATCATCAGCGGGCCGTAGTGCCCGAAGTCGGCGGGCCACCAGTCCTGGGAGGTGGTCAGGACCTCCTGGATGTCAGCCTTGACGGCGGACAGGTCCAGGGTCTTGAACTCCGCGGCGTAGTCGAACTCCTCGCCCATCGGGTCGGCCACGGCGGGGTTCTTGGCCAGCAGCTTCAGGTTGAGCCGGTTCGGCCACCAGTAGTTGTTGGCGCCACCCTGGGTCGGGTGCGGGAGCCGGTCGCCGTGCGCGACCGGGCAGCCGCCGGTGGTGGCGTCAGGGCTGTCAGTCACCGGAATTCCTTTCGGGCTCAGGTTGGTCGGGATCCGAGTCGGGAACGCAGTCGGGGCACAGTCCCCAGTAGATGACCTCGGCCTCGTCGATCGAGAAGCCGTGGGCATCGGACGCGGTCAGGCAGGGGGGTGTACCCACGGCGCAGTCGACGTCGTAGATGGTTTCGCACGACCGGCACACGATGTGGTGGTGGTTGTCCCCGACCCGTGCCTCGTAGCGAGCCACGGAGCCCATCGGCTGGATGCGACGCAGCAGCCCCACCGAGGTCAGTGCGCGCAGCACGTCGTAGACGGCCTGGTGCGACACCTTGGGGAGTGCTCCGCGCACGGCACCGATGATGGTCTCCGTGTCGGCGTGCGGATGATCGTGCACCGCGGACAGCACCGCCACCCGAGGGCGCGTCACACGCAGCTCCGCCTCGCGCAACATGCGCTCGAAGTCCGCAGTCGTCGTTGGCACGGTGCGCAGTCTGGCTGATTTTCTGGAATCAATCAAGAGTCGACGAGTGATTCACGCCACGAGCCCTCGTGTCGGTTCACTCCGTCGAGTGGCAGAGCTGTGGCTGCGGGGTCTCTGGCGCGCTAACGGAGATCCGTCACGTTCCGCTCGGCAGCAGTCCCTCGGCGACGAGACCGGCGTGCACCGCCTCGCCGATCGCGGTCACGGCGCTCAGCGGCCGGACCATGACCGTGAACTCCGCGATCAGTCCGTCGTCGTCGAGCTGGATCAGGTCGATGCCGTGGATCTGCCTGCCGCCGACCACGGCCCGGAAGATCAGCAGGTGCGAGTCGGCCGCCGCGCCCGCCGCGGTCTCCGCCGTGCCGTGCAGCTCGCCGGCGTACCGGAAGTCGTCGAAGACGCGCCGCAGGAGAACTCCGAAGACGCCGAGAACCATGGCCCTGCCCTCGAACGGGGCGAACTTGATCGGGCTGAAGAACCGCGGCTCGGGCGCGAACAGCGGCTCCAGCGCGTCGGCGTCGCGCCGTTCGACGGCGGCGCGGAAGCGGTCGATGGTCTCCATGTGCACTCCTTGGTAAAGCATGTGATTAGTCAGAAAATTGACTATAGTGAGAAGGAGTGGTCCGGGCTAGGGAGGATGCGGGATGGCCTTGCGGCATGCGGTGCTGGCGGCCCTGCTGGACGGTGAGTGCAGCGGTTACCAGCTGGCCAAGGCTTTCGACGTCGGCATGGCCAACTTCTGGCATGCGCTGCCGCAGCAGCTGTACTCGGAGCTGGCGAAGCTGGAGCGGGAGGGTCTGGTCTCCGGCCGCGAGGTGGTGCAGGAAACGCGGCCGAACAAGCGGATGTTCACGCTGACCCCGGCGGGGCTCACCGAGCTGCGCCGGTTCGCGGCCGCGCCGTCCAAGCCCTCGTTCGTCCGCGACGACCTCATGGTCAAGGTCGTGGCCGCCGACTCGGTCGGCGCGGCCGAGCTGATCGGGCAGCTCGAGGAACGCGCGGCGATCGCCGCCGCGAAGATCGAGCTGTTCGACAAGCTGCTCGGCAAGATGCGCGGTGACCTCGGCGAAGCCGACTTCCTGGCGCGCGGTGCCCAGGTCGGCCCCTACCTGACGTGCATGCGGGGCCGGGAGTTCGAGCGCGGGAACCGGGATTGGTGCAACCGGGTTGCTTCGGTGCTGCGGGCCAGGGAGGGCGCCGATGTCCGGCGATGACCGCGGCTCGGCCGTGCCCGGCTACCGCCGGTTCGTGGCGCTGGGCGACAGCCAGACCGAAGGTCTCAACGACGGCGATGACGTGAAGGGATACCGCGGCTGGGCGGACCGGCTGGCTGAAGAGCTCGCGGTCGCCGACTCCCGGCTGCGGTACGCGAACCTGGCAGTGCGCGGCAGGCTCGCCCGCGAGGTGCGCGCCGAGCAGTTGTCCGCGGCGCTCGCGCTCTCGCCCGACCTGGCCACCGTCATGGCCGGGGTGAACGATCTGATCCGCCCCCGCTGCGACGTCGCGGCCGTGAGCGGGCACATCGAGCACGTGCTGAGCGCGCTCGCGGCGACTGGCGCCACGGTCGTCACGTTCACCTATCCCGACCCCGGGCGGCGCATGCCGGTCGGGCGACTGCTCACCGCGCGGACCCGCGATCTCAACGACCGCGTCCGGGCCGCGGCGAACCGGCACGGGGCCCTGGTCGTGGACCTGTCCGCCCACGCCGTCACGTCCGATCCGCGGTTGTGGAGCGCAGACCGGCTGCACCTCAACGCCTTCGGCCACGCACGGCTGGCCGCGGCCGTCTCCCGTGCCCTGGACCTGCCGGGCAGCGGAACCGCGTGGAGCGAGCCGCTCCCGGCGCGGCGGCCGGTGCCCGCGTTGCGCCGAGCCGGGGCGGAGCTGCGGTGGATGGTGGGTTTCGTCGGACCCTGGATGCTCCGCCGGGTGCTCGGCCGCTCCTCCGGGGAGGGTCGCCGGGCGAAGCGGCCCGTCCTCGCTCCTGTCGCGACGACGGCCTGACCGTCCCGGACGACGTCGGAGCCCGGGTGATCGTGTGCCCGGGATGTGCAAGGCGGAGAACGTCATCTCGATGTCCACAGTGGACTGGCCGCACTCCTCGGCCCCATGGGCGGCTCGGACACCCGCGAGTCGGACGATCGATGCTCGGGGCTCGGCACGTCCGGTCACCGGAAAGCCGGCGCCGACGCCGCGCGCGGGTGTGCGGTGGTAGGGCACCAAGTCCCTGGCTTTTCGCCTTCACGACTGTGTTTGGTTCGCCGTCGGGTGCAACGAGTGAATCCGTGCGGGCGCTGCCGGTGTACATCCTGGTGGCACGCGCCTACGATGACGGAGAGAAACTGGAGTGGCCCTGCGTGGTGACGTGGCCTGGGGGTTCTCCCCCTGGTGCAGCCGAAAATGAACACCCGCCGAAGTGGGTCGCAAGGCAATTGCGATTTCCTGCGCGGCCCGGCATTCGGCTCGTCCGCAAAGGGAGAAAAACGGTGTCTGGCGAACTGAGCGTTTCCGAGCTGGAGAACGAGCGGATCGAGTTCCTCCCGGCGCGTACCCTGCTGACGGCGTTGGCGTTCGCGGGCGGTTCCGGCGCGACCCACAACGCCGACGCCGGCGATGGCGGCAACGGCGGCGGTACGGGTGGCGGGGCCGGCGGCGGCGAAGGTGGCGCCGGCGGTGCCGGGAGCACGGTCGGCGACGGTGGTCCCGGTGGTCCCGGTGGCAGCGGCATCGGTGCTTCCGGCGTCGGCGGTGACGGCGTCGGTGGGGCCGGTGGCAACGCGCACGCCGGCTGAGACGGGAGGGGATGAGCAACTCACCCTCTGCTGGAAATCAATGTGCGTCGACGGACGCTGAAATACCGGCCGCATGCGGTGCGGGCAGTTTCCGCCATGGGTGCCGTACGTGCGGGAGCTTTCAACTGGGGCATCGACACCGGTGTTCTGTTCGTGCGTGCATTCAGTGCGGTAGAGGTGCGAAGGCTGGGGTACGGGCTTTTCGCGGGGTGTCTGTGGCCCGACGGCGTCCGAAAACGGAACGGGCGTCGTCCGGCTCCTCCCGCTGGTCGGTTTCGGACCCATCGCGGCGCGTTTTCGAGCGTCCTCGTCGAAGCCTTTCGATCGGTTACCGGAACGTTCCGGTAACCTGTGGTGGCGGGCATCCGGAGCCGTGGTGCCTGCGTCAACACATCATCCGTAGTGCTTTCCCCGCGCCGGCGCGCGGCTGCGAGCACTCGGTGTGTCGAAAGGCGGGTGCACGTGGCGGGGAAGGCCGGCAAGACCACGATCGTCGACGTGGCGAGGGAAGCGGGTACGTCGGTTTCTTCGGCGTCGGTGGCGCTGCGTGGTGAGCCCGGTGTTTCGGACCGGACGCGGGCCCGCATCCTCGATGCCGCGCACCGCCTCGGCTATCGGCCCGACCAGCGTGCGCGGTTGCTGCGCCAGCAGCGGTCGCGGCTGCTCGGCGTGACGTTCTCGGTCGACCAGAGCTTCCACGCCGACGTCATCGAGAACCTGTACCGCGCCGCGGAGGGGACCGGCTACGGCCTGCTGCTCAGCGCCACCGCCCCGAACCGGCCGGCGCGTGAGGCCATCGCAGACCTGCTGCGAGACCGGTGCGAGACGTTGATCCTCGTCAGCCCCGATCTGAGTGAGGATCAGCTCGCGGAGGTGGGTGCCCTCGCGTCGGTCGTCAGCGTCGGTGCCGGTGTGCGGGCCGACGGGGTGGACTCGCTGCGTTCCGACGACCGCCAGGGCGTCATCGACGCCGTGGGCCACCTCGTCGGGCTCGGGCACCGGTCCATCACCTACGTCGACGGCGGGGGCGCGGTCATGAGCGCCATCCGGCGCGATGCCTACGTCGAGGCGATGGGCGCGCACGGTCTCGGCGAACAGGTCTGCGTGCTCCACGGCAGTCCTGCCGAGGAGTCGGGCGTGGAGATCGCCAGGCGGCTCCTCGACGGCGGAGAGCCGCTGCCCACCGCGATTCTCGCGCACAACGACATGATCGCCTTCGGACTGCTGCTCACCCTGCGAGCCCGGGGTGTCGCGGTGCCGGGGGAGGTCTCGGTCGTGGGCTACGACAACACCAGGATGGCGGCGCTGGCCACGGTGCAGCTAACCTCGGTCAGCCAGGACGCCGCCCAGCTCGCGCGGGCCGCGGTCGGCCGCGCGATCGCGCGCACGGAGAACTCCGTGGTGGCAACGGAAACGGTCACTCCCGCCCGGCTGGTCGTGCGGGAGACCTCCGGGCCGCCGCGCAGCGGCGCGTAGCAGCCGCCGGCCCGCCGCTGGTTGGCGACGAGCAGCGCGTCAAGGCGGGCGGGGCGGTGCGGAAGTTCCCGCGCGGGGCGGTCACGCTCCGAGGACGTCGGGGTCCGGGCCGATGCGGGCGCCGAGCTCCAGGCCGGCCAGGGCTTCCATGTCGTCGCCGGACAGCTCGAAGTCGAAGACGTCGATGTTCTCCTGGATCCGGGAGGGTGTCCGGGAGCGCGGGATGGTGATGTTGCCGAGCTGGAGGTGCCAGCGCAGCACGATCTGCGCCGGGCTGCGGCCGTGCCGGGCGGCCGGCTCGGTGATCGCGGGGCTGTCCAGGAGGCCCTGCGCCCGCCCCAGGGGGCTCCACGCCTCGGTGGCGATGCCGTGCTCGGCGTGGAACGCCCGCAGCCCGTACTGCTGCAGCCGGGGGTGCAGTTCGATCTGGTTGACCGCGGGGACGACTCCGGGCTCGTCGAACAGCCGCCGGAGGTGCGCGATGTGGAAGTTCGACACGCCGATGCTGCGGACCAGGCCGTCGGCGTGCAGCTTCTCGAACGCCTTCCACGTCTGCGCGTAGAGGTCCCGGCCGGGCATGGGCCAGTGGATCAGGCAGAGGTCGACGTGGTCGAGGCCGAGCTCGCTCAGGCTCGAGTCGAAGGCCCGCAGCGTGGAGTCGTAGCCCTGGTGGGTGTTCCACAGCTTCGTGGTGACGAACAGCTCCTCGCGCGGGATGCCGGACTCGGCGATCGCCCGGCCTACCGCTGCTTCGTTGCGGTAGGCGGTCGCGGTGTCGATGCTGCGGAACCCGGCCCTGAGCGCGGTGCTGACGGCTTCGGTCGCCTCGTCCGCCGCGAGCTGGTACACGCCGAACCCGAGCTGGGGCATCCGCGCACCGCTGTTCAGGGTGACGGCCGGACTCGGCGAGGACGGGGCGGATGTCATCTGCGTGGAACCTCCAGAGTGGTCGTGCCAGAGGAGAGCGGTCGCGGCGGCGGGGGAGCGGAGCCGGGCGAGTGGCGGCTGAGATCAGGAGCGCGCGGGCACCGGGAGATCGCCCACGACGTACTGGGCGCGTCCGAAGCCGAAGGACCAGTCCGCGGCGGTGTTCTCGACGATCCCGACGAACACGTCGTTGCCGCCGATGCCGAGCGCGCCCAGGCGCGACGCGATGGCCTCGAAGACCTGCTGCTTGGTCGAGGTGTCCCGGCCGGCCTGGGTGAACACCTGGATCATGACCAGCGCGTCGCTGCGCTGGAAGCCCAGGCCGGCGTCCTGTGCGATGACGCGCTGCGGCTCGTGTTCGCTGATCACCTGGAAGCGGTCGTCCTCGGGAATTCCGAGGACGTCGACCAGCGCCGCGTGCACGGCGTCGGCGACGGCGCGCACGTCCCTTTCGCTGCGACCTCGCACGAGATCGATCCGGACCAGAGGCATGGCAACTCCTAGCGGTGGGAACAGGTACGAGAGGTGACCTGGTCCGACGGTGCTTCCGGGTCCATGTGTAGCTACCGGGTTGAAACCTGTCAACAATATGTCCGTACATTAGGACAGATCATGAGCCTGCTCTCGCCCGGCCGGAGCCGCGGGTCAGCGCGCCGTGCTCCCGTCCCGTGGGGGAGCGCTGGTGTTGCGCACGACGAGCTTCGGTTCGAGGACGATCTCGTCCGGGGCGAGCGAGTCGTCGTCGAGCCGCCTGACCACCGAACGGACCGCGTGCTCCCCCATGCGCAGCGCGTCCTGGCTGACGGTCGTCAGGTCGTGGAGCAGGTGCGAGATGTGGCTGTCGTCGTAGCCGACGACGGAGACTTCCCCCGGCACGTCCACGCCGGCGCGCAGGAGCGTGCCGATCAGCCCGATGGCGCACCGGTCGTTCCCGGCGAGCACGGCGGTGGGCAGCCGGTCTCGGGCCAGCAGGGTGTGGCCGGCTTCGATCCCGGCGTCCTCGGTGTGGTTGCCGCGGAGCACGTCGACGTGCTCGGCCAGGTGGTGCGCGCGCATGGCGGCGCGGTAGGCGCGGCGGCGGTCGGCGGCCGCGGGGGCCTGTCCGCCGTCGACGTGCGTGATCGTGCGATGTCCGAGTTCCACGAGGTGGTCGACCGCCTGCCGGATGCCGAGTGCGTCGGCCGTGTGCACGCTGTCCACGTGCGCGCCGGGCAGGCGGCGGCCGACGATGGCGGTGGCCGTGCGCTGCCCGAGCTCGTTCAGCCATCGCGCGTCGGCCCGCGTGCCGAGCAGGATCAGGCCCTCGCAGCGGTGGCTGAGCAGCGCCTCCACGGCCTTGGTCTCGTCGCGCACCGGTGCGCTCGCCGACAGCAGCACCTCGTAGCCGACCTGCTCCGCTGCCGGGTAGATGGCCTCCACGAGGTCGGCGTGGAACGGCTGGTGGACGGTCAGCATCACGCCGAGCGTGCGGCTGCGGCCCCGCGCGAGCAGCTGCGCGGCGGTGTCCGGGCGGTAGCCGAGCTCGTCGGCGGCCTTGAACACCCGCTCGCGGGTGGCGGCACTGGCGCCTGGCAGGCCCCGGAAGACCAGTGAGACGAGCGCGCGGGACACGCCGGCCCGCGCGGCGACGTCCGCCATCGTGGGCCTGCGGTCCCGTGCGCTGTCGCGACGGCGTTCGGTCGGGGGTTCGTTCATCGCTCTATGTTGCCTTGCGGTTTGTTTGATAGAACGTCTTGACATTTGCATGTGACCGGCAGCATAGTACCGGGCCTAGAGCGCGATAGTAGCGCGCTCTAGTCGCCCCGATCCCCGAGCTTGAGCTCGTCGTGAGGAGGTCCGTCGATGACGACGGCGTCACAGCCCACCATCGCCCGCACCGTGGCGGGCAATCTCTGCCTCGGCTCCGCACCGGACTCGTGGGGGGTGTGGTTCCCGCAGGACGACCACCAGGTCCCCTACACCCGCTTCCTGGACGAACTGGCCGAGGCCGGCTACGAGTGGCTGGAGCTCGGCCCGCCCGGCTACCTGCCCACCGACCCGAAGCAGCTCGCCGAGGAGGTCGGTTCGCGGGGACTGAAGGTCTCCGGCGGCACCACGTTCGGCGCGCTGCACCGGCCGCACGAGTGGGACGAGATGCTGGCGGCCGTCCGCCAGGTGGCAGAGCTGACCGCGGCCGCGGGCGCGCACCACCTGGTGTTCATCCCGCCGATGTACCGGGACGAGAAGACCGGCGCCTACACCGAGGAACCGGTCCTGAACGCCGAGCAGTGGACCGCGCTGGGCAAGGCCGCCAACGAGCTCGGCAAGATCCTGCTCGACGACTACGACGTGCGGCTGTGCCTGCACTCGCACGCCGACAGCCACATCCAGACCCAGCCGGAGATCGAGCGCTTCCTCAACGAGACCGACTCCCGCTACGCCAACCTGTGCTTGGACACCGGGCACGTCGCCTACGGCGGCGGCGACAACCTCGACCTGATCCGCCGTTTCAGCGAGCGCATCCGGTACGTGCACATCAAGCAGATGGACCCGCAGGTGCTGGAGCAGGTCTTCACCGAGGGGCTGTCCTTCGGGGAGGCCGTCAAGCGGGGGGTGTGCGTGGAGCCGCCCGCCGGCGTGCCCAACCCCGCCGAGGTCACCGAGGCCCTGGCCGGCCTGGACGACGAGCTGTTCGTGATCGTCGAGCAGGACCTCTACCCCTGCGAGCCCGACGTCCCGCTGCCCATCGCCGTCCGCACCCGCGAGTACCTCGCCCGGTGCGGCCTCAGCGGTACCCGCCGTCCCGAGACCCGGTGACCTGGCGCATCCACTCCGGAACCCCTCCGACGACGAAGAAGAGATGAGATGTCCGAAGTGCACAGTGACGTGCCCCCGGCTCCGGCGGTGCCGCTCGAGGCCAAGGGGCCGCACTCACGCCGTCTGAAGGTCATCACCGTGGTCTCGACCTTCGGTGGCCTGCTGTTCGGCTACGACACCGGCGTGATCAACGGGGCCCTTCCCTACATGCAGAAGGACCTCGGGCTCACCCCGGTCACCGAGGGAGTGGTGACGAGCTCGCTGCTGCTGGGCGCCGCGCTGGGCGCGTTCTTCGGCGGCAGGCTCTCCGACGCGCGGGGACGCAGGCGCAACCTGCTGATGCTCGCGGCGATCTTCGTGCTGGGCACGCTGGCGTGCACCTTCGCTCCCAACACGGCGGTGATGGTGGCCGCCCGGTTCGTGCTCGGCCTGGCGGTCGGCGGCGCGTCGGTCACCGTGCCGACCTACCTGGCCGAGATCTCACCCGCCGAGCGCCGGGGCCGGCTGGTCACGCAGAACGAGCTGATGATCGTCACCGGCCAGCTGCTGGCGTTCAGCTTCAACGCGGGCATCGCGAGCGTGCTCGGCGACTCCGCGCACGTGTGGCGCTACATGCTCGTCGTGGCCACCCTGCCCGCGGTGGTGCTGTGGCTGGGGATGCTCGTCATGCCCGAGAGCCCGCGGTGGCTGGCGTCCAAGGGCCGGTTCTCCGACGCCCTGGAGGTGCTGCGCCAGGTGCGCTCGGCGCAGCGCGCCGAGGACGAGCTCACCGAGGTGAAGAGGCTCGCGCAGGAGGACCAGAAGTCGCAGACCGGCGGCTGGTCCGACCTGGCGGTCCCGTGGATCCGCAAGCTCGTGCTGGTCGGCATCGGGATCGCGATCGTCCAGCAGGTCAGCGGTGTCAACACGATCATGTACTACGGCACGCAGATCCTGAAGAACTCCGGGTTCTCGGCCAACGGCGCCCTGATCGCCAACATCGCCAACGGCGTGATCTCGGTGCTGGCCACCTTCGTCGGGATCTACCTGCTGGGCAGGGTGAACCGGCGTCCGATGCTGCTGGTCGGCATCGCGGGCACGTCGACGGCACTGCTGCTGGTCGCGGTCGTGTCGATGGTGATGCCGGAAGGCTTCGCGCGCGGGCTGGTCGTGCTGGCGCTGACCGTGACGTTCCTTGCCTTCCAGCAGGGGGCGACCTCGCCGGTGACCTGGCTGATGCTCGCCGAGATCTTCCCGCTGAAGATGCGGGGTTTCGCCTTCGGCATCGCGAGCCTGACGCTGTGGTCCACCAACTTCGTCATCGGCCTGACCTACCCGGTCATGGTCGACGCGTTCACGATTTCCTACACGTTCCTCGTCTTCGTCGCCGTCGGCGTGCTCGCTCTCGGTTTCGTCGCCAGGTACGTGCAGGAAACCCGTGGCCGTTCCCTGGAAACGCTGGAAACCGAGCTGCACGCGCGCTTCAGCGCCTGAGGCCGCGCCGAGCGGGATTGCTGAGAGGAGAAGGAAGATGTCCGTGCGCGTGGGAGTGATCGGGACCGGCATGATCGGCCAGGACCACATCCGCCGGCTGACCCGAGCGGTCACCGGAGCAGAGGTCGTCGCCGTCACCGACATCGACGGTGACCGCGCCGCGAGCGTGGCGGGTGGAGTCGGGGCGAGGACGATGCCGTCCGGCGCCGACGTGACCGGGTCGGCCGACGTGGACGCCGTGCTGGTCACCTCGTGGGGGCCGACGCACGCCGAGCACGTGCTGGCCGCGATCGAGGCGGGCAAACCGGTTTTCTGCGAGAAGCCCCTGGCCACCGAGGTCGAGGACTGCCTTCGCATCGTGGAGGCCGAACGCGCCCGCGGCGAGCGCCTGGTGCAGGTGGGTTTCATGCGCCGCTACGACGCCGGGTACCGGGAGATGAAGGAGCTCGTCGACGCGGGCGACATCGGCATCCCGCTGATGGCGCACTGCGTGCACCGCAACCCGACCGTGCCCGAGGCCTACCATTCGGCGATGGCGGCGCAGGACACCGCGGTGCACGAGATCGACACGCTGCGCTGGCTGCTCGACGACGAGATCGTCTCGGCGCAGGTGATCAGGCCGCGGCGCACCAGCAAGCGGTTCGAACACCTGCAGGACCCGCAGATCATGTTGTTCGAGACCGAGTCCGGCGCGCGGATCGACGTCGAGGTGTTCGTCAACTGCCAGTACGGCTACGACATCCAGTGCGAGGTGGTGGGTGAGAGCGGGACGATCCGCCTGCCCGACCCCGCGCGGACGGGTCTCCGGTCGGCGGCATCGGTGCGGACGGCGATCACGCAGGACTGGAAGCAGCGCTTCGCCGACGCGTTCGACGCGGAGATGCAGAGCTGGGTCGACTCGGTGGCGCACGGCGCCGCCAGTGGGCCATCCGCGTGGGACGGGTACGCGGCCACCGCGATCTGCGGCGCCACCGTGGAGGCGCTGCACAGCGGGCAGGTCGTACCCGTCGCACTGAAAGACCGTCCCGGCCTGTACGGAGGAACCAACCAGTGAAGATCGCCCTCGACCCCTTCATGCTGCGCAAGCTCCCGATCCGGGAGATGGTGCGCACGGTGGCCGACATCGGCTACGAGTACATCGAACTGTCCCCGCGGGACGAGTTCATGCCGTTCTTCCTGCACCCGCGCGCCGACGACGACCGGGTCGCGGAGTTCAAGAGCGCGTTGCGGGAGACCGGCGTGCAGGTGGCGAGCGTGCTGCCGCTGTACCGGTGGTCCGGTCCCGACGAGACCGAGCGCCAGGCCGCGGTCCGGTACTGGCGGCGGATGATCGAGGTGACCGCCGAGCTGGGCTGCCGGCAGATGAACTCGGAGTTCAACGGCAGGCCGGAGCGTCCGGCCGAGAGCGAGGCGGCGTTCTGGCGCTCGATGGAGGAGCTGCTCCCGGTCTTCGAGCGCGAGGGCATCGCGCTGAACCTCGAGGCGCACCCCGATGACTTCTGCGAGGTCAACACCCCGGCGGTGGACCTGGTGCGGGCGATCAACAAGCCGTGGGTGAACTACCTGTACTGCGCCCCGCACACGTTCCACCTGTCCGGCGACGACACGGGCGCCGACATTCCCGCCATGCTGCGCTACGCCGGGGACAAGCTCCAGCACGTGCACATCGCCGACAGCTTCAACCACAAGGGATCGTCCGGGCTGCGCTACATCCTCAACCCGCCCGGAACTCCCGCGCGCATCCACCAGCACCTCGACATCGGGCAGGGCGAGGTGGACTGGGACGTGTTCTTCGGGACGCTGCGGGAGATGAACTTCGACGGCATCGCGACCGCGTGCGTGTTCGCGTGGGAGGAACGCGCCGTCGACTCCTCGAAGTTCATGCTCGAGCGGATCACGAAGGAACTCGTGCGCTGACGGGTGTTCCGCCCGTTCGACTCCGGTAGCTCCTGCCCGCCCCCATGCGCCGACCGCGCGTGGGGGCGGGCAGGTTCCATTCCTGTGGTGATGCAGAACCTAATGATCTTTCGGTAATAGGGCGAGTCGCTGTGCGTGGTTTGTGTTGTGCGGTGAGATGATCGTGGTGTGCCGAAGTCTTCACGATCGACGGGCAAGCAGGCCCGTGAGAGCAAACCTGTTGCTGCTAGACGGGATTTCGAGGCGTTGCGCCAGCGGCGGATGCGAGCGGCGGAGATGTTCGATCGCGGCGAGCGGCAGGTCGATGTGGCTTCGACGTTGGGGGTGTCGGCGCAGACCGTGTCGAAGTGGTACCGGGCGTGGTCGGCCGGTGGTCGTGAAGGGCTGGCCGGTGCCGGTCGTGCCGGGCGGGTGCCCAGGCTGTCCGATGAACAGCTGGCCGAGGTGGAGGCGGAGTTGCTCAGAGGCCCACGTGCCAACGGGTTTTCTACTGAGATGTGGACGTTGGCCCGGGTGGCTGAGGTGATTGAACGCCTCACCGGTGTCCGGTATTCGCTCACGCAGACCTGGACGATCCTGCGCGAGCGGTTGGGCTGGAGTCGCCAGCGTCCGGCGCGCAAAGCCGCCGAGCGCGATGACGAGGCGATCGAGGAATGGGTCAAGGCCGAGTGGCCGCGGATAAAAAGGGGGCCCGGCGCCGAGGAGCCTGGATCTGCTTCCAAGACGAAAGCGGTTTCTCTCTGCTGCCCGCGGTGAGGGCCACCTGGGCGCCACGAGGCCAGACCCCGGTGCTGCGGCACCGGTTCTCCTGGAAGCGCATGTCGATGTCCGGCGCGCTGGCCTACCGACAGGATCGCAGTGCAGCGGTGTTTGTGTTTCAGATCAAGGAGGACAGCTACAACACCACCTCCCTGATCGAGTTCCTCACCGACCTGCACACCCACCTCGACGGAGAGCCGGTCACGCTGATCTGGGACGGGCTGCCCGCCCACCGGTCCAAAGCCATGAAAGCCTGGCTGGCCACACAGCGGCATTGGCTTGTCGTCGAACGACTTCCCGGATACGCACCCGACCTCAACCCGGTCGAACAGGTCTGGGGCAACCTCAAAGCCACCGAACTGGCCAACCTCTGCCCCAACGTCATCGATGAAGCTCATGCCGCTGCGGAGACCGGACTGGAACGCATCGGCAACAGCTACCAACTGTGCTACTCCTTCCTCGAACACACCGGCCTCCGCCTATGAACCAAGATCACCCAAATACCGAAAGATCATTAGTGGTCGGTGGGTACGGCGATTTCGCCGTCCTCTCGGATCAGCCGGTCGAAGACCTCGTCCGGCATCCACACGCGGTGCGGGTAGCCGGTGCCCCACGAGTTCAGGAACGGCACGGCGCCGAGCTCGTCCGCGCGCGCGTTGCCGAGCACCGAATGCACCTCGTCCACCGAACGCGCCCAGCGGAACACCTTGATGCCGTCGCCGGCGTCGGGGACGTAGCCGCTGCGCCGCGTGTGGTTGTGACCGGCGAAGGAGTCGTCCCAGTCGACGTGGCCGGCCGATGCCAGGACCTCGGCCGCGGCGCGGCAGGACGTGCCGTTGTCGTCGCCCGGGTTGGTCTCGGCCCACTGGTCGCGCTCCTTGGCCCGGTCCCACAGCCACCTGGCGGTGTAGATCTCCTTGTTGAGGATGCTCATGCACCGCGACCAGGCGAACCCGACGCAGGCGCCCTCGCTGCCCTGGTCGTAGAACTCCCACCACTCGTCCTGGTCGGGTTCTCCGCCGGGTTCCAGGCAAACCGCGTGGCCGCCCCGGATCGCGGTGAGTGACGCCGGTCCGCCCCGGGCCACGAACTCGACACCACGGCGGTCGGGTTCCGGCTCGTCGAACTCGGCGTACCAGTTGACGCCGATCACCACCGGCACGTGCACGGGCCGGGTCCGCGCGGTCAGCGGGTAGCTTTCGACGTGGTGCCAGTCGTCCGGGATGAACCGCCCCAGCCGCTGGTCGTCCGGATCTCTCTCAATAGGTCTGTAGCGCATGGTCCCCTCCGTTCATCGCTCGCACCGGCCGCGCCGGTGTGGGGACGGCTTTTTCCTCGGTCCGCGTTCGATCCCGTTCGTGCGAAAGCACTTCAGCGAGGAGGAGGCCGGGCCGCCGGGCGCTCGTGGGCGCTGCGCGGGACGATGGCCAGGCCCCCGGTGGAACCTGGTCGCGGCGATGCCGATGAGCTCGATCACGGTGAACCACCCCTGGCACCACGTGTTCCGCGAACTCGTTTCACCTTGGTGCGGCGGTGTTTGCCGATCGCCGGACGTCCTCAGCGGACTCGGGCCCGACGCTAGCAACCGCGATGCGCCCGCAGTACGGCAAATGGTCCTCAATCCACGGACACGGTCGAGCTGCGACGCCTGGTGAGCCGTCGCGCCGGCTCACCGAAGGTGCGCCAAGGTCACGCTTCCTCGCTCTGTTGGAGGGCGTAGGACGTCACCTCGGGCACGGTGAGCTTCCTGCCGTCTTCGAAAGCGTCCTCGAAAGCCCGCGGGCCGAGGGTCTTGCGCGCTTGTTCCTCGCTGACGTGGTGCCGGGTCACGTACGGCGCGAACCCGAACAACGGCGTGCCGATCTCGCTCCACAGGGTGTGGCTGGCGCCCAGCAGCCGGGCGGTGCGGTCGGCGTCGTGCTCCGTCGCGGCCCAGGCGAGCAACTCGACGGACAGGGCCACGCCGACCAGGTCGTTGAGATGTTGTTTGATCCGCAGGCATTCCCGGGCGTAGGAGCCGGCCCGCCGGGTGTCGCCGTCGGTCCAGGCGGCGACGCCCAGCACCCACAGCGCCCAGGAACGCGACCAGGGAACCTTGTACGGGGGTCGCAACGCCAGGCATTCCTCGCAGAGGGCGCGCGCCCGCTCGGTGTCGCCGAGCAGCAGCACGGTGCTGGCCAGGATGGGACGGCTCACCGCGGTCACCGCGCTGGGCACGCCGAGGGTCTTCTCCTGCTCCAGGGCCTGTTCCAGGTACTCCACCGCGATGTGCTGGTTGCCGCGCATGTGCTCGGCGTAGCCGGACACGCACAGGGCGGAGGTGAGCTCGGAGGTCTCTCCCGTCCGGCGTGCGAGGTCGCGGGCCTCGTCGAGCATCGGCAGCGCACTGCCGACATCGCCCTGCAGGGTCGTGATCCAGGCGTTGGCCCACAACGCCTTGGCCCTTTCCGCGCACGGTTCCGTCGCGAGCGCGAGCAGGTGGTCCAGCCAGTGGCGCCCCTCGGCGACCCAGCCGCCGCCCACCCAGCAGAACCACAGCGCCCCGGCCAGCCTCAGCCCCTCGCGCTCCTCACCGGGCGTGGTGAGGCAGAACTCCAGCGCCGCCCGCAGGTCGGCGTGCTCGGAGCGCATGCGCTCGTGCCAGTCCTCCTGCTGCGGACCGAACCACCTCGCTTCCGCCCGCTCGGCCAGCCACCGGTAGTGGTCCCGGTGGCGGCGGCGCAGGCGGTCGCTGTCGCCGGACTTCGCAAGCCGCTGCGCACCGTACTGGCGGGTCGGGTCGAGCAGCCGGTAGCGCGTCCACCCGGCCCGGTCCCTCCGGCTCAGGACCGACTTGTCCAGGAGCGAGACCACCAGTTCGAGCACTGCCTCCCGCGGCACCGCGTCGTCGGAGCACACCGCTTCGGCGGACTCGAGGTCGAAGTCCGCCGCGAACACCGAAGCCCGCGCCCACAACGTCCGCTCGGTGGGGGAGCACAGCTCGAAGCTCCAGTCGAAGCTCGCCCGCAACGTCTCGTGGTACCGCGCCACCCGGGCCCCCTGGTCCGGTATCTCCTCCTGCTCGGGCCAGTTCCGCAGGCCGGTGAGGATCTGCTCGACCGACATCGTCCGGAGCCACTTCGCCGCCAGCTCCAGGGCGAGCGGCAGTCCCTCCAGCCTGCGGCAGATGGCGGCGACCGCGCCGCAGTTCGAGGCGTCGACGGTGAAGCCGGGGACCAGGACCTTGGCGCGCGCGGTGAACAGCTCCACCGAGGCGCTGGCCAGCACCGCCTCCAGGGGCAGCGGGCTGTCGTCGTCGGGCACCGGCAGCGGGGGCACGGTCACCACGTGCTCGCCTTCGGCGCCCAGGAGATGGCGGCTGGTGATCAGGATCCGCAGCCGGGGGGCGGTCTTGAGCAGGGCGGTCACCAGCGTGGCGCACTCCTGCACCAGGTGCTCGCAGTTGTCGAGCACCAGCAGCAGACGCCGGGACTCCAGGTACTCCGCCAGCGAGTCGATCGGCCGCCGCAGGGAGTAGTCGCCGACGCCGAGGGTCTCCAGCACGGTGTGCGGCAGGAGTGCGGGGTCCTCCAGCCCGGCCAGGCCCACCAGCCACACCCCGTCGGGGAACTTCCGCCGCACCTGCGCGGCCACGCGCAGGCCCACGCGCGACTTGCCGACCCCCGGAGGTCCGGTGACGGTCAGCAACCTCGCCTGCGACAGCGTCCGCTTGCCCAGGGCCACCTCGTCGCGGCGCCCCACGAAGCTGCTGTCCTCTTCCGGCAGGTTCCCCACGTGCCGCCGCGAACCCCCTGCGCTGGTCATCTCCGGCTCACCCACTTCGGCCGTCGCGGGCGTTCTGCTGGTGGGCGCTCTGCTTCGCCATCCAAGCCGCGACCTGGTTCCGGGAGTTGAGTCCGAGCTTGGTGAAGATGTGCTCCACGTGGGCGTCGACGGTGCGCTTGGCGATGACCAGCCGGGAGGCGATCTCCTTGTTGGACAGGCCCTGGGTGACCAGCTCGGCGATCTCCCGCTCGCGCCGCGTCAGCGGTGAGCTGGACCCGGCCCCACCGCCGCGGCCTGCCTTGGGCTTCTCCTCCAGGGCGTAGGCCGTCGCCGCGGGGAGATCGAGTCCGCGCCCGTACCGGAAGGCGTCGTCGAATCCGGCGTCGCCGAGGGCCTGCCGCGCCCGGGCCTCGGCCTGGTCGTGCCAGTCGAGGTAGTAGGCGAACCCGAAGAGGAACTCGCTGAGCGGTTCGAAGAGCCTGCGGCTGACCCCGAACAGCGTCGCGGCCCGTCTCGGCTTGCCCCCGGCCGCCGCGATCCAGCCCAGGACCTCCACGCACAGGGCGACGCTGATCGGGTCGTGGAGGACCCGTTCGATCTTCAGCGACTCGCGCACGTTGTCGTCGGCCGGTCGCGGCTCGCCCCGCGCCCACTGGGCGAGGCCGAGTATCCAGAGGGTGCGCGACAGGCTCCAGCGCTCGCCGCAGGACTCGCACATCTGCCTGCACTCCTGGCACAGCGCCACGGCGCGGTCCAGGTCGCCGCGCGTGCACACGGCCAGGGCCAGGTAGAACATCGTGAGGGCGAGGTTGGCGTTGGGTTCGCCCGCGGCCCGGTGGTGGACCAGCGCTTCCTCCAGCAGCTTGACCCCGCGGGCGTGGTCGCCGTGCATCAGCTCGGCCAGGCCGGTCATCTGGAGCCCGCGCACGAGCGCGGCGTCGTCGCCGAGGAGCTGGGCGAGGTCCTGGCACTCCTCCAGCATGGCCAGGGCCGCGTTGTTGTCGCCCTGCCTGGTGGCGATGTAGCCGTTGACCCACAACGCCTTGACCCGCTCGGGACCGGGCTCCGCGTCGAGGGCCAACGCCTTGTCCAGCCAGTGCCGCCCCTCGGTGAGCAGGCCGTGCGCGATCCAGTAGAACCACAACGCGCCCGCGAGGCGCTGCGCGGTTCGCGCACCACCGGGCTCGGCGAGGCAGAACTCCAGCGCCGCCTGGATGTTCGGATGCTCGGCGTGCAGGATCTCCAGCCATTCGAGCTGGCGGGGACCGAACCAGTCGGCCTCGACCCTCTCCGCCAGGCGCAGGTAGTAGTCGCGGTGCCGCAGCCGGAGCGCGGCCTCGCCGTCGGATTCGCGCAGCCGCTGGTGTCCGTACTGGCGCACCGTTTCGAGCAGGCGGTAGCGGACCGCGGAGCCGGTTTCCTCGCGCGCCAGCAAGGACTGGTCCACCAGTCCCGCCACGCAGCCGAGGATCTCGTGCGGCGGCAGGTGCTCGTCCGCGCAGACCGCTTCGGCGGCCTCGAGGCTGAAGCCCCCGGCGAACACCGACATCCGCCGCCACAGCGCCTGCTCCTGCCTGGAGCACAGGTCGAAGCTCCAGTCGAAGGTCGCGCGCAGCGTCCGGTGGTGCGGAGGATCGATGCGGCTGCCTCCGGTCAGCAGGCGGAAGCGGTCGTCCAGGCGCGAGAGGATCTGCTCCATGGACAGTGCACGCATCCGCACGGCGGCCAGCTCGATCGCCAGCGGCAGTCCTTCCAGCCGCTGGCACAGCCGGGCCGCCGTCGCCAGGTTGTCGGAATCGACCGCGAATCCGGGGAGCACCGCGGCCGTCCGCAGTTCGAACAGCGACAGCGCCTCGTAGCGGACGTCGCCCGGTGCGGATCGCTCGTGGGCGTCCTCGGCGTCCAGCACCGACAGCGGGGGCACCTGCCAGACGTGTTCGCCGGCCGCGCCGAGCGGCTCCCGGCTGGTGGCGAGGATGCGCAGGCCGGGAGACACCGCCAGCAGAGCGGTCACCAGCCGCGCGCACTCGTCGACCACGTGCTCGCAGTTGTCCAGGAGCAGCAGAAGCTGCTTGTCTGCCAGGTAGTCGGCAAGCACGGTTTCGGCGTCGCGCGTGGACAGCTCGCGCAGCCCCAGCGACGCGGCGACCGCGGCGCCGAGCACGGAGGGAGCCTGGAGCCGGGCCAGCTCGACCAGCCACGCCCCGTCGCGGAAACCCCGCTGCGCGCCCCTGGCCACGCGCAACGCGAGCCGGGACTTGCCCACTCCGCCCACCCCGGTCAGCGTCGTCAGCCGTGACGACGACAGCATGGCCCTGACCTCGGCCATCTCCCGCCGACGCCCCACGAAGCTGGTGACGTCGGAAGGAAGACCTCCGGACCTCCCGCGCGGCGATGGGTCCACCGCCCAACTGTACGACCGCCCGGGCCCGCGGGCCTGACCTCGGCGAGCGGCTGCGGCCCCAGGTCGCGGAGCCGGTCCGGGCCCGCGTGGTGGCGCGGAGGAAGTCGGGAGGTATACGCTCCGCCAGAGCGACCCCAGGCAGCAGGGCCGGGGCGACCAGGTCAACAGCCGCAAACCAGGTACCAGTGGTGTCGCCGCCGACGGTCGGGAACCTTCCCCTTGATCTGACCAGCTTCGTCGGGAGACGACGGGAGCTGGCCGATGCGAGATCGCTGCTGGCGCGCTCGCGCCTGCTGACCCTCACCGGTGTCGGTGGCGTGGGCAAGACCCGGCTGGCGCTCCAACTGGCGGGCAGCGTCGGCAAGGCGTTCCCGGACGGGGTGTGGTGGGTCGACCTCACCAGGCTCTCCGGGCCGCGTCTGCTGTCGCGGGCCGTCGCCGAAGCCGTCGAGATCCGGGAGCACTCCCGTCGGGACCCCCTTCTCGTGCTCTGCGAGCACTTCGCCGACCGGCGCGCCCTGCTCGTGCTGGACAACTGCGAGACGATGTCGGACGAGTGCGGCAGCGTGGCCGACGCGCTGCTCAAGCAGGCGCCGGAGCTGCGCGTGCTGGCGACGAGCCGGGAGCGGCTGAACATCCCCGCCGAAGTGCTCATGGTGGTCCCGCCGCTGTCGCTGCCCGCGGAGTCCGGCGGGCCGGGCCAGGAGCAGTCCGAAGGTCTCGAGCTGTTCGTCAGGCGCGCCCAATCGGTCCAGGCCGAATTCAGGACCGACAGCGGCAACCGCGCGGTGGTGGAGGACATCTGCCGCAGGCTCGACGGCCTGCCGCTGGCGATCGAGCTCGCCGCCGCCCGCGTGCGGGCGCTCTCGCCGGAACAGATCCTGGAGCGGCTCGACGACCCGTACCGGCTGCTCAGCGGCGGGACGGCGGGCGCGGAGCCCCGGCACCGGACCCTGCGGGCGCTGATCGACTGGAGCTTCCAGCTGTGCACCGAGCCCGAGCGGCTGCTCTGGATGCGCTCGTCGGTGTTCGCGGGCAACTTCGACCTGGAGGCGGCCGAGGCGGTGTGCCAGGGCGACGGCATCGCGCCCGGGAGCGTCGTGGACCTGGTCACCGGGCTGATCGACAAGTCCATCCTGCATCGCGAGCAACACGGGAGCGTCTCGCGGTACCGGCAGATCGAGACGATCCGCCAGTTCGGCCGCGAGCGGCTGGCCGGCACCGGGGAGGAGCAGCTCGTGCGGCTGCACCACCGGCAGCACTACCAGCGCATCGCCACCCGCACCTGGTCGGAGCGGTTCGGGCCGCACCAGGTCGACTGGTTCGCCCGGCTGCGGCTGGACCACGCCGACCTGCGGGTCGCGCTCGAGGACTGCGCGTCGGATCCCGCCGCGGCGTCCGACGGGTTGCGCATGGCCGCGGACCTGCTCTACCACTGGCTCAGCAGCTTCTACCTCGACGAGGGCCGGGGCTGGCTGGACGACTTCCTCGCCCTCGCCTCCGCACCGTCCACGACCCGCGCCGACGCGCTGTGGGTCAACGGCTGGCTGGCACTCATCCAGTCCGATTTCAGCGCCGCGGGGTCGATGCTGGCCGAGGCCCGCGCCCTGGCGACGCGACTCGGCGCCGCGGAGGCGCTGGCCTACACCGCCCTGTTCTCCGGCATGGCGGCGAGCTTCGACCACGATTCCCAGGCAGCCCTGGACCTGTACCAGGAGGCCCTCGACAGGCATCGCACCGCGGACAACCCGCACGGGGTCGCCTCGACCCTGATCAGGTCGGCGATGGCCTACTCCCACCAGGGTGACTCCGCGCGAGCCATCGCCCTCGCCGAGGAGTGCCTCGCGGTCTGCGACGCGGCGGGCGACGTGTGGCACAAGGCCTACGCGCTGACCGCGCTCGGCATCGAGGTGTGGCGGCAGGGCGACATCCGGCGGGCGGAGGTGCTGGAGCGGGAGAGCCTCGGGCTCAACCACGAGCTCGACGACCGCCTGGGCATCGTGCTGAACCTCGAGATCCTTGCGCTCGTCGCCGAGACCGACGGCCGCGGCGAACACGCGGCCCGGCTCTTCGGCATCCTGCGATCGCTGAGCCGCTCGCTCGGCGTGTCGCTGCGCGCGTACACCCACCTCGCCGACGACTACGACGAATGCGTGCGACGACTCCGAAGCACTCTGGGCGAGCGGGGCTACCAGGCGTTGCTCGACGAGGGCGCGTCCCTCACCCTCGAAGACGCGCTGCACCTCGCCGCGCAGGAGGAGCCGCGACCCGACGAGCGGTCGGGCGCCGGCGACGCGCCGCGGCTGACCCGGCGTGAACGGGAGGTCGCCGAGCTCGTCGCCCAGGGCATGAGCAACAAGGAGATCGCGGCCAAGCTCATGATCGCCTCGCGCACCGCCGAGAGCCACATCGAGCACATCCTGGTCAAGCTCGGGTTCACCTCGCGCGCCCAGATCGCCACCTGGGTCGCCGACCGCTCGAGGCTGGACGCGGAGTGACCGGGCGCCGGCGGCCGGCCCGGTGTGCCGACCACCGGATCGGCACACCGGGCCGAGGTCACCGGCTGGTGGACGCGCTCAGCTCACCCGCCTCGTGGTGGGGCCAGCGGGGCGGTTCACCGACGGGCTTGTCGCCGAGCACGGTGACGCGGCGGCCGACGCGGCGGCCCGTGTAGTCGTTGACCGCGTAGTGCTGGGTGACCCGGTTGTCCCAGACGGCGATCGCGCCGGGGACCCAGCGGTAGCGGCACACCCGTTGCGGGCTCTCGGAAACCTCGAACAACTGGCGTAGCAACGCGTCGCTCTCCCCGGAGGTCAGCTGCGGGATGCGGCGGGTGAACATGCGGTTGACGTACAGCGAGCGGCGGCCGGTTTCCGGGTGCGCGCGCACCACGGGATGCTCGGCCTCGCTGCGGAACGAGCCGTTCGGGTGCTCGAAGACGTGCACGGCGGTGAGCCCGTCGAGCAGTTCGCGCACTGGCGCCGACAGTGCCTCGTAGGCCAGGTACTGGTTGCTCCACATCGTGTCGCCGCCTGACGGCGGGCACTCCACGAGCTGCAGCACCGACGCGATCGGCGGGGAGGGGCTGAACGTGACGTCGGTGTGCCAGACGTCGGCACGCGCCCCCTGCTCGGAGTCCAGCACCACCAGCTCGTCGTGGCCGGGCAGCTTCGGCAGGAACGGGTGCACCTCCAGCTCGCCGAAACGGCGGCCGAACGCCTTGTGCGCCTCCGGTTCGAGCCCGGCAGCGTCGGGGAGGAACAGCACGAGGTGTTCCAGCAGCAGTTCCCGCACTGCGGTGAAATCGGAGTCGGTCAGCGCGTCGAGCGGCACGCCGCGCACTTCCGCGCCCAGCGCCCCGGACACCGGGCGCACGTCGAAACGGTTCTCGTTCATTGTTTTTCCGCCTTTCTCGGACGTTTTCAGGCAGCGCGAAATGGCCTTTCGTCAACCGGCCGGAATGCTCCGGAAATGGTTGACGGGAATTGTTCGCGACTGACACGCTGGCCGTGCCGGACCTTTTTCCGGCGGTCCCCGGACTCCCTCGTCGAAAGGACGCCCATGCCGCACGACGCCGCCGCTGAGCTCGCCCGTCTCGTGGACCTGGCAACCCCGTTCGCGATCCGCACCGCGGTCGCCCTGCGGCTGCCCGAGCTGGTCGAGGCGGGCACCACCGGCCTGGCGGAGCTGGCCGCGGCGAGCGAATGCGACGAGGACTCGCTGGCGCGGCTGCTGCGGCACCTGGTCGCCGTCGGCCTGTTCGACGAAACCGCGCCGGGGACCTACGGGCTCACCTCGCTCTCGCGCGAGCTGCTCGGCGAGGACCAGCGCTGGCAGCGCGGCTGGCTCGAGATCGACGGTCCGGGCGCGAAGATGGACCTCGCCTACACCGGGATGCTGCATTCGGTGCGCACCGGCGAATCCGCCTACGGCCGGGTGCACGGCGTCGACTTCTGGGCCGACTACCAGCGCGACGAGCGGCTGCGGCTGTTCTTCGGCGCGATCATGGCCGCGCACGCCTGGCAGACCGGCCCGGCCGTGGCCGCGGAGTACGACTGGTCCGGGGCCCGGCGGGTGCTCGACGTCGGCGGCGGGACCGGGGCGCTGCTCGCGGACGTGCTGCTCAAGCACTCGCACCTGACCGGCGCCGTGCTGGACCTGCCGCCGGTGCGTCCGGAGGCCGAGCAGGCGTTGGCCGACGCGGGGCTCTCCGGACGCGCGGAGTTCGTCGGCGGCAGCTTCTTCGACCCGCTGCCCACCGGCTACGACGTGCTGCTGGTCTCGCGGGTTCTGACCGACTGGAACGACGAGGACGCCGCGAAGATCCTGCGCCGCTGCGGCGAGGCCGCCGGGCCGCAGGGGCGGGTCCTGATCGTCGAAGTGCTCGCGGGCGAGGAGCACGCGAAGAACAACTCCTCGTTCGACCTCCAGTCGCTCACGCTGCTGGGCGGCCGCGAGCGCACCGTCACCGGCTTTCACGGGCTGGCCGCGGCCGCCGGTCTGCCGGTGCACGCCACGCACCGCCTTCCGGGCGGGTTGGTCGTGGTGGAGTGCGCGGGCTGACACCACGCTCACGCCCAGGACGGGAGCCGCCGGGCCCGCGGGTCCGGCAGCACCCCGAGCTGGTGCAGCCGGTCCAGCGGCGTCAGCGGGTGCACGCCGAGCCCGGACATCGTGTGCATCACCGTGTAGCGGATGCGGTCGTTGCCGCCGGTGCCGCGCAGCGCCCGGCGGCCGGCGAACCGGCCCACCCGCGACAGGTCCGTGATCATCCTCGCCGCGTTGTGGCTCGTCCGGCCGATGTGGGCCAGGTTCTCCCGGCGCGCGGCCGAATACCGCGCCAGCGCGTGGTCGACGGCGGCCGGGGCGAGCGAACCGCCCTGCCGCAGCACGGTGGCGAGCTCGTGGGCGTCGGCGATGGCGCTGTTCATGCCCTGCGCGGCCATCGGGTGCACGGCGTGCCCGCTCTCGCCGGCCAGCGCCAGGCCCGGTGCGGAGAGCGTCGGCGCGAGGAACCGGGACACCGGTAGCACCTGCCTTCCGGTGAGGTTCGCGCGTATCGACGCCTCCAGCGGTGCGAGCGCGGGAGTCTCCCGGACCAGGTCGCCGACCCAGCGGTCCAGGCCGTCGGCGTCCAGCCCGCGCAACTCGTTCGCGCCGGCCTGCGCGTAGAGCCGGATCCGGCCGTCCGGCAACGGGTAGCGCAGCCGCAGCCCGCTCGGGGTGACGTAGGCGGAGAAGTCCGGGTCGACCTCCGGTGCGTCGTGCAGCTCCAGCGCGACCAGCCGGTGCGGGTACTCGTCGCGGCGGACCTCGATGCCGGCCTCGCGGCGCAGGCGGGACGACATGCCGTCGGCGGCGACCACGAGCGCCGCCTCGACGACGTCGTCGGCCAGCCGGACGCCGGTGACCCGGCCGCCGGCGGAAACCAGGCCCGTCACCAGTTCCCCCCGTCGGAGCTCGACGGTGTCGGGCAGGGACTTCGCCAGCGCCTCGAGGATCACCGGGTAGTCGTGGGCGAGCAGCCAGTTGTTCCGCGCGGGCAGGCGCGCGTAGTCGAGAACCATCCGCGCGCCGCCGCCGGCGTCGCGTGCGACCAGCTTCTCCAGCCGCAGCGCCCCGGCCGCCTCCAGCCGCGGCGCGACGCCCCACTCGTGCAGGATCGCCAGCGCTCCCGGCTGGAAGACCTCGCCCTTGGCGACCGGCCGGACCCGCTCCTGCTTGTCCAGCAGCAGCACGCGCCTGCCCAGTCGTCCCAGTGCGCACGCGGCCGCCAGCCCGGCGACGCCGGCGCCGCACACCACGACGTCGTAGGTCATCGCGCCACCGCCTTCCGGTAGCGGGCGAGGGCCCGGAGCGCGAGACCGTGCGCCAGCGCGGGGTTCGGGTACCGGGAGACGTGCCGCACGTACTCGTTGACGTTGGCCGCCGGCCAGCCGCCGGTGGGCAGCCGGTGCTCCAGCAACCAGTCCACACCGGACCGCACGGCTTGCGGCTCCGCTCCGGCGGCCAGCAGCGCCGACACCGCCCAGCCGGTCTCCTCGACCGTCCCGGGCGCACCGTCGCCGGTGCCCCACGAGCCGTCGGCCAGCCGCGTGCGTTCCAGCCACGCCCGCGCGCGACCTGCCGGTTCGCCGTCGGCCGCACCGGCCTTGGCCAGCGTCTGGAGCACGGCCGAGGTGCCCGCGGTGTGCATGCGGTACCAGACCGACTCGAAGCTCCCGTCCGGTCGCTGCGCCTTGCCCAGCCAGCGCAGCGCCCGGCGCACGCGGCGGTCTTCGGTGGGCACGCCCGAGTCCAGCAGCCCGTCGACGGCCTGCGCGGTCATGTGCGGGCACGGCCCGCTGTTGGCCACCCTGGTGTTGCGCACGCACAGGCCCCACGAGCCGCGGGTGTCCTGTTGCAGCGTCAGCCACGTGACGCCGCGGCGCACCGCATCGGCCTGGTCCGCGCCGGGCAGGTGGCTCAGCGCGGACAGGATCTCGCCGGTCTCCAGCGTCGCGGGCCAGCCCCGTGAGCCCGACCAGCCCCAGAAACCGGGCGGGCAGCCGAACGCGGTGAACGGCCGGTCCTGTTGCAGGCGCAGGAAAAGCTCCTTGACCGGGACCAGCCGGGGGTCCCGCGCGTAGCCCGCTTCGACCAGGCCGGCGGTGGCGTACATCGACCACGTCAGGTCCAGCGGCCCGCTCGACCACGAGCCGTCGGGTGCGGCCATCCGGCGGAACCAGCCGACGGCGCCGTCGACCATGTCATCACCCAGGCCGGCGCGCGCGAGCCCGGCGCAGACCAGTCCGGTCACCCAGGCGTCCTCGCACCAGCCACCCGTGCTGCCCTCGTGCTCGTAGACCTGCCGGATGACCGCGAGGGCGTTCGGCTCCGCGAGTTCCGACAACGTGCGCTGGAGGCGGGTCAGCGGCTTGTGCCGCGTCTGGGCCAGCCCGAGCGCGGAGACCATCGGGGCGCGCAGGTCGAACAGCTTCCGGTACAGCCCGGGCAGCAACGCGAGCTCGAGCGGGAACCGCCGCATCCCGCGCGGGTCGAGCCAGCCCGCGAACCCGTAGAACTGGCGGCACCACGCGACGACCTCCGGGTGCGGGATCGCTTCCAGGCCACCGAATCCGCGCATCCACTCCTGGCCTGCCTCGACCGCGGCGGCGTTGCCGCGCGGGTCCACCAGGTGCAGCACGGCCGAGGCCACGGCCGTCGGCCCGGCCTCGGACGCCTCGCCGGGCACCATCGCCCAGCCCCCGTCGGCTCCCTGGGTGCGCTTGAGCCAGCCGACGCCTGCCCCGATCAGGTCCGCCGACCCTCCGGGGTCGGCGAAGTGCAGCGCGCACACCGCGCCGACCGTGCCGAGCGTCGAGGTCAGGCTCGCGCCGCCGTAGTCGAACACCCCGTCCTCGCGCTGCGCGGCGAACAGCGCCTCGGCGCCCTCGTCGATCGCCTCGGTGATCCGGTCGGCGCGTAGGAAGGTCATCCCCAGTCCTTTCCCCCGGCCGCCACCGCGGCGGGCGGGAACTCGTGGCGTGCGCGCATCAGCGCCTGGGTGAGCAGCGAGAACAGCAGGACCGGCAGCACGAGCGCGACCGCGAAGCGGCCGCCCGCGGCCCCTGCGAAGACCGCGGCGGCGAGCACGAGGCGTTCGGCCACCAGCAGCTCGTGCGCGCGCAAGGCCGCCCGCGCACCCACGACGTCGCCCGCGCGCACCAGCGGCGCGAACGCGATGACCCCGGTGGTGGCGGCGACGGTGGTGAGCGCGAGCTGCGCGACCGGATCGGCCGTGGCCCATGCCGTGCCGAGCGCGACCAGCGCGACGCCACCGGCATAGAGGCGCAGGGCGAGCCGCACGGCGTGCCGGGCCCCGCGCTGGACCGCCACCGAGCGGTATCCGCCCGCGCGGTCGCCGTCGACGTCGCGGACGGTGCCCACCAGGTTCGACGCGGTGTCGTGCAGGAGGAAACCCACCGCCACCGGCAGCAGCGGCCACGGCGGCAGCGGCGCGGCCACCATCGCACCGATCACGAGCGTGAGCGCGGTGAGCGAGCCGCGCGTGATGTTGCCCGCGATGCCGCGTCTCTTGAACACCTTGCTGTAGCCCACGATTCCGGCCATCGCCACGGCGAACAGCGGCACGATCCGCCAGTTCGCCCACACCACCAGCCCGGCCGAGAGGGCCGCGCACGCCAGGCCGCCGTACAGCGCGGCCTCGGTGGACAGCCGTCCCGACGGGATCGGCCGGTGCGGTTTGCCGATCGCGTCGAGGCAGCGGTCGAAGTAGTCGCCGAGGTAGTGCCCCGACAGCCAGCCCAGCGCCGGTGCCAGCGCCGCGACGACCAGCGCGTCCGGCCGGCCCGCACCTCCGCCCACCGCGCAGCCGGCGAGCCCGAGCAGCGCCGGATAGCACGACGTGTAGGGCCGCCAGGTCTGCACGTGCGCGAGGACCGACCGGCCGATCCGGCGGCCCAGCGCCGCGATCGGCGGCGCCGCGGTCAGCGGTCCCTCCGCACGGCCAGCTCGGCCACCGCGCCGAGCAGACCGGCGGCCTCGGCGGACCGCAGCGCACCGAGCCCGGACCTGGCCAGCCGCACCTCCTCCTGCGCGTGCGCGAGCGCGAGGTCCAGCGCGCCGGTGGCCACCACGACCTCGCGCATGGCGGCCAGCGCCGCACCCGGCCCGAGTCCGCCGGCCAGCACCCGCTCGATCCGGCGCCGCTCGGCAGGCCCGCCCTCGCGGTGCGCCAGCAGCACCGGGAAGGTCGGACGGAGGTTCGACACGTCGCTGGTGTCCGGTTTCCCGGTGACCGCGGGGTCACCGAGGAACGGCAGCAGGTCGTCGTACATCTGGAACGCGAGACCGGTGTGCTCGGCGAACTCCGCGACGACGGCGACCTCACCGGGCGTGCCGCCGCCGAGCACCGCACCGGCCTGGCACGCACCGCGGAACAGCGCGCCGGTCTTCAGCGCGGCCATCCCGAGGTACGCCGCCAGGCCACTGCCCGGTGCGCCGGCCGCGGGTGGCACCAGCAGCGCCTCCTGCATCTGGCCGCGGCACAGGTCCTCGCCCGCCCGCGCGAGGATGCGCACCGCGGACAGCACGTCGGCCTCGGGCACCGGGCATTCGGCGAGCGAACCGAACAGCCTGATGATCAACGCGTCCCCGGTGATGATCGCGTCGGCAACCCCGTAGCGCGCGTGCACCGACGCCCGCCCGCGGCGCGTGTCGTCGCCGTCGATGATGTCGTCGTGCACCAGCGTCGCCGCGTGCAGGTACTCCACGGCCAGCGCCGCGGGCATCACCGCCTCCCGGTCGCCGCCGACGGCCTCGGCCGAGGCCACCAGCATCAGCGGCCGCAGCAGTTTGCCCGGGGACAGCAGCGCATAGCGGGAGATCTCGTCGAGCGGCTCACCGCCGCCGGACCAGCGCGCGTTGAGCGCGCGCCGGATGTCGGCCGCGACGGGGGATGAGGTGACCTCGTGGATCAGGGCGTCGGCGGTCATCCGGCGAACTCCTTGGCCAGCCCCAGCACCGCGTCGTTGGCCTCTGGTGTCCCGGTGCTCACCCGCACTCCGGCGCCTGCGATCTCGCGCACTGCGACGCCGTTGGCGGCGAGGTGTCGAACGAATGACTCGTTGCGGTCTCCGAGGCGCAGCCACAGGTAGTTCCCGCCGCTGGGCGGGACGTCCCAGCCCAGTTCGAGCAGCCCGGCCCGCACCCGGTCGCGCTCGGCGGCGACCTCCCGGCAGCGCTCGCGCATCTCGTCGCCGGCTTCGAGCGCGGCCAGCGCCGCGGCCTGCGCGACGGTCGGCACGCGGTAGAACGGCAGCGTCGGCCGCAGCGCCGCGGCGACCGGTTCGGCCGCCACCAGGTAGCCGACGCGGAGACCGAGCAGGCCGTGGGACTTGGAGAACGTGCGCACGACGGCGACCCGGTCGTCGGCCGCCGCGAGTCCGAGCCCGTCGGCGATCCGCGCGGGGTCGGCGAACTCGCGGTACGCCTCGTCGATCAGCACCAGCACGTGCGGCGGCAGCGCGGCGAGGAAGTCCGTCAGTTGCGCGTCACCGAGTACTTCTCCGGTCGGGTTGTTCGGGTTGCACAGCAACACGACCTTCGTCTCCGGCGTGACGGCGGCGGCGAGTGCGGCCAGGTCCTGGCCGTCGCCGGCCGAGGGCACCGCGACCGGTTCGGCCCGCGCGTTGCGGATCAGCAGCGGGTAGAGCTCGAACGACGGCCAGGCGTGCACCACCGAGGCGCCGGATCCGGCGTGCGCGAACAGGAACTGCTGGAGCAGGGCGCCGGAACCGGCGCCGGCGACGACCCGTTCCGGCGGGAGCGCCAACCGTTGCGCGATCGCGCCGGTGAGGCCGGTGGCCAGTGCGTCGAGCGTGAGGTTCATGCTTCCCAGACTGTCCTGGGCCGCTTTCAGCACACCGGGCAATGGCGGGGAAGTGTTCTCGTTCAAAGACAGCTGATGAATGATCTGAGCCACGCGAATGAAGGACCTTTCCCGTGCCGCGCGCAGGCTCCTCATCGCCTGTCGCCACATTTTCCGGATCAGACTCACAGCCAGTGTGCTTGCGGCCATGATCCAAAGTCAAGAAGCCAAAAGTCGTCTTCCGGACAAAGCGAAGTGACGACAATCGGTGCGTGTTTTCACGGGCAGAGCGCGCGGAATTATCGTGCGCATTTCTCGCCAGTGGATCGACAGCCGACGTGCAATTCCGTACCATCGCGTGCGCGACCGGCCCGCTCCGGTTGCCGGGGCGGCGAAGTCGTTCGCGCCGACTTTCAGGCCAGTGCGGCGAGATCCGCCGCGAGCACGTCGAATCCGGGCGCCTCCCGCGACTGCCTGGCCAGTTCCGCGGCACGCCGCCGGAATCCGCCGTCGGCGAGCACGCGGCCTGCCGCGTCGGCCAGTGCCTCCGGTGTCGCCGCGGCGGGGTCGACGTGCAGACCCAGTCCAAGCTCGGTGACGCGGCGTGCGTTGTCCGGCTGGTCGGCGAACAACGGCAGGTTCACCATCGGCGTCCCGGCCTGCACGGCCTCGTGGACACTGCCGAAACCGCCGTGTGAGAGGAAAAGCGCGGCTCTGCCCAGAATCTCGCGCTGCGGGGCGAAGGACACCAGCCGGACGTTCGCCGGCCGCGGTCCGGACCAGGTCTGCAACGCCGGTCCCAGGGACACCACGCCGTTGCACGGCAGTTCGCCGAGCGCGGCGACCATCGCGGCGAGCAGCCGCGGGGCCTCCGGCACGACGGTGTGCGCGACGGTACCGAGCCCGGCGAGCACCATCGGCTGTTCGGCGTGAACAGGAAACCCTTGTGGCGCAGCCGGATTCGGCCGATAGGAGCGTAGCGAGGATACCCGCAGCCGCTCCGGGTACCACGCGGCGGGCACGACGGCGGCGAGCAGACCGGCGTTCGGCTCCCACGGATCGTCCGAGGGGGCCAGTCCCAGTTCGTCCAGCTGCTTGTTGAGCGTGTTGCGCAGAAAAGGCAGATGCGCGCAGGAGTACGGTGCGATGTCGAGCACCGCGCGGGGCAGGCCGAGCCGTTCCGCGGCGAGGTAGCCACCGAACTCGTTGCACTCCCGCACGATCACGTCGGGCCGCCAGTCCGCCGCCGCTGCGATCAGGTCCCGGGCGAACGTCCCGGCCATCGGCCCGGCGAACGCCTTCGTCAGCGGACCGGGATCCTCGCGGGCACGGGCGGTCTCCTCAGCGCCTTCTCCTTCCGCGCCGGGCATGCCGGGGCCGGTGAGGAACGCGGGGTCGGCGAGCAGTTCTTCGAGGGTGCGGACGTTCGGCAGCGGCAGGTGCTCGACACCGTGCCGTGCGAGTTCCGCGGCCATGGCAGGCGCGGTCGCGACGGTGGCGGTGTGCCCGGCCCGGCGCAGCGCGTGGGCAACCGGGACCACGACCGGCACCAGGTGGGAGTAGTAGGGCAGGCAGGTGAGGACGATCCGCATCGGTGCCGCGCTCACCGCCGCGCGTGGACGGTCTCGGTACCCAGCCCGCCGGGCACGCCGTCCGGCCGGTCCGCGGCGACGGTGAACCCGCTGAGCGGCCCGTAGCACCCGAAGCCGGTTTCGAGTTCGACGTACCGGAGCCCGTCCACCCCACCCGCCACCTTTCCGCCACGTCCGCCGAGCAGCATAGGAGCGCCCGATCAAGAGGGTCAACGGCCGGTTCGTGCTGTCGTGACCGAGTGGGAAACGCCGACGACCGCGTTCAACCGGGCCGCCTCGCGCAACATGTACACAGTGGACTAAGCGCGAACCTGGCGGCGGCCGACGCCCGCAGGGGAGGAGCCCTACATGTTCCGCCACGGGTCCGCGAGGAACAAAAGGGTTGGGCACGGGGCGCGGCATCGGGATGGGTGTGGTGATCGGGCTGCACATCGGCGCCGTCGTCGTGGACCAGCGCAGGCGCGTCAGGGCCGGGAAAGTCGCCGCTCCGCCAACGAGTGTGCTTGGCGACTTCCGGTCCTGCTGTTCCGCTGGAAGTTGCGCGATGGCATCAGGTGGGAATGTCGAGCGGGAACGTCACTCGTTCCGTCCCATTCTCAACTTATAGCGCACCCCTGGGCTTGCGGCAAGGCCCGGGGCATGCCGCAGAATCTGCGGCCGAAGCCAGGACCTGCGGAAATCAGGGATTCGCGAAGTACGTGCGGCTGGCCCGCATCCAATCTCGTTGAACGGGCGTGTTGATGATTGACGTGATCGTGGCCGGCGGCGGACCGACCGGCTTGATGCTGGCCGGCGAGTTGCGGCTGCACGGTGTGCACGTGGTCGTGCTGGAGAGGCTGACCGAGCCGACTGGCGAGTCCCGCGGACAGGGCCTGCACGCGCGCAGCGTCGAGGTGATGGACCAGCGCGGCCTGCTGGACCGGTTCCTCGCGGTCAGCGAGAAGTTCCAGGTCGGTGGCCTGTTCGGCGGCATCATGAAGCCGTGGCCGGACCGGCTGGACACGGCTCACCCGTACGGCGTCGCCACCCCGCAGCCGGTCACCGAGCGGCTGCTCGAGGAGCGGGCCCTCGAACTCGGTGCCGAGATCCGTCGCGGCTGCGAAGTGGCCGGGCTGAGCCAGGACGAGGACGGGGTGACCGTCGAGCTGGCCGACGGCGCGCGGCTGCGCTCGCGCTACCTCGTCGGGTGCGACGGGGGCCGCAGCACGGTGCGCAAGCGGCTCGGCGTCGGCTTTCCCGGCGAGCCCGCAAAGGTCGAGACGCTGCTGGGTGTGATGGAGGCGACCGAGGACCCGGCGACGATCGCCGCCGTCGTCGAGGAGGTCCGCAAGACCCAGCTGCGGTTCGCCGTACAGCCCGTCGAGGACGGGCTGTACCGCGTCGTCGCGCCCGCCGACGGTGTGGCCGAGGACCGTGCGACCGCGCCGACCCTCGAGGAGTTCAGGACGCGGTTGCGAGCCTTCGCGGGCACCGACTTCGGGGTGCACTCGCCGCGCTGGCTGTCCCGGTTCGGCGACGCCACCCGGCAGGCCGAGCGCTACCGGGTCGGCCGGGTGCTGCTGGCCGGCGACGCGGCGCACATCCACCCGCCGACCGGCGGGCAGGGCCTCAACCTCGGCGTGCAGGACGCGTTCAACCTCGGCTGGAAGCTGGCCGCCGCGGTCGGCGGCTGGGCTCCGGACGGGCTGCTGGACAGCTACCACACCGAACGGCACCCGGTGGCCGCCGCCGTGCTGGACAACACCCGCGCGCAGATCACGCTGCTGGGGACCGAGCCGGGTCCGGCCGCGCTGCGGGAGCTGCTCTCGAAGCTGATGGATTTCGAGGAGGTGAACTGGTACGTGACCGAGATGATCACCGCGGTCGGGGTCCGCTACGACTTCGGCGAGGGCCACGAACTGCTCGGCAGGCGGATGCGGGACGTGGGCCTGAAGCGGGGTCGCCTTTACGCGCTGATGCACGGCGGCCGCGGTCTGCTGCTCGACCAGACCGGCCGGCTCTCGGTGGAGGGCTGGGCGGATCGGGTCGACCACGTCGTCGACGTCAGTGAGGAGCTGGACGTGCCCGCGGTGCTGCTGCGGCCGGACGGCCATGTGGCCTGGGCGGGTGAAGATCAGCAGGATCTGCTCGGCAGGCTGCCCAGGTGGTTCGGCACTCCTGTCAGGTAAGGACGCCAACGCGACGAAGACCCGCGGGTCTTTCGGGTCGCCATGGCGACTGCTATGACCAGCACGAACAGCGGGATGACGATTTCATGCCGGGAGACGACTCGGCGATCGCCATGGCTGGCGCGATCGTGGCTGAGGCGGTCTCGGAGATTCGGGTGTTCCGGATGGTCGCCGGGCACTGGGATGTGCTCGGCAAGCCTGCGGTGGAGCTGGCGCGGCTGGAAGCGCTCATGAACCGCCCGAGCGCCGTTTGTTGGCGCCGATGCCGTACGCGCATACGAACAGGACGGCAACGGACGTGCCGATCAGGATCCACTGTGCGGTGTCGCTGACCATGCCGTTGAGAGGGATCAGCAGCATGGCCGTGCCGAGGCAGATGAACGAGGCCGCCTTGTTGGAAAGTGACGTCTGATCATGATGGCAAAAGTCAGTCGGTCATGCGCTGGTTTCCGGAAGGTCCGGTTCCCCGCACGCCACGCAAATCTGGAGACACCGTGGTTCAGGTTCCTGGTTCCCCTGGCGACCGTCTGAAGCGGCTGTCCGGGATGCCGGGGCGCCGCTGGCAACCTGATCGATTCGCCCGGCGTCTCCTGGGGTAGTTGATCCCGGCTGAGAGGCAGCGATGTCGATACGAACCGGAACGACCCTGGCCGTGGCGCTGGCCGCCGTCGTGGGCGTGGGCATGGCAGGCACGGCGTCGGCGCAGGACGTCTGGACCGGCGAGGAGTTCCCGACCCGGCCCGGGATGGCGTCCTATGTGAGTACCGCGGCCAGCGGCGGTGGAGCGACGTGGGCGTTCGGCAGCTACAGCCCGGCGGGCTCGCCGATGTCGATCACCGCGCAGGCGTTCCGCCGGGAGGACACCGGTGTCTGGGTGGAGGCGCCGGTGCCGAACATCGGCCAGATCGTCGCCTCCGCGGTGACCGGTCCGGACAACGCGTGGGCGGTCAGCCAGTTCACCAAGGTCAGCACGGGCGCCACGATCCACTGGGACGGCAGGACGTGGACCGAGGTCCCGCTGGAGGTGCCCGACGCTCCCCGGGTCTCTCCCCGTGACGTCGCAGCCATTGGTCCGGACGTCTGGACCATTGGCAAGGCGTACCGAGACGGCAACGCTCCGTTGGAGCGCAGCTTCGCGATGCGTTGGCAGGACGGTGGTTGGCAGCCGGTCGCGCTGCCGCCCGCCGCCGACCAGCAGAGCTTCACCAGCGTGGGCGGCATCGGGCCGGACGACGTCTGGATGGCCGGAACCACGGTTGAGCGTCCGCAGCAGATCGTCTCGATGCACTGGGACGGCGTGCGGTGGAGCCATGTGCAGGTGCCGCCGGTGGACACCGGGAACTCCGACTTCCTCACCGTCCACGACGTCGCGGCCTACCAGCCCGATGACGTCTGGATCTCGGCCACCAAGACGCCGTACGACAATCCCGAAGGGCGCCGGCCGATCTTGATGCACTGGGACGGTGCGCAGTGGAGTCAGCAGCAGCCACCGGCTTCCACCGGCGGTCTCGGGGATCTCGTGCACGCCGAGGGTGCGCTGTGGAACCTCGGCACCGACGCGCTGCTGCGCTATGACGGCGCCTCGTGGCAACCCGTCGGCGGACCGCAGCAGGGGCACCTCGTGACCGGCGTGGAGCTTCCCGACGGTCGCCTGGCCGGTACTGGTTCGCAGGGTTCCTCGTACGACCCGCAGCCGTTCGCTGCCGTGCACGGCTGACGTACGGGCGGAGAGCCGACAGCCGGCGGCGCTTGTGCCGAGCGCCGCCGGCAACCTCGTCCTCCGAGACCCGCGAGGGTGGGCAAGCTTACGTCGTTTTCCCCCACCGGCAACCCGCCGCAGGCACGTAAGCTGAAGCGGCGACCGGGGGAGTGCTGCGTCGTCCGACGCTCGTCGGACAGCCGGCAGCACCGTCGAGGGGGCCGCTGGGGGCGTCTTCCACTCGCTGTCGCTGATGCACGAAGCCGAGTTGAGTTCTGCGGGGGCGAGGGAGAAACGTGTGGCTGGTGGCGCAGGGCGACCGATTGTCGGTTCCTGATCTTCTTCTGGACCACGACCGTCCGCATTGGCTGTGGTCGGGTCAGTGGTCTGCTTCGCACCTGCGGGGTGCGGAGTCATGACGGCGACCATGAGAGCCGAGTCCGGGGAAGCCGACCGCGAAGCCGGACCGCGGCGCGCGGCCGTGCTGATCGCCGTGCTGGTCGTCTCGGCGTTCGTGATGATCCTCAACGAGACGATCCTCAGCGTGGCGCTGCGCGACCTCACGGTCGACCTCGACGTGTCGACCGCGACCGTGCAGTGGCTGACCAGCGGGTTCCTGGTGACCATGGCGGTGGTGATCCCCACCACGGGCTTCCTGCTGGAGCGGTTCACCCCGCGCCAGGTCTTCCTCGCCTCGTTGACGCTGTTCAGCGCGGGGACGCTGATCAGCGCGCTGGCTCCGGGCTTCGCGGTGCTGCTGGTGGGCCGCCTGGTGCAGGCGTGCGGCACCGCGGTCATGCTGCCGTTGCTGATGACCTCGGTGATGCGGCTGGTGCCCGCGGAGAAGCGCGGCGCGACGATGGGCACGATCACCATCGTCATCGCCGTCGCGCCAGCCGTGGGCCCGACGATCGGTGGCGCGGTGCTGGCTTCGCTGGGCTGGCGCTGGATGTTCTGGATCGTGCTGCCGCTGGCGGCTCTGGCACTGGTCATCGGCGCGGTCTGGATGCGCCTGGACAGCACGACCCGCTCGGTGCCGCTGGACTCGATCTCGGTGTTGCTGTCGGCCGTGGGCTTCGGCGGTGTCCTCTACGGTCTGTCGTCCCTCGGTGAGTCCGGAGGCGGCGGGCACCCGGTGCCACCGTGGGGCGCTATCGCCGTCGGCGTGGTCGCCCTCGGCGGGTTCGTCGTCCGCCAGCTCCGCCTGCAGCGCCACGACCGCGCCCTGCTCGACCTGCGCCCGCTGACCTACCGCGCCTTCAGCATCGCGTTGCTGCTCAGCGCGTTGCTGTTCATGTGCCTGCTGGGTGCAGCGGCGATCCTGCTGCCGCTGTACCTGCAGACCGTCCTGCACACCAGCACGTTCGTCAGCGGGCTTGCGGTGCTGCCCGGCGGACTGGTCCTCGGCCTGCTGGGACGACCGGTGGGACACCTGTTCGACCGCTTCGGCGCACGCCCGCTGGTGATCCCCGGCGCGCTGGCGATGGCGGTGTCGCTGTGGTTGTTCTCGGCTCTCGGGCCGGACTCGCCGCTGGCCGCGGTCATCGGCATCCACGTCCTGCTCATGGCCGGGCTCGGGTTGATGATGACGCCGCTGATGACCGAGTCGCTCAGCGCGTTGCCCGCCCACCTGCACTCCCACGGCAGCGCCATCCTGTCCACCCTCCAGCAGGTCGCGGGCGCGTTCGGCACGGCGGTGTTCGTGACGGTCGCCTCCGTGGGCACCGCGGCCCCGTCCGGTGCTCCCGGCGCCGACGGCCTGCACGCGGCGTTCATGGTCGCCGGAGGCATCGGTGTGCTGGCGTTCGTCGTGTCGCTTTTCGTCCGCCGGCCTCAGCGACCGGCCGAAGCGGCAGGGGCGGGTCCGGCCGAGCACGGATAGTCACGGATTTCTGGCGGAGCGTGAGCGGCCGGCCCGGCGGATGATCCGCCGGGCCGGCCGCCTTTGCCGCGGTGCGCGTCGAGCCGCAGCCGGACGGTGGCTCGACTCGGGCTCAGTGCCGCAGGAAGCGGCGGTACTGCTGCGCGATCGTGTCCGCGCCCGCCGCGGTGTCGAGGAACATCAACGAGTCCATCCGGCAGTTGCACGGATTGCGTTCGACGTTGTTCTGCGGGAAGCTCCCTCCGATCTTGATGCCCCGCGGGTTCGTCGAGCTCGCACCGGACCCGTCGATCTGCCACGGGTCGCCCGGGACGGTGTAGAAGCCCGGGAGGGGTCGCCCGTTGCGGTAGAGGGCCATGTCGCCGGTGGTGTAGTCGAACGTCGCGGCCAGGTGCACCCATTCGCCGGGCGGTAGCAGCTCCCGCCAGTCCTGCCGCGCGGCGAAGGTCTGGGAAGCGCCGCCGTCGAGCCGCCGGCCCAGCGCGACCAGGCGGAGCCTGCCGTCCACGTTGATCAGTTCCAGCAGCGCACGGACGTCGTGACCGTCGGAGTCGCCGCTGAGGACGCCGGCCAGGCCGACGGCGTTGAACCGGTCGCCGGGTTCGGGCGTCGTGGAGTCGGGACTCGGGTTCTCGCCGGTCATCTTGAACCAGCCCATCACCGTCGCCCCCTTGGTGCCGTTGAAGGCGCCGAGCGACCCGACACCGTCGGCGTCACCGTCCCAGGTTCCGGCCTTCCAGTCGTCGTTGCCGTTCGCCTCGGGCTCGACCTGCCGCACCTGGAGCGCGTTGTTGCTGCCCGGGAACGCGCTGTCGGCCACCCGCATGTCCTCGCCGCCGTTGACCTGCGTGAGCAGGGTGCGCGACGAACCGCCGTCCAGCTCCTTGGAGTCGTCGGCCGCGAAAGGGTGCTCGAAGTCGTAGTAGGCGACGAGGTCGCGCTCGACACTGCCGGTGACCTCGGACCCGGCGCCCGTGCGGGTGCCGACGACCTTCCAGATCTTGCCGTTGGCCTTGGCGAGCAGGTAGAGGTTGCGTTGGGAGTCGGTCCCGAAGCGCAGGTCCACGCGCCCGTCGCCGGCGAAGTCGGTCATCCGCATCCGCTTGCCGCCGGTGTCGAACAGTTGCATCTCGTGCAGGGGCGCGCGCTGCTCGCCGCGCCTCATCTCGTCGACCTCGGTGTAGAGGACGCGGCCGTCCACGAGGTCCCCGAAGACGTACTTGCCGCGCAGCCGCGGCAGATCCGCCCCGCGGTAGACCTGACCGCCGGAGATGGCGTGGCCGCTGTCGGAGTTGCACGGCCAGTTCGGCGGCGGGTCGTGGTCGTAGGCCGCGACGGGGTAGACGTAGCCGTACTTCTCGTCGTCCTCGGGCAGGGGGTACAGCCAGCACTGGTTCTCCGGGCGGAACTCGAAACGTCCCTCGCGCGGACTCCACCCGAGGTTGTCGCCCGCGCGGACCTCGTACACCGCCTCGATCGCGTGCTGGCCGATGTGGCCGAGGTACATCGCGTGCCTGCCGCCCGGGTCCCAGCTGAACCGGTGCGGGTCGCGCATCCCCAGCGCGTAGATCTCGCCTATCGCGCCGGGCTTGCCTGCGAACGGGTTCGACGCCGGGATGCCGTACTGGCCGTTGGGTCCGTTGGTGCCGTCGGGATCGATCCGCAGGATCTTGCCCGCCGGCGTGCTCATGTCCTGCGGGATGTCGGTGTCCAGGCCGATGCCGCCGTCGCCGACCGCCATGTAGAGCAGGCCGTAGTCGGGGTCGCCGGGCCTGGCGGTCGGGTTGAAGTCGATCTGCTGGACGGCGTGGATCTGGGTGCTGAACCCGAAGCGGAAGATCTCCCGGCTGGTTCCCGAGAACTCGTCGGCGGACGGGTCGTCGGCCGTCCACTCGGTGACCACGCTCTGCACGAACGCGTCCGGCTGGTTCGGGTAGGTGGGCTCCTCGGTGGCGATCGCCTCCTCGTCCTCGGTGTGCACCGTGTAGAACCGGCCGTTCCCGGCGAACTCCGGGTGGAAGGCGACGAAGCCGAAACCGCTGCCCATGCCGCGGCCGGAGAAGAAGTGCTCGAAGCGCTCCTTGAAGTCGAGGTAGACGTGCTGCCGCCCACCGTCGAGCAGGTAGAGCGGGCCGTTGAGGTCGGGCACGTACATCCGGCCGGACCCGTCGGGGACCTCGCCGACGTAGTTGATCCGGTTGTGCCGGATCAGGCGCGGGTCGGTCGCGGGCGGCGTCGCCTGCGACGCGGGGAGCTGCGCGTACTCCTGCAGGACCAGCCCGAGGCGGGACTGCTCCGGCTGCTCGGGGATCGGATCGGTGATCGGTGCGTCGGGGGCGGTCGTGGGGCCGGCCCCGGCCGGTGGTGCCACCAGGGCCGCCGCGACCACCGTCGCGGTGATCGCGGAGACCCATCTTCTTCGCACGCCCATCTCTCGGACTCCATCCGTCGGCGTTGTGGGTGGTCAGCGCCACCGGTGGCAGCCGGTGGCCGGTCGGCCCGGCCTTGGGCGGGGCCTGCGTGTTCGCGGGCTACGGCCGCACGGCCGTCCCGGCCACGGTCACGTCGCGCACGCGCCCGTAGTTGTCGAACGAGCCGAAGCCGAAGCGGCCGCCGGAGAAGCTCGTGTCCGTGGCGGTCATCAGCGGTTGGTCCGAGCCGTCGACGTACACCGCGATCTCGCCCGACGACGCGCGGTAGTCGAGGCGGACGTCGTGCCAGTCGGTGTCGTCGATCGCCGGGGGAGCGCCCGTGGTGCCGTTCCACTGGTCGTCGATGCGCTCGCGGTCGGCGTCGTCGACGACGAAGATCCCGTTGTGCGGGTAGATCGTGTTGTCCTGCGAGAGGTGCACGTAGTAGAAGCGGGTGGGGGACTGGTAGTTGAAGATCAGGACGACGTCGCGGTCGTTGCGGGTGACGGGTTCGTCGATCCGGACTTCGGCGCTGTACCGGAGAGAACCGAGTTCTGGTCCTTTGTCGACGATCGCGTACTCGAACGGGCGGCGCGGGCCTTCGGGGGCGTCCCCGCGCTCGGTCATGATCACCTGCCGGTGCGCGAAAGCCCACTTCGCAGGGGTCAGCGGCTCCCAGAACCGGTCGGTCGCCTGCGGCCGCACGACCACGAGGGCGTGCTCGGCGGCCGGCGAGGCGGTGGCCGGCGCCGGAATCGCGACCGCGAGCAGGGACGCGGCCAGCGCGGCGATCAGTCTTCGTTCTCCCATGCGGGTTTCCTTCCCGGCGCTAGAGGTACGGCTGCACGAGCTCCACGTAGCGGCGGGCCATCGTCGCCAGGACGTCGGCTCCGGGCGCGGCCCAGACATCGGCGTTGAAGATCTCGACCTCGACATCGCCCCGGTAGCCGGTGGCGGCGACCGCCCGGGTGAGGGCGGCGAAGTCGACGTGGCCGTCGCCCACCATCCCGCGGCTGAGCAGGGTGTCGGCCGGCAGCGGGGTGATCCAGTCGCACACCTGGTAGCTGACGATGCGCTCGCCCGCCCGGTCGATCTGCTCCAGAACACCCGGTTCCCACCACACGTGGAAGGTGTCGACCACGACCCCGGCCACGTCGCTCGGGTGCTGCTCGGCGATGTCGAGCGCCTGGGCGAGGGTGGAGACCACACCCCGGTCGGCGGCGAAGATCGGGTGCATCGGCTCGATGCCCAGCCGGACCCCGCGTTCGCGTGCATGGGACACCAACGCGGCGACGGCCTCGGCGACGCGCGAGCGTGCCCCCGCGATGTCGCGGTCGCCTTCCGGCAGTCCACCGGGTACGAGCACGAGCGTGCGGCATCCCAGCGCCGCGGCCTCGTCGATGGCCGCGAGGTTGTCCCGGTGGGCGGCGGCTCGCGCCGCCGGCTCCGCCGCGGTGAAGAAACCTCCTCGGCACACCGACGACACGCGGAGCCCGGCGTCGCCGATCATCCGCGCCGCGGTGGCGAGGCCGGCCTCGGCCACCGGTTCCCGCCAGACACCGATGGAGCCGAGCCCGGCCGCGGTGCACCCGTCCACCGCCTCGCGCAGCGACCAGTTGGCGGTGGTGCGCTGGTTCAGCGAGAGCCGGGCCAGCCGCGGATCACCCGGTTCCGGAGTGGACATCCGAGCCGCGACACCGGAGGGAACGTCGCGATCCCGCACCGCATGGGGGAAATCGGTCATCGCAGAGCTCCCGCGGTTTCCAGGTGCAGACGCATCCGGTGGGCGGCGAGTCCGGGGTCGGGCAGCAACCGGGCCTCGTTGGCGAGCGCGAAGATCCGCGCCAGGTGGGTGGTGCTGCGCGCGGACTGGAGTCCGCCGACCATCGTGAAACCGGGCTGGTGGCCGCACAACCAGGCCATGAACGCGATTCCCGTCTTGTAGTAGGAGGTCGGCGCGCTGAACACGTGCCGCGACAGCGGCAACGTGGCCGCCATCTCGGCGTCGTAGGTCGCGACGTCGTCCTCGTCGAGCGCGGCGAGCGCCGCCGACGCGGCGGGAGCGATGGCGGAGAACGCGCCGAGCAGGGCATCCGAATGGTGCTGCGAGTCGCCGCGGATCAGGTCCGGGTAGTTGAAGTCGTCACCGGTGTAGAGGCGCACACCTTCCGGAAGGGCGGCGCGCAGATCGCGCTCGTGGTCGGCCGACAGCAGCGAGACCTTGACCCCGTCGACCTTGCCCGCGTGCTCGCGCACCAGGTCGAGGAACGTCGCGGTGGCCGTGGGCACGTCGGCCGAACCCCAGTAGCCTGCCAGGTTCGGGTCGAAGACCTCGCCGAGCCAGTGCACGATCACCGGCTCCGAGACCTGCCGCAGCACGGTGCCGTAGACCTGCCGGTAGTCCTCGGCGGATCGGGCGATCCGGGCGAGTTGCCGGGAGGCCATCACGATCACCTGCGAGCCGGTCGACTCCACGAATCCGACCTGCTCGGCATACGCCTCGACGACCTCGTCGAGGGTGGTGATTTCGTCGCGGTGGTCGGTGCCCGCTCCGGAAGCGATCCGGGCACCGAACGCGCGGGCCTGCTCGGCGCTGCGGCGGATGAGCTCCCGCACCGCGTTCCAGTCCAGGCCCATGTTGCGCTGGGCTGTGTCCATCGCCTCGGCGACACCCAGCCCGTAGCGGAAGAGCTCGCGGCGGAAGGCCAATGTGGACTCCCAGTCCACCGCGGCCGGTGCGCCCGGGGTGTTGTCCCCGAGCGGGGCGGCGACCACGTGCGCGGCGGCGAAGGCGACCCGCGAGGAGTGGGGCTTCGGGTGCTCGGTCCACTCTCGCGGCTCGTTCAGCCGCACGTCGGTCCAGGTGCCGTCGGCGTTGGGCAGGTCGATGCGCGCGGACGTGCTCATCCGGCGCCTCCGGGCAGCTCGACGCGGCGTCCCTGCGCCGAGGAGGTGAGCCCGGCCTCGGCGAGCCGGAGGCCGCGCACCCCGGCGGCCAGGTCGTAGGGGTGCGGCCTGCCGTGGTGCACGTCGAGCAGGAAGCGCTCCCACTGGGCGCGGAACCCGTTGCCGAACACCGTGTTGTCCGGGACCTCGTCCCACTGGGCGCGGAAGTCCTCCGTGGTCGGCTCGTCGGGGTTCCACGTCGGCCTCGGGGTGCGCACCCGCGGCTGCACCCGGCAGCCGAACAGGCCCGCGACGGCCGAGCCGTGCGTCCCGTCGACCTGGAACTCCACCAGCTCCTTGCGTTCGACCCGCACCGCCCACGAGGAGTTGATCTGTGCGATCACGTCGCCTTCGAGCTCGAAGATCGCATACGCCGCGTCGTCGGCGGTGGCGTCGTAGCGGCGACCCTGCTCGTCCCAGCGCTCGGGGATGTGGGTGACGGCCTTCGCGGTCACCGCCCGGACCGGGCCGAAGAGGTTCTCCAGCACGTAGTTCCAGTGGCAGAACATGTCCAGGACCACCCCGCCGCCGTCCTCGGCGCGGTAGTTCCAGCTCGGCCGCTGCGCGGGCAGCAGGTCGCCCTCGAAGACCCAGTAGCCGAACTCGCCGCGCACGGACAGGATGCGGCCGAAGAAGCCGGACTCCACCAGGCGCTTGAGCTTGCGCAGTCCCGGCAGGAAGATCTTGTCGTGCACGACGCCGTGGGTGATCCCGCTCGACTCGGCGGCCCTGACCAGCTCCTCCCCCTCGGCGACCGAGGAGGCCACGGGCTTCTCGGTGTAGACGTGCTTTCCCGCGGCCACGGCCTTGAGGATCGCCTTCTTGCGCTCGGAGGTGGCCTGGGTGTCGAAGTAGATCTGGGCGTCGTCCTCGGCGAGCAGGGCGTCGAGGTCGGTGCTCCACTCCGAGACCCCGTGCTGGTCGGCGATGCGCGCGAGCTTGCCGGCGTTGCGGCCCACCAGGACCGGCTCGACCAGGATCCGGCCGCCGTCGTCGAGGGCCACCCCGCCGTCGTCGCGGATCGCGAGCACCGAGCGCAGCAGGTGCTGGTGGTAGCCCATCCGGCCGGTGACGCCGTTCATCAGGATTCGGTACGTGTGATCGCTCATGCTGGCTCCCGAGGCGATGTCGTGGTGGTCGGGTGGGGCGCCGAGCCGGAGGCGCGGCGCTGTCCGAGGTAGAGCTCGCCCAGTTGCGGGTCGGCGAGCAGTTCGGCGGCCGGGCCGGAGATGTGCACCCGGCCGAGGTCGAGGACGCAGCCCAGGTCGGCGGTCTCCAGCGCGCGGCGGGCGTTCTGCTCGACGAGCAGGACCGCCGTGCCCGCGTCGCGCATCCGCAGCACCTGCTCGAAAACGGTGTTGGTCGCCCGGGGGTCCAGACCCATCGACGGTTCGTCGAGCAGCACCACGCGCGGGCTGACCATCAGCGAGCGGGCGAACTCGACCTGCTTCTGCTGCCCGCCGGAGAGCGCGCCGGCCGGCGAGTCCCACCGCTGGGCCACGACGGGGAAGAGGTCCTTGACGAACCCGACGCGTTCGGCGACCGCCGCCCGGTCTTTGACGGTGTAGGCGCCGAGCAGCACGTTCTCGGCCACCGACATCTCCTTGAACACGCTGTGGCCCTGGAGGACGTGCGACAGACCCGCCTGGAGCATCTGCTGCGGTCGCCGGCCGGTGACGTCGCGCCCACCGACCACGATCCGCCCCGAACGCGGCGCGAGCATTCCGCTGGCCACCTTGAGCACCGTGGACTTGCCCGCGCCGTTGGGTCCGACCAGGCAGACCACGGTGGCGGGCGGCACCCGGACCGTGAGCCCGCGCAGCACGAGCGCCGCGCGGCCGTAGCCCGCCTCGATGTCGATGAGCTCGAGCAGGTACTCGCTCGACCCCTGCTGCTCAGATCCCAAGGTAGGCCTCCAGGACTCGCGGGTCGTCGCGGACCTCGTCCGGGGTTCCCGCGGCGATCGGCCTGCCGCGGTCGAACACGACGACGTGGTCGGACAGGCTCATCACCAGTTCCATGTTGTGCTCGACGATGAGGAAGGTCTTGCCTTCGGCGTTGAGCGCGCGCACCAGACCCGCGATCCGGTCGATCAGCGCGGGGTTCACCCCGCCCGCGGGCTCGTCGAGCATGATCGTCTCGGGGTCGGCCATCAGCACGCCCGCGAGCTCCAGCAGCTTCTGCTGCCCGTAGGAGAGATCGCGTGCCTCGGCACCCTCCAGGTGCTCGATGCCGACGCGGGCGAGCAGTTCGCGCGCCCGGTCGACGTCGGTGCGCTGGCGCGCCGACCGCAGCCGGCCGAGCAGCGTCCGCGAGCGCACCGGGACCAGCATGTTCTCCAGCACCGTCATGCGCGGGAAGATCCGGCAGAGCTGGAAGCTGCGCCCGATCCCCGCGCGGGCGATCCGGTGCGGCTGCTTGCCGGTGATGTCCTGGCCGCGGTAGCTCGCGGTGCCGGAGTCCGGTTTGACCAACCCGGTGACGCAGTTGAAGAAGGTGGTCTTGCCCGACCCGTTGGGGCCGATCAACGCGTTCACCGCGCCGTGGCGGAAGACCACGCTCGCGTCGTCGACGGCGCGCACACCACCGAAGGACTTGCTCAGCCCCGTCGTTTCCAGCCCCCGCACGTCCGGGGATGCAGCCGTGCTCATCGGCCCACCTCCTGCGTCGCCCCGGCCGCGGGCGGCTCCGCTTCGCGGCGCCGTTCGGCGAGCTCGCCCTGGCTGACCTCGCGGATCGACGCCGCCCGCGGGCGGAACCGGTTCACCAGGCCGTTGAGCGCGGGGATGATCCCGTCGGGCATGAACAGCACCACCACCGCGAGCAGCACGCCCATCGCGACCAGGTGCAGCTGGGTGTCGCCGTACTGGGCCTTGAAGTACTCCATGGCGTAGCCGACGACCACCGCTCCCAGCAGCGGCCCGAACAGGCTCCGGATGCCGCCGAGCAGGCTCATCAGCACCAGGTACGAACCGGCCAGGATGGAGAACTGGAAGACCGGGTCCAGGAAGCCGAACCACAGCGCGTAGAGGCCCCCGGCCAGCGCGGTGAAGAACGCCGAGACGACGAACGCGACCAGTTTGTAGGTGAAGGTCGGGACGCCGAGCGACTGCGCCTTGTCCTCGTCCTCGCGGATCGCCTTGAGCCCGGCGCCGAAGCGGGAGCGGTCGATCACCCACCAGCACAGCAGCGCGACGGCCAGCAGTGCGGCGTGCAGGTAGAAGAACCGCTCGTGCTGCTCGGGGCGCATGACGTCCGGGCCGAACGGGCGCGGCACCCGCAGCCCGTCGGAGCCCCCGGTGAAGTCGCCCCAGCTCTGGAAGACCAGCAGCGTGATCAGCACGAGCGCGATCGAGACGATGACGAACGACGCGCCGCGGACCCGCAGGCTGGCGATGCCGATCGGGATGGCCAGCAGCGCGACCAGCACGCCGCCGACCAGCAGCGCGGCCCACGGGTTGAACCCGGCGCGGACGATCAGCAGCCCCGTGGCGTAGGCGCCGAGTCCGGAGTAGGCGGCGTGGCCCAGCGAGATGTAGCCGGTGAAGCCGCCGACGAAGTTCCACGACGTGGCGAGCACGGCGTAGCTGGTGATCACCACGCCGACGGACAGGATGAACGGGTCCGGCGCCAGGCTGGGGAACGCGATCACCAGCGCGGCCAGCGCCAGCAACCCGATCACCCTGCCCGCGCGGAGTGCGACGCCCACGGCGTCAGAATCGCTGCGCAAGGCGGCCTCCGAAGAATCCCTGGGGATGCAGCATCAAGGTGGCGAACAGCGCGACGTAGAACAGCGTCTGCGCCCAGGTCGTGCCGAGCGGGATCTGCAGCAGGCTCTGGCCCAGACCGAGCACCATCGCGGCGATCGCCGCACCGGGGATGCTGCCGAGCCCGCCGACGACGATGATCGCCATCAGCGGTCCGATCCAGTGCCAGTGCAGCGACGGGTAGATCGTCGAGTCCAGCGCCAGCGCCGTGCCACCGATCGCGGCGGTGGCCAGCCCGAGCCCGAAGCCGTAGCCGGCGATCCGGTCGGTGTTGATGCCGACGAGCTGCGCGGCTTCCCCGTGCTGGATCGTGGCCCGCAGCGCCTGGCCGAACCGGGTGGCCTTCAGCAGTACGTACAGTCCCGCCAGTGACACCACGGCGAGCCCGAAGGCGATCAGCTTGACCACGGGGATGCTGGCGCCGAAGAGCGCGATGTCGGCTCCGGAGTAGGACAGGCTGATCCGGCGGTGGGTCCCGGTGAAGGCGAACCCGAGCATCCCCTCGATCACCAGCGCGATCGAGAACGTCAGCAGCACCGACATCATGGTCAGCGTCGCCGGGCGCAGCCGGGAGATCAGCAGCCGTTGCATGCCCACCCCGATGCCGAAGAACAGCGGGACGGTGAACACCAGCGACAGCAGCGGGTCCAGACCGGTCTCCACGGTGAAGAACCAGGCCAGGTACGCCGCGAGGATGAGGAACGCCGAGTGCGCGAGCATGACCACGCGCATCACGCCGAAGTACAGCGTCAGACCTGCCGCCAGGAGGGCGTAGAGACCGCCGAGCAGCACGCCGAGCAGGAGGCTCTGCAGGAGAAGGGATCCGCTCACGTCGACCTCACCACGTCGGTTTGGGGTGGACCAGGTCCGCTTCCTTGGTGTCGGCGGGCAGGACGATCCGGATCTGCCCGCCGACGTACTGCTGGATCAGGTGCGCGCCGCGGGGTTTGCCGGTGGCGTCCCAGCTGAGCTCGCCGACGACGGTGTCGACCGAGTTGCCGTGCAGCCAGTCGATGAGCCTGCGCTGGCAGCCGAGGTCCGGGTCGGCGCATCCGACCGCCTGCACGGCCGCGGCCACGACCTGCCCGGTGGTCCAGGCGTTGGCCTCGTCCTCGGTGGGCGTGGACCCGTGCATCGCGGTGTAGTGGGCAACGAACTCCTTGTTTGACGGGTAGTCGGCCTCCGGCGTGTAGCCGGTGGGGGAGAGGATTCCCTCGGTCTGCGCGCCGATCGCCTTGGGGAACTCGGGGTTGGTCGGCGCGGTCGAGAACGCGGCCATCGCGGGCTGGTAGCCGAGCTGGCGCAGCGTCACGATGAGGTTCACCGCGTCCTGGTACTGCGTGCCGCCGACCACGAGGTCGGCCCGGGAGTCGGCGATCTTGGCCGCGATCGAGCCGAAATCGGTGGTGTTGGGCGGGTAGACCTCGTCGACCACCGTGCGGATGCCCGCCCGCTCCAGCTTCTCCTTGAGCCCGTAGGCGGTGCCCTGCGCGAACGGGTCGTCCATCGCCGCGTACGCCGCGGTCCTCGGCCGCCGGTCCGGGGGTATCGCCAGGATCGCCGCGGCAAGGTGGTTGTAGTGGTCTTCGGCGACCGCGGGCGCGGCGTAGAAGAGGTTGTCGAAGCCCTGGGCGAAGACCTCTTCGGCCGCGCCCGCCGGTTCGACGAACAGGAAGCCGTAGTCCTTGGCGACCTGGGCGGCCGGGATGACCAGACGGGTGGAGAACGGACCGAAGACCAGGTCAGCGCCGTTCTGGTTGATCAGCTTCTCGTAGTCGGCGGCGACCCGGTCGGCGCTGGACTGGTCGTCGAGGATCATCAGCTCGACCCGGCGGCCGAGGAGCCCGCCGCGGGCGTTGACGTAGTCGGCCCACGCCTCGTACCCGCGGCGCACGCCCTTGCCCGGCTCGGAGAAGTCGCCGGTGAGCGGCAGGGAGATGCCGATCCTGATCGTGTCGCCGCCGCCCTGCCCGGCGCTCGAGCTGAGGCAACCGGTCAGCACCAGCGCCGCGCTGGCCACGAGGGCTCCGAGCCGGAGACCGTTTTTAGTTTTCATGGTCCACCCGTCGTTGGGGGCATCCGTAAGCGCTTTCGAAAGCGCTTACGGCAGAATAGGGACCGCGGGCGGTGGCGGCAAGGGGCACCGAGGATCATGTGCGGGGTCCGCGGAGGACCTGCGTGCCGTGGGCACGGCACGCGGGGCGGTAGTCCCGGCGGGCCGCGCGGACGGAGGGAGAGGCGCAGATGACACAGGAGCGCGCGAGGCTCCGGCTGGTCGACGTCGCCGAGGAGGCCGGGGTCTCGATCGCGGCGGCCTCGCGCGCGCTGTCGGGCTCGGCGGGGGTCAGCGACGTCATCGCCCAGCGGGTGCGCGAGGTGGCCGAGCGGATGGGCTACGTCGCCAACGTGCACGCCCGCACCCTGGCAGGCGGTGCCAGCACGAGCGTCGGGCTGCTCGTGCACGAGATCGGCGACCCCTACTTCACCGAGATCGCCAGCGGGGTGCTGCGGGTCGGCGCCCGGGAGGGGCTGACCGTGCAGATCTGCCACACCGGCCGCGACCCGGAGAACGAGCTCGCCCAGGTCCGCACGCTCATCGCCAACCGCGTGCGCGCGATCCTCATCGCCGGTTCGGGTTTCGTGGACGCGCGGGCGCAGGCCGCGGTCAAGGAGGAGCTGCAGGCGTTCCAGGCATCCGGTGGCCGGGTCGCGGTCATCGGACGCCACCACCTCGGTGCGGACGCGGTGCTGCCGGACAACGCCGCGGGCGGCCGGTCCATCACCGAGCACTTGCTTTCGCTGGGGCACCGGCGGATCGCCTTCGCCGTCGGGCCGCCCGCGCTGACCACGGTCGCCGACCGGCTCACCGGAGCGGGGCAGGCTCTCGGCGAGGTCGGGCTCACCCTCGACGACGTCCCGGTGGTCGAGGCCGCCTTCACGCGGGAGGGAGGATGCCAGGCCACGCGGCGGATCCTCGACGAACATCCCGACGTGACGGCGGTGATCGCCCTCAACGACGACATGGCCATCGGGGTGCTGTCGGCACTGCGGGCGCGCGGGGTCGCGGTGCCGGGGCAGATGTCGGTCGCGGGCTTCGACGACGTGGCCGTCGCCGAGCACCTGTCGCCCGCGTTGACCACGGTGCGGCTGCCCATGACCGAGATGGGGGAGCAGGCTCTCCAACTGGCGTTGAAGCCGCGGTCGGCCCGGCCGCGCCGACGTTCCACGGCGCACACCCTGGTCGTCCGGGAGTCGACGGCGCCGCCTCGCGATTCGTGAGCGGCCACGCCTCTGCTGTGAACGTGGGTGGGCGGGGCCGAACGGGGCCGTTCGGTCAGACCGGCCGTGGCTCTACTGGCCCGGCGGGTTGCCGGTGTCCGCGAGCCACGACTCCAGGTTCGTGGCCTCGCGCAGCTTGTCTTCGGCGACGCGCTTCTCCTGGGTGTTCAGGGGGATGCTTCGCAGCTCGGCGATCCACTCGTCGATCCCGTCGCGGTCGTCGCGGGCGATGGCCAGCTCGACGAGGGTCGCCAACGCGAGGGCCCGGTCGACCGGCGCGGCCTTGTCGCCGTGCCTGCGAAGGGCCGACTTCACCGCTCTGAACGCCGCGAGGTCGTCGTTCTTGAAGTCCCGGAAGATCCGCGCGTTGTCGAGCGCCTTGGCCAGGCCCTGCAGTTCCTTGGAACCGCCGTACTCCAGTTCCGCCGGCTCGTCCCGCTGGATGAAGATGAGCGAGTTGCCCGAGGGGTCGACCAGCGTGAAGCGGCTCGCCCCGGGCCGCAGGCGGGTGATCCGCGGCCGTCCGGACGCCAGGACCTTGCCGTGGGCCCGCCGCATGGACCGGGTGAACTCGCGGTGATACGGCGCGACTTCGTCCACCATGACCAGGCAGCCTCCACCGTTCTCGCGGCTGGGGTCCATGCCTTCGGGGACCGCGCCGAAATGGACTTCGAATCCGCTGCACCGCAGCGCCAGGTACAGGTAGGGCTTCTTCTGCTTGTAGGTGACCTCGAAACCGAGCATCTCGTAGAAGTCGAGAGTGTCTTCCAGTGACGCACAGGGAAGCACCGGGATCGTCGTCTCGTTCTTCGGCATCGCCGTGTCGGTCAAGGATTCCGCCCTCGCGGTCATCGAGCACTGGTCGGTTTCCCGGTCCGTTCTACTCTGCTCGGCGAATCGCCGCACATGCCTGCTCGCGGAAACCGTCGCCATGGGCGGGGAGACGGCTGCGTCTCCCCGCCCATGGCCCGGCGCCCGATCCCTTCGGGCGGGCGTCAGCCCTGGCGTCCCTTCCACCGGGGGTTGCGCTTGTTGACGACGTAGAGCTTGCCCCGGCGGCGGACCACCTGCGAACCGTCCTTGTCCTTCAGGGACTTCAGCGACGCTCTTACCTTCATGTTCCTTCCTCCCTGCGTGCCGACTCGGCGCCGAGTGTAGACGATAATGATTATCGTTACCATGTGCGGTCGTGCCGTCGAGGGCCGACAATCAGGAGTGGCCGTTTTCGCGCCCGCGGGTCGGCGGCGGATCGGCTCCTTCGCCGGGGCCGTCGTCCTGCTGAGCTGCGTGCTGACGCCGGTGGCCGTGGCGGAGCCGGTACCCCGCGTTGCCGAGGTGAGCGCGGTCGGCTGGGTGACCGGTGCGGAGTCGCCGAACCGCACCGACCTGCGGTTCCGGGTCCACGGAACGGACCTGGGGATCATGTGGGACGACGGTCGCGGCGGCGTGCTGATGGCATTCGGGGACACCTTCGGGCCCGGCGGCAGCGGTCACGGGACGCGGGGCGACCCGGACTGGCGGACGAGCGTGCTGGGTCGCGCCGCGATGGGCCCGCCGTCCGCCGGCCTGGTCATCGCGGACATGGTCCAGGACCCGCCGGGACGGGCGGTCGAGGTGATCCCCCGGGATTCCGCCGTGCAGGAGCACACGGTCAACCCCACGGCGGGAATCTCGGTCCGGGGTCGCGAGTACCTGCACTACATGTCGGTCCGGTCGTGGGGCGCTCCCGGCCACTGGCGCACCAACTACGCCGGTATCGCCTACTCCGATGACGGGGGCGCGCATTGGGCCAAGCCCGCGACACCGCGTTGGGACAATCCGGATGGAGGCAACGGGTTCCAGCTGGCGGCGATGGTCCGCGACGACCGGCACGTGTACCTGTTCGGGAAGCCGAACGGCCGGTTCGGCCCGGCCTCGCTGGCACGGGTGCGCGACAACGAGGTCCTCGACAAGGCCGCCTACGAGTACTGGGACGGCCTGGCCTGGCAGCCCGACGAAGCGCGCGCCGCACCGGTGTTCGGGGGCGCCGTCGGCGAGCTTTCGGTCGACCACCGCAGGGGGTGCCGGTGCTGGATGGCGATGTACCTCGACGAACTTCGCGCGGCGATCGTTCTGCGAACCGCGCCGACTCTCACCGGTCCGTGGAGTCCGGCTCGGGAAGTCGTGACCAGCCGTGACCATCCCGGCCTCTACGCGCCGTTCATCCACCCGGAAACGGAATCTCACGACGAGGTGTACTTCGTGATGTCGCAGTGGGAGCAGTACAACGTCCGCCTCATGCGCGTGCGGCTGGGGTAGTCGCCGGCCGGAATCCCTTGGTATGTGGCGATCGTGCCCGTTCCGGTCCTGGTTGGACGGCGCTAGCGTCGTGGCGTCACCAGACGGAGGTGCGTCTCCGGAACGGCAACGCCTTTGCCGGTCGGACGTGCGTGCCCTCCACTGACCTCACCCGGAGATGGCAGACCTCGACCATGATCGTCGTAACGGCAGTTCTGATCGGCGTCCTGTACGCGTTCGTCAGCTCGTTCGTCCCCGAACCGAACCGACGCCGGTTCAACGCCGTCATGGTCGGCGGCGCCGGGGCCGCCTACCTGAGCGGTGGTGGTTTCGGGCCTTGGGAGTTCGCCTTCGCGATCGTCGCCACCTACTGCGCTTACCGCGGGCTGGAGTCCTGGACGTTCATCGGCATCGCGTGGCTGCTGCACACCGCCTGGGATGCGGCCCACCACCTGTACGGCAACCCGATCATCCCCTTCTGCGAGCATTCCTCGCTGGGCTGCGCGATCTGCGACCCCGTGATCGCCGTGTGGTGCCTCGCCGGTGGTCCCTCGCTCGTCGAACCGCTGCGACAGCGGTTCTCCCGCAGCCGTCCGGCCGGTGACCACCACCACGCCGCCCTGAACGCGCGATGCGATCTCGCCGACGGCTGATCACTGCGAGGATGTGGCCATGTCCTCGCTTTCGCTACCCGAAGAGTTCGTGCTGTTGCTCCACAAGGACAACGGCGGCTACCACATGATGGCCGACTACACCGCGGGCGCCGAGCTCGGCGAGCTCGCGCTGCGCGGGCGTGTGGACCTCGCAGGCAAGAAGATCCGGATCACCGATGCGAGCCCGAGCGGCATCGCGTGGATCGACGACGCGACGGCCCTGCTGCGGAAGCTCTCCGGATCGGAGGAAAAGCCGGTCGATGCCGGGACGTTCTTCTGGCGCCGCAAGTCGCGGCGCAAGGTGCACTGCGCCGCTCTCAGCGAGCGGCAGCTGATGCGCCACGAGCAGAAGTCCGCGCTGCTCGTCTCGTACGACTCGTACTTCCCGGACATCGCCACGCGGGAAGCGCTGGTCGACAGGCTCCGCGCGGCCGGCCGCAACGAGTGCGAGCTCGACGACCGGCTCGTGATGCTGGTGGCGGTGGTGCGGGCGAGCGGGTTGGCCGACTCGCTGGGATTCGACCGGGAAGAGCGCACGCGGCTCAAGGCGATCAGCAAGGGGGAGGACCTCGGCGCGGTGGCCGGATCCGCAGGCCCCGCCGCCGCCACGCTCGCGACGATGGTGACCAGCGCGAACTGGATGAACGTGGCGACGATGGCTTGATCCGCTCGCTGACGCACCGTTCGGTGCGTCGCCACACCGGACGTGGACGGGCGGGGTCAGAAGTCGCGGAGGCGGCTGATGAGCCCCGCCAGCATGGCGATCTGGCCCGGCGACTCGCTCGGAACCACGTGTTCGTCGCGGGAGTGCGGGCCGGCGCCGACCGCGCCCAGACCGTCGAGCACCGGCTTTCCCAGCGCGGAGACGAAGTTCGCGTCGCTCACCCCGCCGACCGAGGTGCCCTCCAGCGTGCGGCCGATGTCCTCGGCGGCGGCGCGGGCGTGGTCGAACAGCCGCTCGGAGGGCGGGTTCGGGTTCATCGGCGGCCGGTTCCAGCCGCCGGTCACCTCGACCTCGATCCGGTCGTCGGCGACCGCCAGCGCCGCGAACCCGGCGTCGATGCGCGGCATTTCTTCCGGGTCCTGGATTCGGATGTCGATCTCGCAGCCGGCTCGCCCCGCCACCACGTTCCGGACGGTGCCGCCGCTGATCAGCCCGATGTTGATCGTGGTGCCGCGGTCGGGGGCGGCGAGCGCGGTGACGGCCGGGATGAGCTCGGCCAGCGCGTGGATGGCACTGGCCCCGGCGGCCGGGTCGAGCCCGGCGTGCGATTCGACGCCGCGCACCGCGAGGTCGAACAGGCCGAGGCCTTTGCGGCGGATCTTGGCCTTGCCCGCGCGGCTGGGTTCCAGCACGAGCGTCGCGGTGCTCTCGGTGCACGCCCGCTCGATGTGGGGGCGGGAGGAGTGGCTGCCGATCTCCTCGTCGCCGTTGAGCAGGAACCGCACCGACGGGTGCGGGATCTCCAGCTCGCGCAGGAGCCGCAGGGCCCACACGCCGTGCACGATGCCGAGCTTCATGTCCAGGCAGCCAGGAGCGGTGATCCGGTCGCCCTCGGTGGTGAACGGCCACTCCGCGAGTGTGCCCACCGGCCACACCGTGTCGTAGTGGCACAGCAACAGGACGGTGCCGGACGCGGTACCGGGCAAGGTGATGTCGAGGACGTCGCCGTAGTGGCCGCCGTCGTGGCGCTCCCGGGCCACCGGCTCTCCGAGACGTTCGGTGAGCCAGGTTCCGATGTCGGCGAGCCCGGCGTCCAGCGCCTGCTTGTCGTTGCTGGGGGTCTCGCTCTCGACCAGCCGGCGCAGGTCGGCCAGCACGTCGGGCAGCACGTCCCCGGCCCGTTCCACCAACGCTGTCGCGTCGTTCAACACTCGTCACCTTTCTTGTTGTTGCGTTTCGGGGTGCGCCTCAGCGCACCGGGGCGCCGGGGCCCAGCGGAACGCCGAGCGTCCACCACGCCATGAAGAACAGCATCCAGCTGACCAGCACGGCGAAGGAGATCGGGATGGTCAGCGACATCAGCGATCCGATCCCGGCGTCCTTGCGGTAGCGCTGCAGCATCCCGAGCGCCATCGCGAAGTAGGGGCTCATCGGGCTGATCAGGTTCGTCGCCGAGTCGCCGATCCGGTACACCGCCTGCGTGGTCTCCGGTGACACGCCCAGCAGCATGAACATCGGCACCACGACCGGGCCGACCAGCGCCCACTGCGCGGAGCCGCTGGTGATCAGCAGGTTGATGCAGGTGACCAGCGCGGTCAGGCCGAGCATCAGCACCAGCGGGTGCACGTGGGCGGACTTCAGCAGCGCCGCGCCGTGGATGGCGAGGATCTCGCCGATCCTGGTCCACTTGAAGTAGGCGAGGAACTGGGAGGCGGCGAAGAACAGCACCACCACCGGTGCGAGGTCGACCACGCCCTTGGCCATCGCACCGGGGATCTCCCGGGCGCGTGCGAGGCTGCCGGTGGCGCGGCCGAAGACGGCGCCGGTCAGCAGGAACACCAGGCCGAGCAGGTAGGCGACGCCGGTGATCACGGGTGAGTCGAGGATGCCGCCGCCCTCGCCGCGGAACGGCGAGCCGGCCGGGACGAGAACCGCCACCAGCACCGCCACGACGGCCAGCAGGGTGAGGCCGGCGTTGCGCAGGCCGCGCCGTTCCGCCGTGCTCAGCCGCATCTCGCCGAGCTGCTGGTCCAGGCCCTCGCCGTCGGCGGTCATGCCCTCGGTCCGCCTGGTGAGCACGAACTCGGTGACCAGGGTGATGACAACGGCCAGGAAAAGCGCCGAACCGAACGAGAAGTAGAAGTTGGCCAGCGGCGTCACCGAGTAGTCCGGGTCGATGAAGCGCGCCGCGCTGGTGGTCAGCCCGGCCAGGATCGCGTCGGTCGGGGTGAGCAGCAGCGATGCGTTGTAGCCCGCCGAGATCGATCCGAACGCGACCACCAGGCCGAGGATCGGGCTGCGCCCGGCGGCCTTGAACACCAGCGCGCCCAACGGGATCAGCACCACGTACGCGGCGTCGGAGGCGACGCTGCCGGTGATCCCCACCAGCGCCACGACGAACGTCAGGTACCTCGCCGGGACGCGGGTGACGCTGCCGCGCAGCATCGCGTTGAGCAGCCCGCTCCGCTCGGCCACCGACACCCCGAGCATCACCACGATGATCAGCGCCAGCGGCGGGAACTTCGCGAAGTTCTCCACCGCGTCGCCGATGATGGTCGACACGCCCTCGGCCGACAGCAGGCTCCTGACCCGGATGGTCTTCCCGTCCACTGGGGACACGGCGGAGGCGCCGAGCGCGCTGAGCACGCCGCTGAGGACCACCACCAGCCCCGCCATGATGGTGAACAGCCAGAACGGGTGCGGCAGCTTGTTCCCGAGGCGTTCGACCCCTTGCAGGAAGCCCAGCAGCAGAGCCATCGAACGCTTGCGACGTGCGCCGTCCGTCGTGGTCACCTGAGCTCCTCCCGCTCCGGCTCGGCAGCCCCGGTGCTGCGTTCGCAGCATTCAACGATCACGTGACGCAAACTGTCAATGGTTCACATCGCGGTGGTGTTTCTATTCGGTAGCGGCCGGTGCGGTGGGTGTACTGCCTTCTGCGTGGTGGAAGGTGTCGCACTCGTCGAGTGTCCGAATCGGCTACGCTCTCCACTGAAAATAGATCTCGTCCATTGCTTCAGGGCGGACTGAAATCAACTGGTCAGGCCAAAAGCCGGTCAGGGGAAGCGATGGCGCGGGTCAGTCCTGCGTGCGCATGCCGCGCCACAGCAGATCGGCGAGGTTCGCGGTCTGGTTCTGCCAGTCGCCGCCGGGGTCCAGGAACAGCAGGCCGCCCAGCCCGCGCAGCACCGTCTCCGGGTCCAGGTCGGCGCGGACTGTGCCTGCCTCGACGTTGGCTTCCAGCAGGGTGGCGACCGCGCCCACCATGGCCTCGTGGGCACTGGCGGGCAGCTCCCCGCAGGACGCCGTCGCGGCGCTGAGGGCCTTCGCCAGCCCGCGCTTGGTCATCATGTAGTGCGCCAGGTGGTCGCTGGTCCACACCCGGAACGCCTGTTCCGGCGGGTGTCTCTCGAGCAGGCTGGGCACGACCTCGACGAGGTGGCGCACCTCGCGCCGGTAGACCGCCAGGATGAGCTCTTCCGGGGTGGGGAAGTGCCGGTACACGGTGCCGACGCCGACCCCGGCCTGCTTCGCGATGGCGTTGAAGGACAGCGCGCCGCACCTGGTCAGCGACTCGGCGGCCGCGGTGAGGATGCGTTCGTGGTTGCGCCGGGTGTCCGCGCGCCGCGGGCTGACCGATCCCGTCGACATCATCCCTCCCCGGTCGTCGCCTCGTCCCCCTGGAATGTAATGCACGGCGGCGCTGGAGCCGGGACAGCGCCGCGACCTGGGCACTTTGCGAAGCGGATAATAATCCACTAGCCTCGGAGCCGAAACGGATGACTATCCGTTCGACTCGGCGGTGGGCCGGACGGAGCGCTCCCACCACTTTGACACCGCCAGGTTTCCGACGCGGGCGATCCGCGGAAAAGAGATCCAGTGGACATCTCACTCGAAATCAACGGCAGGACGGAACAGCTGAGCGTCGATCCCGGTGTGACGCTGCTGGACGCGTTGCGCGAACGCCTCGACATCACCGGGCCGAAGAAGGGCTGCGACCGGGGCCAGTGCGGTGCCTGCACGGTGCACGTCGACGGCAGGCCCGTGCTGTCGTGCCTCACCCTGGCCGCGACCGTGAAGCAGCCGGTGACCACGGTCGAAGGGCTCTCCTCGGAGGAGGGCTTGCACCCGGTCCAGCAGGCGTTCGTCGACCAGGACGCCCTGCAGTGCGGGTTCTGCACCTCCGGGCAGGTCATGTCGGCGGTCGCCGCCGTCAGGCAGGACGTCGAGGACGTCCGGGAGTTCATGTCGGGCAACCTCTGCCGCTGCGCGGCCTACCCGAACATCGTCGCGGCAGTCGAACAAGCGAGGCAGGCCGATGCGACCCTTTGACCTCACCGAACCCGCCACCGTCGAGGCCGCCCTGGCCGAGCCCGGCACGTTCCTGGCCGGCGGCACCACGCTCGTCGACCTGATGAAGCTCAACGTCCTGACACCGCAACACGTTCTGGACATCAACGCGCTGCCGCTGCGCGGCATCGACACCGGTGACGGCCTGCGGATCGGCGCACTGGAGCGGATGGGCGACGTCGCCGAGCACCCCGGCGTGTACCCGGCCATCTCCCGCGCCCTGCTGCTGAGCGCCTCGCAGCAGCTGCGCAACATGGCCAGCATCGGCGGAAACCTGTTGCAGCGCACCCGTTGCACGTACTTCCGCGATGTCGCGACTCCGTGCAACAAGCGGGAGCCGGGCAGCGGTTGCCCCGCGATCTCCGGGGCCAACCGGATGCACGCCGTGCTGGGCACCAGCGACGCGTGCGTGGCGACGCACGCCAGCGATCTGGCGGTGGCCCTCGTCGCGCTCGACGCCGAGGTCCGGCTGGTCAGCGCCACCGGCGAGCGCACCGTCAAGCTGGCCGACTTCTACCGGCAGCCGGGCGGCACCCCCGATGTGGAGAACGACCTGCGCGACGGCGAGCTGATCAGCGAGGTCGTGGTCCCGCGGCTGGACTGGGCGTCGCGTTCCACCTACGTCAAGGTGCGGGACCGGCAGTCCTACGAGTTCGCGCTGTGTTCGGCCGCGGTGGCACTGGACGTCCGGGACTCGCGCATCGCCGGCGCCCGGGTGGCGGTCGGTGGTGTGGCGACCGTGCCGTGGCGGCTGCCCGCGGTGGAGGAGGCGCTGCGCGGCGCGCCCGCGACCGAGGAGTCCTTCGAGGCCGCCGCGTCCGCGGCGGCCGACGGTGCCCGGCCGTTGTCCGCGAACGGTTTCAAGGTGCCTTTGCTGAAGCGGACCGTCGTCCGCGCGCTGCTGGAACTGACCGAGGGGAGCCGCTGATGACCAGCAGGCTTGACGGCCCGGCGAAAGTCACCGGGCAGGCCAGGTACGGGGTGGACCACAACCTGCCCGGCATGGTCCACGGATACGTCCTGCTCAGCACGATCGCCCACGGCGAGATCGCGGCCATGGACGTCGCCGAGGCCGAGCGCGCTCCGGGCGTGCTGGGCGTGTTCACGCCGTTCAACCCGCTGGAGCTGCGCACTCCGAGCTCCCCGCTGTTCGGCGAGACGTGGGTTCCTCTGCAGGACAAGGAAGTCGCCTACTACGGCCAGCCGATCGGCTTCGTGGTGGCGCAGACCTACGAGCAGGCACGGGACGCGGCGATGCTCGTCGAGGTCTCCTACCACCAGCGGCCGGCCCTGACCTCGCTGGAGGACGGGCTCGGATCGGCCGAGGACGCGCCGGAGGACCGGGGTTCGCCGCCGTCGCTGACGGTGCTCGCGGACGGTGTGGAGTCCATCGAGGACGCGCTGTCGTCGAGCCCCGTCGTGTTCGAGGCGACCTACAGCACCGCGACCCAGAACCACGCGGCGATGGAACCGCATTCCGCGGTCGCGGTGTGGGACTCCGACGGCCTGACGGTCTACAGCGGCAACCAGGGGGCCCACCTCCAGGCGGCCGAGCTGGCCGGCGCGCTCGACGTCGAGCCGTCGTCGGTCCACGCGGTGAACCCCTACGTGGGCGGGGCGTTCGGCGGCAAGGCCCGCACCTCCGCGCCCGCGTTCCTGGCGGCGGCCGCGGCCAAGGCCCTGGACCGGCCGGTCAAGGCGGCGTTGAGCAGGGAACAGGTCTTCACCGCGACCGCGACGCGTCCCGCGACGGTCCAGAAGATCGCCCTCGGGGCCCGCACCGACGGCACGCTGGTCGCGTTGCGCCACGACTCGTGGTGCAGCACCCCGATGGACCGCTCGTTCGTCGAACCGACCTCACACGGCACCTCGCGCGAGTGGTACGCCACCGAGAACCTGGCCATCAGCCAGAAGATGGTGCCGCTGAACGTCCCGCCGACCACGTTCATGCGCGCGCCGGGCGAGGCGCCCGGGTCGTTCGCGCTGGAGAGCGCGATCGACGAGCTCGCGGTCGCGCTCGGCATGGACCCGATCGAGCTGCGCCTGCGGAACAACTCGACCGCACCCCCCGGCAAGGATCTGCAGTGGTCGAGCAAGCACCTCGACGAGTGCTTCCGGATCGGGGCGGACCGGTTCGGCTGGGCGAACCGCACACCGCGCGGTCGCACCGACGGCGACTGGCTCGTCGGTCTCGGCACGGCCACCGCCATGTTCCCGGCGCTGCGGTTCCCCGCCACGGTCGAGGTCACCCTGCGGGCCGACGACACCGCCGTGGTCGCGACCAGCGGGTCGGACCCGGGAACGGGCCTGCTGACCGTGCTCTCCCTGGTGGGCGCGGAGTCGCTGGACATCTCGCCGGAGCGGGTCGCGCCGAGGCTGGGCGACTCGGCGTTGCCGCCCGGGGGCCTGTCCGGTGGCTCGACCGCCACGGCGAGCGTGGGCTCGGCCATCATGATCGCCGCGACCGAGGTGGTCGACGAGCTGGTGGCCCTGGCCTCGTCGCCGGGCGCGCCGTTCGAAGGCATGGAGGTCACCTACGAGGACGGTCGCGTGCTGGCCGGTGGCCGGTCGATGACGTTCGGCGAGCTGCTGCGGGCGGTGAACCGCTCCTCGGTCGCGGCGACCGGTTCGTCGGCCCCCGGCGAGGAGTTGACCAAGCACTCGTTCAGCTCGTTCGGTGCCCAGTTCTGCGAGGTCCGGGTGCACCGGTGGACGCGCGAGGCGCGGGTTTCCCGCATGCTCGGCGTGTTCGACGCGGGCCGGATCATCAACGAGAAGGCGGCTCGCAGCCAGATCATGGGCGGCATGATCTGGGGCGTGTCGGCGGCGCTGCACGAGGGACTGGAGATCGAGGAGAACGGCAGGCTGGCCAACGGTGACTTCGCGAGTTACCTCGTGCCGGTGAACGCCGACATCTCCGATGTGGACGTCCACTTCGTCCAGTACCCGGACACGCTGCACAACTCGGTCGGCGCGAAGGGAATCGGCGAGGTCGGCACCGTCGGCATGGCCGCGGCCGTCGCCAACGCCATCCACAACGCCACCGGCGTCCGCGTCCGCCACATCCCCATCGTGATCGAGGACCTCCTGGAGCAGTGACGGCCGCCGGTACCGCCACGAGCCCGGGCTCGTGGCGGTACCGGTTACGTCGCAGGAGGACGCAGGGCGTCGGCCCGCGACAGCAGTTCCTCCAACTGCTCCGGCCGGCTCGCCCCACCCTGCGCCAGCACGATGCCGCGGCCGTCGGTGACGACCGCGTAGGGCGGCCCGGGAACGTCGTTGGCGTCGAAGACGCCGGGACCGGTCACCAGCGGCAGGTCCACGTCGTGCGCGGCGAGGTGCGCCCGCATCTCCGCCGGATCGGCGGCGCTGACCAGCACGACCCGCACCCGCGCGGAGACGCGGACGAACTCGGCCAGCATGACCCGGCAGTGGCCGCACTGCGGTGAGATGAACCCGAACAGCACCCGGTCGGCTCCCGCGCTCAGCGATTCCACGGGAACACCGACGTCCAGGCCCGTTCCCGGTGTTGGGCCGTAGGGCGCGGGTGCGGGCCGCTCGGCGGAGATCCGCTGCCGCATCAGGGCGATGACCGCGGCGGAGTTCAGCACGGCGAGCAGCGACAGCAGCAGGAGCACCGCCCATTCCGCGGTCATGCCGACCTCCTGGTGAACGAGACCAGGGTCGCCGAGAGGAACACGGTGACCAGCATCAGAACCGCGATCAGGAGGTGCGCGGGGCGGAAGGGCGGGGCCCCGGGCAACGCCGCGAGCACGGCCAGCGCGAGGAGCAACGCCGTTCGCACGACTGTGCCGGGACCGACGATCTCCTCCGGGCCGGCCGCCCGGAAGCAGCCGCAGTCCACGCGGAGCCCTCGGCGGAGAACGCCGAGCATGCCGGCGAGGAAGGCGGTGAGGAGCACGAGCGACAGCACTGCTCCCCAGAACCGGGTTTGCGGCCACACCAGAAGAATCGCGCCCAGCAGCTCGCCACCGACGACCGTTCTGGCGGCGGTGCTGGTCCAGGACTCGGGCAGCATCCGGTAACCGGCGATCGCACCGGCGAACCCGCCGATGTCGGTGACCTTGCCCAGCGCTGCGAAACCGAGCACGGCGGCCAGCGCGTAGGCCGCGGGGGAGGAGAAGATCATCGTGCCCCCGCGGGGTGCGGTGTTCGCGGGTGACACCTCATGCGGGGCGCGCCTCGCGTTCCCGGTAGGCGGCGGCCTGCAGCTCGTAGAGGCGGGCGTACTCGCCGCCGGCCAGCACGAGCTCGGCGTGCGTGCCCTGTTCGCTGACCCGTCCCCGGTTCAGCACGTAGATGCGGTCGGCGTAGCGGACGCTGGAGAGCCGGTGCGTGATGAGCAGGACCGTGCGACCGTCGGCGTGCCGCCGGATCCGCTCGAACAGCGCGTGCTCGGCCCTCGGGTCCAGTGCCGAGGTAGGCTCGTCGAAGATCATCAGCTCCGCGTCCCGGTAGAACGCGCGCGCGATGGCGATCCGCTGCCACTGTCCGCCGGACAGCTCGTGCCCGCCCTGGAACCGGCGGTCGAGCAGCGTGTCGTAGCCACTGGAGAGCCGCGCGACCACCTCGTCGGCACCGGATGCCGCCGCCGCGCCCGCGAGCCGATCGCCGTCCAGCGGGCGGCCCATGGTGATGTTCTGCAGCGCGGTCAGCGGCCACCGGGTGTGGTCCTGGGCGATCACCGATATCCGGTCGTGCAACGCCTTGCCCGAGATCGCCGCGATGTCGGCGCCGTCCCAGCGGACCACTCCCGAGTCCGGCGTGTAGAGGCCCGCGAGCAGCTTGGCCAGCGTGGTCTTGCCGGATCCGTTCTCCCCGACCAGCGCGACGACCTCACCGCGGCCGACCTCGATGCTCACCTCCGACAGCGACGGCGCGCCTGCTCCCGGGTAGGTGAAGCTGACCGACTCGGCGGTGATCCGCCGGAATCCTTCCGGCGCCGCGGCGCCGCGATCCGCCGGGACCCGCCGTTGCGCGAGCTCGCAGAAGTCCAGGTAGTCACCGAAGTAGAGGCCCGCTTCGTAGAGCTTGTTCACCGCCTGCACGAGCGCGGCCAGCGACGTCTGGCTCGCGCGGATCGTCAGGACCGCGGTGCCGACCACGGCGAGCGGGACCATGCCGGCCGCGAGCATGCCGCCGAGCGTCGTGTAGACGGCACCGAGCGCGACACCGCCCATTAGGTCGCCGGCCACCCTGGTCCTGGTCCGCTGCCGGGCGACGTCGAGCTCCACCCGCTGTTCGACATCGGCGATCCGGTCGTACTCGGCCAGCAGGAACCCGCGCAGCGTGAAGGCGCGCACCTCGGCGGCGGGCGGCCGCTCGGCCATCAGGTCGGAGAGCATGAACTTGCGGCGCCGCGCCGTGGACACCCGCCGGAAGGCCGCGTAGCGCATCCGGGCGGACCGCAGCGCCGCCCACCCGTCCGGTACCGCGGTGACCAGCAGCAAGGGCATCAGCAGCGGGTGCAGCACGCCCAGCGTGACAGCGGCCGACAGGACGCCGATGACGCCGGTGAGCACGTTGACGGTCATCTCGACCACGGTCGCCGAGTCCGGCACGCCGTTGTCGCGTGCCCGCTGCATGGAGTTGTGGAACTCCTCGTCGTCGAACGCGGTCAGCTCCACCTCGGTGGTGAGCCGGAAGAGCCTGGTCTCGGCGAGTCGCTCCACCTGCGGTTTCAGCCGTTCCTGGGCCCATCCGGCGCCGGCGAGCAGCGCGGCGCGCAACCCGGCCGCGGCGGCCACCACCAGCAGCGCGGGCAGCGCCGCGAGCACCCTGTCGGTTGTGGGGCCCGCGGCGAACAGCGACTCCAGCACCCCGGTCGTCGCAAGCAGGCCGAAGGCGGTGAAGAACCCGGCGACCACGTTGAGGCCCAGCGTGGCGGCGGTGTCCAGCCTGCTGGCCTGCCACGCGACCCGCAGCGCGCCGGCGACCAGCGCCGGCAGCCGCCGCGCCATCGTCAGCAGGCCCGCCGACAACAGCTCCTCGTCGTGCCACTGCCAGTACGGCACGACCAGATCGGACGGTTCGGCCGCCGGTTTTCTCCGGCGGAGCAACGACTTCATCGAGAAAGCCCGGTTTCGCACGGCCAGTGCGCACCAGACGGATCACACCCCATCACAGGCGAGAAACTAGACGACCAATGCAGTTGTGTAAACGTCCTTTATTCGTCCATTTGGCTCTAGGTGAACCAGGCTCGCTGTGCCAACAATTCCAAAGGTTCGCCGACGGCAGCTTCCGGGCCTGGGGGCCCGCCAATGGCCGTTCGCCGTGCAGAACCTGGGGGTGCACGCCGAAGAATCCGCACGCACCTCCGTCGTCCCAGCAGGGATTGCCCACGAGGCACCCGGAAAGGAGAACGCCATGTCCGCGCTCACGCTGGAGCCCCGCGACGCGGGAGTTCTCGAACTCGACGACGTCGCCGTCGACTTCGAGACCGAGCTGAAGGAAGTCCTGCACGGCCCGCAGGCGTGCGTGAACACCTGCAAGCGCACCGTCTGCAGCAGCTGGCCCTGCTGTCCTTCCATCGTCTGATTCCGACGCGAACGGCAGAAAGGCCGCTTTTCGCCATGGCGGCCTTTCTGCCTCGCGTGCTCGCAATTTCCGAGCTGCTGCGAATGCGGGAGGACGATCAATGGACACGGCCGTGGCCGTTTCGGATTCACCGGATCACGTGATCGAGGCGATCACCGAAGCCGCGACCGCCGCCTGCCGCGAGGTGGCGGTCGACGAAACCTGGATCAGCGTGCGCAAACCCGGGTTGGACATTCCCGCGCAGGGCTGGAAGCTGCACGTGTCGGCGCGGCCAGGCACGCTGGCCGAGACGCTGGACCGGGTGCTGCCGCTGCTGCTGTCCCGGGACTGCGACTTCAAGGCGGCCAAGTCGGTTGCGACGCTGCGCGAGCTGAACTCCGGTGACCTGGACCCCGGTGCGGTCGGCAAAGCCCTGACGGTGTACCCGCCGCAGACGTCCGTCGTGCGGCTCGGGAACGAGCTCGCCGAGGCGTTGGCCGGCATGTCCGCACCGAGGATCGCCAGCGACCGCCGCGTGCGGCGCGACGCACCGGTGTACTACCGCTACGCGCCCTTCCGCCCGCAGTTCAGGGTGGATGACAACGGCGACTTCGAACTCGTGGTGATCGGGCCCGACGGTCAGACCGAGGCCGGTGCGGCGGGGCCCGAGTACAGCTGCCCGCCCTGGGCCACCGACCCGTTCCGGCCGGAGCCGGCGGCGGAAGCCGGCCGGACCGCCGAACCCGCCCACACCACGCTGGGCGGCCGCTACCGGCTCACCTCCGGTGTCATGCGCGGTCCGCGCGGCAACGTCTACCGCGCCGTGGATCCCGACGGCCGCCAGGTCGTGGTCAAGGAGGCCCGGGCCTACGTCAGCGAGAACGTCAACGGCATGGACCTGCGCGGGCAGATGCGCAACGAACGCCGCATCCTGCACGCGCTGGAAGGGGTCGAAGGAGTCCCCGGACTGATCGACCACTTCCGCCACGGTGAAGACGAGTACCTGGTCACCACCGACGCGGGGACCCGCGACCTCAACCGGTTCGTCGGCGAGCACGGCCTGTTCTTCGACGAACCCGGCGACACCGGCCGCGATCTGGGCCTGCTGGCGGAACGGCTGCTCGCCGTCCTGGACGCGGTGCACGAACGCGGCGTGGTCGTCCGGGACCTGTCACCGAAGAACATCGTGCTCGACGACGACGGGCGCTGCACGCTGATCGACTTCGGCAACAGCCGCTACGACGGCCTCCAGATCCCCGGCTGGACGCGCGGCTACAGCGTGCCCGACCAGCACACCGAACGGCCCGCCGAACCCGAGGACGACTACTTCTCGCTGGGCGCGACGTTGTTCTTCGCCGCGTCCGGGATGAACCCGGTCGCCATCGACCCCGACCCGGTCCGCAACCTCGAACGCACCCTGATGTGCCTGACCCGGCTGTACCCGGACGCCGGGACCGGGGTCCGCGCGCTGCTGCCCGGGCTCCTGAGTCTCGATCCGGCGGAGCGCGGCGCCGCTGTCGCCGACATCCGCGCGGGCCGGCATCGCGGCGGTGCCGTCGCCGTGCGGGGCTCGCGGCCCGCGCCGCCGAAGTTCTCGCCCGACCTGCTGGAATCGGCCTTGCGGCACACGCTGCGGGAATGCGCCGGGTTCGCGACGAAGCTCATGGCGGACTCGCCCGACCCGGACCGCGCCGATCCGCCGGTGACCAACGTCTACAGCGGTTCGGCCGGGCTCGGCATGGAACTGCTGCACCACGCGGAGTCGGAGGCGGTCGCGGCCGACCTCGCACGGTGGACCGTCCGGATGACACCGCCCGCGCGGTTGCCCTCCGCGCTCTACTTCGGCCGCACCGGTACCGCGCTCTACCTGGCCACCGCCCGCCGCATGCTCGCACCCGACCTCGCGCCGCCGGAGCGGATCGAGCTCGGCGACCGGGAGCGCGGCGACTACATCCACGGCGTGGCCGGGATCGGCGCCGGGCACCTCGTGCTGCACGACCTGGCGCCCGGCGAGGGGCACCTCGACATCGCCTCGGAGTGCGCGCGGCGCCTGCTCAGCGGCGACGTGACCGACGCCGAGGATGTGGCCCCACCGGCGCAGCCCGGTTCCGGTGTGGCGCTGGAAGCCGGTTTCGCGCACGGCACCGCGGGAATCGCGTACTTCCTGCTGGCACACCACCTCAGGACGGGTGACCCCGCCTCCGGCGAGGAGGCCGGGAAGCGGTTCGGCGCCCTGGCCGCCGAGGCGGAGGAGCTGGTCGCGGTCATGCGGCGCCCGGCGGCCCGTCCGATGGCGGCGTCGTGGTGCCAGGGCATGTCCGGCATCGCCTCCGCCCTCGCATTCGCGGGCAGGGCTCTCGGCGACGACCGGTTGCTCGCGCTGGCCGGGGAAGGCGCCCGCGCGTGCATGGTGCTGGCTCCCCAGGCGTGGGTCGTCTCGCAGTGCTGCGGGCTGGCCGGCATCGGCGAGGCGCTGATCGACGTGGCGATGGTCACCGAGGACGACGAGTTCTGGCGCGGCGCGGAGGAGGTCGCCGAACTCATGCTGTGCCGCAGCGGCGGCACACCGGAGCGGCCGTCCTTCGCGGGCAACTCGCTCGACAGCGCCAGCGGCCACTGGGCCACGGGGTCTTCCGGGGTGCTGTCGTTCCTGCGCCGTTTGCGCCGGCGCGAGGGTGCCCGGCTGTGGAGCGTCGACTGGACCCCGCCGCGGTGAGCAGCACTTCCCGGTCCGCGGACCACGACCGTCCACAGTGGTCTGCGGCCGGGCATCACCCGCCCGGCGGCCGGTACTCGAACTCCTTCGCCACCGCCTCGTCGATCTCACCGGGCGTCAGCAGGACCACGGTGTCGGACCGAACGGCACCGCTGCCGGTGATGGCCAGCCCGACGGACGCGGCCGAGACGTTGTCCGGCAGGTCGACGACGACGTAGACGTCGTAGTCGCCGAAGGCGAAGTAGAACGACTCCACCTCACCGCCGAGCCTGGTGATCATGTTCCGCACGGCGTCCACCCGACCCGTGCCGCCTTCTCTGAGCACACCCTTGACACCGTCGGTGGTGTAGGCCGCTCGCACCAGGTACTTGGGCACTTCGATCACCCCACAGCCCGTGGACTCCTGGCGTGCCGCATGGCTAGGAGAAGCGTCCAGCTCGGGGCTCCGACGGCGGAAGAGTCCAAAGGACCCTCCGAACGGTGCCGGACCGGGGCGTCGCCATCTGCCCGGCGATCGGAACCTCGTACGCCGGTCGCTACGAGCGGCGGCGCGGCTTCCCGCGGTTGCCGCCCTTGGGACCACCGCGGCCTGGTTGGTGCTTCCTGCCGGCCGGTTTGCGGGCGGGCTTCTTGCCCTCCCCTTCGGGGCGCTTGCGCTTCGCCGCTGCTTGGGTCGGCTGACTCCCGCGGGTGCTGTTGACGGTCCGCCCCCGGACGATGCCGATGAACTGCTCCACGAGGTCGGTGGTCTCGTCCTCCAGCCACGACAGCGCGACCCGAGACTGCGGGGTCCCGGTGACCGGCCGGTAGGTGAGGTCCCGGCGGTGGTGCAGCCGGGCGAGCGACTGCGGGACCACGAGCAGGCCCACTCCGGCAGCGACCAGTTCGATGGCGTCCCCGGTGGTGGCGGGGCGTTCGACCGCCGGCCGTCCGGGCGGCTGCTCCCAGTCGAGGGTGTCGTCGAGGGGGTGCAGCACGACGTCGTCGGCCAGGTCGTCGGGCGACACCTCGTCGGCCGCGGCGACCAAGTGGTCCTTCGGGACCACCACGACGGTCGTCTCGGTGTAGAGGGGGATCGCGTGCAGGCCCGTCCGGTCGGCAGGGAAGCGGAGCAGCACCGCGTCGGCTTCGCGCTCCCGCACCACGTCGGCGGCTTCGGCGGCCGACACCTGGAGGAGGTTCAGCGGGACCTCGGGCAGCCGCTCGTTCCACTTCCGCACCCACTTGCCGGGGGTCACCCCCGCGACGTAGGCGAGGGTGAAGGAGGGGGATTCGTCCGAGCCGGCCACCGGGCCAGGTTACCGGGCGTCACCGCAGGTAGCGCGCACCCCGGTCGATACCCTCTACGGCATGACGTCGCAGAAGACCTCCCAGACGATGAAGCCCGCGACCGCGGCGAAGAAGCTCAACGTGTACCTGGAAGCCACCCCCGCGGAGTTCCAGGAGGGCGTGGTCTCCCGCGACGAGCTGAACGCCTTGCAGGCCGACCCGCCGGAGTGGCTGCGGGAGCTGCGCCGCAACGGACCCCACCCGAGGCAGGTCGTCGCGGCGAGGCTGGGTGTGTCCATCGGCGGTCTCACGCGCGGCGGGATCACCGAACCCCTCACCACGGACGAGATCAACGCGCTGAAGGAAGACGGCCCCGAGTGGCTGGAGCGGGAACGCGCCACCCAGGCCGACCACCGCAGGGAAGTGGCCCGCGTCAAGGCGAAGAAGGCGGAGTCGAGCGGCTCGCATCCCTCGAGGTGACGGCGGCCGAGCGCCCCGGGGAGATCCGGTCGGCGAGGGCCCGCCTGGCGCGGTCGATGTCCACGGCCTCGTCCCACTTCGGGATCGCCAGGGTCGCCACGGCGCTGTCGTAGAAGTTGACCAGCGCGCGGCACTCGGACATGAACTCGTCGACGCCGAAGATCAGCATGATGACCCGGCGCGGACTGCGCCGAAGCGGTCAGGGCGATGAAGCCGCCACCGGCCACGCTCGCGGCGCCGTCGAGGTTGACGCTTGTAGCCAGTGGGCAGCGCCAGGCCCACCGTGGCGCGGGCGGCGCCCATGAGCGATAGGTTCGCCTTATGAATGGCGGCCTACCTGGGCTGATCCAAGCCCGCCCGTACCGGAGGCAGACCGACGATGGACGCACGCCGACTTGAGTACTTCCTCGCGATCGTCGACCACGACGGCTTCGGGCGCGCGGCGCAGGAGCTGCACATCGCCCAGCCCTCGCTGTCGCAGGCCATCGCCGGCCTGGAACGCGAGCTCGGCGTCCGGCTCTTCCACCGCATCGGCCGCGGTGCGGTGCTCAGCGACGCGGGCAGGGAGCTGATCGCACCGGCCCGCCAGGTCCTTCGCGACCTGCGCACGGCCCGCGCGACGATGGACTCGCTGAAGGGCGTGCGGCGCGGCCGGGTCGAGCTGGTGACGATGCCCTCGCCGGGCATCGAGCCCCTCGGCACGCTGACCCGCCTGTTCACCCGGCGGCATCCCGGCGTGACGGTCGGCGCCGACGCCGCCTTCACCCCCGAGGAGGTCGTGCGCAAGGTCCGCGAGGGCGTGTGCGAGCTCGGCCTGGTCGGCGCACCCGGCAGCGTGCAGGCCCCGGGCGTCGACGTCATGCCGCTGGAGTCCCAGGACTTCGTCCTCGTCGGCGCGAGCGACGTGGAGTTCCCCGCGGGGAACCCCGTGCCGCGCACGGCGCTGGCGGGCGCTCGGTTGATCGTCTCGCCTCCCGGCAGCCTGATGCGCCGGATCGTCGACGAGGTGCTCGCCTCCGGCGCGGACCTGGAGATCGTGGCGGAGGTCGCGCACCGCACCTCGATCCTCCCGCTGGTGACGCAGGGGGTCGGGCTGGCGGTCCTGCCCGCGGCGTGGGCGCCGCTGGCCCGCCGGGCCGGGGCCCGCGCGGTCCGCATCGACCCTCCGGCCCAGCTGCACGTCGCCTTGATCAGCCGGTCCGCCCCGCTGACACCGGCCGCGCGCGCCTTCCTCGACGTGGCCCGCTCCTACACGCCGGTCGACCACCTCGAACAGCCGGGATAGCCACAACCTATGGACCGGATCGGAAGCGCGTGTTGGACGCCCGGTTCCCGCGGGTCTTCACTCGGGGTGAGGAGAGCCGAACCCACCAGGGAGTGACCCGATGTCAGCACCGCGCACGTTCAGGATCGCCGCCATCCCGGCCGACGGCGTGGGCGCCGAGGTCGTCGCCGCCGGACGTGCCGTTCTCGACGCGCTGGCCCGGTCCTCCGGCGGGGCCCTCGCCTTCGACTGGACGGAGTTCCCGTGGGGCTGCGGCTACTACGAGAAGACCGGCCGCATGATGGACGAGGACGGCCTGAAGGCACTCGAGAAGTTCGACGCCGTCTACTTCGGCGCCGTCGGCTGGCCCTCCGTCCCCGACCACGTCAGCCTGTGGGGGCTGCGGCTGCGGATCTGCCAGAACTTCGACCAGTGGGCCAACGTGCGGCCGGTCCACTTCCACCCCGGCGTCACCTCCCCGCTGCGCAAGGCCGACGACACCGCGCTGGACTGGGTCGTGGTCCGCGAGAACAGCGAGGGGGAGTACGCCGGTCTGGGCGGGCGCAACCTCTCCGGCCGCGGTCCGGGCAACGAGGTCGCCCTGCAGACCGCGCTGTTCACCGAGCGGGGCTGCGAGCGGATCATCCGCTTCGCCTTCGACCTGGCCCGCACCCGGTCGCGCAGGAAGGTCTCGTCGGTGACCAAGAGCAACGCCCAGCAGTACGGGATGGTGTTGTGGGACGAGGTCTTCGCCCGCGTCGCCGGGGACTACCCCGACGTGGAGACCGAGAGCGTGCTCGTCGACGCGATGTCGGCGAAGTTCGTGCTGCACCCCGAAGACCTCTCGGTCGTCGTGGCCTCCAACCTCAACGCCGACATCCTCTCCGACCTCGGCTCCGCGCTCGCCGGCAGCCTCGGGCTCGCCGCCAGCGCGAACCTCAACCCGGAGCGCCGGTTCCCGTCGATGTTCGAGCCCGTCCACGGATCGGCACCCGACATCGCGGGCCAGGGCCTGGCCAACCCGATCGGCGCCATCGGCAGCGCCGCGCTGATGCTCGACCACTTCGGACTGGCCGACGAGGCGGCCCGGGTGCACAAGGCCATCGAGCGCACCACGGCATCGGGAGTCCTGACCCGGGACGTGGGCGGTACCGTCGGCACCGATGAGGTCGTGGCGGCGGTCATCGAACACCTCGCCTGACGCAGAACCACAACTGGCCCTCGAGTGCGTTCACCACGCGCTCGGGGGCTTTTCGCATGTGCCGCACTCCGGTTCCGAAAGCAGCGGAGGTGCGAATACGACTTCCCCTTCGCACCGGCTCCACCACGCCGTGCGCTTCTCAGACGGGCGGCGCCGTATCCGACGCGCACTTGTCGTGGTGACCGCCGCGACGGCAGGGCCCCCACGGGCGCGTCGTCGTGATCTGCCCAAGGGTACGATCCGGGGCCGCGTACTCCGCGGCCGAGACGGGCCGCACGCAGCACGACGCGATGCCCGTCGTCGGCATCCTGCGTGACCTCGGGGTTCGTTGCGATCCGGTCGGCGAGCGCCGACCCGGTTCCGGAACCCCGTCAGGAGCAGAATCCAGCCACCCCGCCGACGTGCCCGTGTAACGGCATGACCTCGGCTCCCCGATCCCGGTTCCCGGCAGGCGGCGCAACGCGTCCTGCCTGGCGCCGCACCGGGAACCCACCACGTCCGAACCTGGAGTCGAACCATGGCACGAGCCACCGCCACCACCCGGCGACATACCACCTCACCGCCGCTGGGCAGCGTCTTCTACGCGTCGGTCACGCTCTGCGGCCTGTTCGTGCTGTGGGCGACGCTGTTCACCGAGAACCTCAACGCGGTCACCTCCGCCGCACTGAACCGGGTCACCGGTGAGTTCGGCTGGGTGTACCTGGTATCGAGTCTGGGCGTGCTGGGCTTCCTGATCGTGCTGGCGGCCAGCAGGTTCGGCCGGATCCGCCTCGGCGCCGACACCGACCGCCCGGAGTTCGGCACGGTCAGCTGGCTGGCGATGATCCTGGCGGCGGTGATGGGCATCGGCCTGGTGTCCTACGGGGTGTCCGAGCCGATCAACCACTTCGCCGAGCCGCCGCACGGCCTGGCGCAGCCGGGCAGCAGGCACGCGGCCGTGGTCGCCTTGCAGTACTCGTTCTTCGACTGGGGCCTGCACGCGTGGGCGATCTTCGCGGTGTTCGGCATCGCGCTCGGCTACTCCACCCACCGCAAGGGCCGCAAGGGACTGGTCAGCCCGATGCTGCGTCCCGTTCTGGGCAGGCGGGTCGACGGCCCGGTCGGCAAGGCCGTCGACGTGCTGGCGATCTTCGCGACGCTGTTCGGGACCACCACGTCGCTGGGACTCGGTGCGCTGCAGATCAACGGCGGGCTCAGCCGGGTGTTCGGGATGCCGGCGGGAACCGGAACCCAGGTGCTCGTCATCGCCGTGGTCACGATCCTGTTCACCATCTCGGCGATCACCGGTCTGCACAAGGGAATCCGGTTCCTGAGCGAGAGCAGCATGGGGCTGGCCGGGTTGTTGTTCGCCTTCGTGCTGATCGCCGGACCGTCGGCCTTCGTGCTCAACCTGTTCGTCGAGTCCATCGGCCGCTACGTCGGTGACTTCGTGCCGATGAGCCTGCGAACCGGGAGCTCTGGCGAGCTGGCGTGGATGCAGAACTGGACCTACTTCATGCTGGCGTGGTGGATCTCGTGGGGCGCTTTCGTCGGGGTGTTCCTGGCCCGCATCTCGCGCGGCCGCACGATCCGCGAGTTCGTCGTCGCCGTCATCGGCGTGCCCAGTGCGGTTTTCTTCCTGTGGTTCAGCGTCTTCGGCGGCTCCGCGATCTTCCAGGACGCTTTCCGCGGTGGGCACGTGGCCGGAGCCGCTGCCCAGGACTCGAACAACGCCATCTTCGCAATGCTCGAAGCCTTCCCCTGGCCGACCGCGACCTCCTCTGTCGCCATGGTGCTGGTCCTGCTGTTCTTCGTCTCCGGCGCCGATGCGAACACCTTCGTGCTGAGCATGTTGTCCTCGGACGGCGAGACGAAGCCCCGGGCAGCGGTGCTGGCCCTGTGGGGTGGGCTCACCGGCGTGACCGCCATCGTGCTCCTGGTCGCCGGTGGGCTGGAGGCGCTCCAGCAGACCGTGATCATCACTGCGGCGCCGTTCGTCGTTCTGATGGTCTGCCTCGCCTACTCGCTGTGGCGCGAAGTGCGCGAGGACCCGTTGTTCGGGCCGGCGCCCGAACCGGCCCGAGCGGAGCGGGAAGCCGAAAAGCCGGTTCCCGTGGCGTGATCCGGTAGGTGTTCACCGCGTGCTCCTGCGCAGCGGCCCACGACCGGGTGGGTCGCGGGCCGCTGCCGCGTCACCGCACGCCCAGCCGGCGCACCGGGGGCAGCACGAACGCGTAGACCGCCGCGCCGGTGAGGGCCACGCCGCCCGCGATCAGCAGGGGCAGGACGAACGAGCTGGTCATGCCGGTGAGCACGCCGATGAGGATCGGCGAGATGATCCCGGCGATGTTCGCCGCGGTGTTCTGGATGCCCGCCAGCGAACCGACCTGGCCCGGCGTCGGGGCGAAGTCGGCGGGCAGCGCCCACACGCTGGCCGCGGCGAAGGTGCTGCAGAAGTACGACGCCGACAGCGCCGCCAGCGCCATCTCCACCGACGGCGAGAACACCGCCAGCGCGATCACCGAGGTGCCCAGCAGCCCGCCGACCAGCGGGATCTTGCGGGCCACCGTGAGCGAGGTGCCGCGCCGGACCAGGTAGTCGGAAAACAGGCCGCCGCACCAGCCGCCGAGCATCGAGGCGATGCCGGGGACCATCCCGTAGAAGCCGAACTTCAGCAGGCTGAGCCCGTAGGTCTTGACCAGGTAGGTCGGGAACCAGGTGATGAAGAAGTAGGCGACGAAGTTGACGCAGAAGAAGCCGATCATCATCGCCCACACCGCGCGGAACCGGAACAGCTGCGCCCAGCGCACCGGCGCGCCGGCCGCGGTCGGCTCCTCCTGACCCTCCTCGATGTGCGCCAGCTCGGCGGCGGTGATCTTCGGGTGCTCGCGCGGCTCGCGGTAGACCTTCCACCACACCAACGCCCACACCACGCCGAGGGCCCCGGCCAGCACGAAGGCCCACCGCCAGCCGAGCGTCGCGATCGTCAACGCCACCAGCGGCACCGAAAGCGTCGCGCCGACCGGGTTGCCGTTGTTGAAGGTGGCGGCGGCGAAGCTGCGTTCGGAGCGGGGGAACCAGCGCGACACCACCTGGGCGCTGGCCGGGAAGGCGGGCGACTCGCCGACGCCCAGCACCAGCCGCAGCACCACCAGGGACACCACACCCCACGCCAGGCCCATCGCCATCGTCGACAGGCCCCAGCACAGGCTGGCGACCAGGAGCATCTTGCGCGGACCGAGCTTGTCGGCGAGGAAACCGCCGGGCATCTGCCCCGCGGCGTAGGTCCAGAAGAACGCCGAGAGGATCACGCCGCCGACCGCGTCGGAGATCCCCATCTCCTCGCTCATGAACGGCATCGCGACGCTGATCGTGGCGCGGTCGACGTAGTTGATCGCGATGCCGGCGAACAGCACGCCCAGCATCGCGTACCGCAGCTTGCCGATCCCGCGACGCGGGGCCGGGGTACCGGTCGGCTCTGACCGGGACAGGGTGGCCATCAGGTTGTTCCTTTCGGGGATCAGCGCGGTTGGACGCCGTTGACGATGTCCGCAGGGGACTTGCCGGCCAGCACCGCCGCGAGCTTGTCGAACAGGCGGTTCCGCAGATTGTGGTAGGCCTCCCAGGTGACCCCGGCGGTGTGCGGGGTGAGCAGCACGTCGTCCCGGCCGCGCAGCGGCGAGTCCGCGGGCAGCGGTTCCTCGGCGAAGACGTCGAGCGCGGCACCGGCGAGGTGGCCGGAGTCCAGCGCGCGGGCCAGTGCGGGCTCGTCGATCACACCGCCCCGCCCGGCGTTGACCACGTACGCGCCCGGAGGCATGGTCGCCAGCGACTCGTCGCCGAGGATTCCGCGGGTGGCGTCGTTGAGCGGCATGTGCAGGCTCAGCACGTCGGCCCGCGCCACGGCTTCCTCCAGCGCCACGTACTGGCGGCCGGGTTCCGACGGGAAGGGGTCGTGCACGACGATCTCCGCGCCGAAGCCGTCGAGCCGGCGGGCGACCGCGCGGCCGATGTTGCCGAAGCCGAGGATCGCGACCGTCAGCGCGCTGAGATCGCGGCCGCGCAGTCCTTCCGGTCCCCAGCCGCCCTGCTCGACCTTGCGATGTCCGGCCGCGTAGTGGCGCAGCAGGTACAGCATCGCGCCCACTGTCCAGTCGGCGACCGCGTCGGCGTTGAAACCCGGCAGGTTCGCCACCGGGATACCGCGCTCGGCGGCGGCCACGTGGTCGACGCCGTCGAACCCGACCGCGACCGACTGGATCAGCCGGCAGTTCGGCATCGCGTCGAGCAGGGCCGCGTCGATCCGGCGTTCCTTCTCCAGCGGGGCCAGCACGATCGTGGCGGTGGCGAGCTCGGCGTGGCGGTCCGCGGGGTCGGCGTCCGGTCCGATCTCGGTGATCCGCAGGTCGGGGTGGTCGGGCAGGTGCTTGCGCAGCTCCGCCTCGGTGATGTCGTTCAGGTGGTAGAGGCTGACGATGTGCTCGCCCATGCGGGCCTGCTCCTCTTCGTCGGGGAGCGCGGCGGAGGTCACGCGGCGCTGGTCGGCACAGTCTCGGCGGAAACCCTGCCTCAGTCAACCGTTAACGAAAGACCGTTAACGAAGTATGCTGGGGTCGTACCGATCCGGACGAAAGGACCCGCATGAGCGGCCAGCGCACGGTCATCACCGCGGTGACCACGCCCTTCCAGCCCGACGGCGACCTCGACCTGGCGGCGGCCAGGCAGCTCTACGGGTTCGCGGGGCAGCACACCGGGCAACTGCTCGTCGGCGGCACCACCGGCGAGTTCCCGGCGCTGACCATCGGCGAACGCATGTCGCTGCTGGACGTCGCGCTGGAGATCGCCGGTGCGGAGGGCGTCATCGCGCACGTCGGCGCGGCGGACGCCCACAACGCCGCGCTGCTGACCCGGGCGTCGGTGCGCGCGGGCGCACGACGGCTGGCCGCCCTGACGCCGTACTACCTGCCCGCGACGCCCGAGGAGCTGCACGCCTACTTCGGCAGCGTCCGGGAGGCCGCCGGGGACGCGGAGATCTACGCGTACCTGTTCCCGGAGCGCACGGGGCTGGAGGTGTCGCCGGAACTGTGCGCCGAGCTGGCCACCGCGCACGGGTTCGCCGGCGTCAAGCTCAGCGGCGCGGCGTCCGGTCAGGTGCGGGAGCACGTCGCGGTGGCGCCGCAGGGCTTCGAGGTGTATTCCGGCAACGACCGCGCGCTGGCCGACGTCCTCGCCGCCGGCGGCGTGGGAACCGTCTCCGGATGCTCCGCGGCGCTCCCGGAACCGTTCCTGGAGCTGGCCGAAGCGATCCGGGCCGGACGCGACACCGGTGAGGTCCAGCAGCGCGTCGACCGAGTGGTGGCCGCGCTCGGGCCGAGCATCGGGCGGATCAAGTGCGCGCAGCGGCTGCGCGGGCTGCCCGCGGGGGAGTCCCGGATGACCGTGGCCGACCCGGATGCCGAGACCGAGGCGCTGATCAAGGACCTGGTGGCCGAGAACGCGCGCTAACCTGGTGGCCGCCCTGCCAAGATCCACCGGCGGGGCGGCGCCGCAGCCCGAGCCTAGGAGTTGATCTTGAGCTTCCCGTCCCTGGTGCAGCGGTCGCTGGGCGACCGGGTCGCGCACGAGCTGCGGGTCCGCATCATCGGCGGGGAGCTGCCGCGCGGCACCCGGCTGGTCGAGGACGTGCTCGCCGAGCAGTTCGACGTCAGCCGCGGCCCGATCCGCGACGCCTACCGGCAGCTGGAGGCCGAGGGCCTGCTGGAGTCGCGGCGGCGCGGCGTGTTCGTCACCGGGCTCACCGAGGACGACGTCGACGAGCTGTACATGCTGCGGGAGTCGCTGGAGACCCTCGCGATGTCGTTGGCGATCCGGCGGGCCGAGCAGGACGGCTGGGACCGCGCCCAGCAGTGCGTGGACGAGATGAACACCGCCGCGCAGCGCCGGGACGTGCAGACCTTCGCCCGCGCCGACCTGGAGTTCCACACGGAGTTCTACCGGCTGTCCGGGCACCGGCGGTTGCGGTCGGTGTGGGAGCAGTACCTGCCGACGATCGCCGTGGTGCTGGACGTGACCAACGCCCAGGACGTCGACCTGCACCCGGCCGCCGAAGCCCACGCCGACCTGCTGCGCCTGGCCCGCGGCGGCCTCGAGGAGGAGGCGCTGACGAACCTGCGCGCCCACCTCCTCGGCGCCCGCAACCGCCTCCGCGCCGCCATCGGCACCACGCAGCGCTCCGCAGCGTCGGACTGACCCCGCCGCCCGGCGGGCCACCGCGGGCCCGCCGGTCAGCGCGCTACCGCGGGGAACCGGGCACCGATCACTGGGCGGTCCATCCGCCGTCGACCGCGATTTACGCGCCGGTCACGAACGTGGAGGCGTCGCAGACGAGGAAGGCGACGGCTTCGGCGACCTCCTCGGGCCGGCCGATCCGGCCGATCGGATGCGCGCCGCCGAAAGAGGCGAGCATCTCGCGCCCGTTGTCGACGACGCCCTCCATGATGTCGGTGTCGACGACGCCCGGGAGCACGACGTTGGAACGGATGCCCTTGGGGCCGCCCTCGATCGCGAGCACGCGCGTGATCTGCGCCAGGGCACCTTTCGACGCGGCATACGCGGTCTGGGTGTGGAAGGCCACGACCGACGAGACGGACGCGATCGAGACGATCGCACCGCCGCCCGCGGCCTCCATGGCGCGGAAGGCTTCGCGCGCCTGCACGAATTTGCCGCGGGCGTTGACCCGCATGATCTCGTCGAAGTCCTCGACGCTGGTTTCGGTGATCGGCTTGTTCAGGGTGCGGCCCGCGTTGTTGACGAGGATGTCGAACCGCCCGAACCGCTGGGTGGCCAGTCGCGTGGTGGCTCGTGCGACGTCCTCGTCGGCGACGTCGCCGACGAGCACCGCAACGTCGTCCGCCGCGAGCTCCCCGACGGCCTCGCGACGGTCGGTCACGACCAGCCGGGCGCCGCGCTCGCGCAGCAGCGTGGCGGTGGCCCGGCCGATTCCGCGTGCGGCGCCGGTGACGACGGCGACCCGGCCGGTGAGGTCCCAGGAAGCGGGGATGGTGGTGGTCACGGGTTCCCCCGCGTGGTCAGCGCTGGCGGGCCGGACGCACGACGATCTCGTTGACGTCGACGTCGTCCGGCTGGTCGAGGGCGTAGGAAACGGCTTCGGCGATGGCCTCGGGCGCGATCGCGTGCCTGCGGTAGGCGTGCATCGCCTCCGCCGCCCCCGGGTCGGTGATGGAGTCCGCGAGCTCGGAGGTGACGACGCCGGGGGAGACGGTGGTGACCCGGATCGAGGGGTCGGCCTCCTGGCGCAGTCCCTCGGTGATCGCCCAGGCGGCGTACTTGGTGCCGGAGTACACGGCGCTGGTCGGCACGACCTGGTGGGCGCCGATGCTTGCGATCGTGACGAAGTGGCCCCCGCCTTGCGCGGTGAAGTGGGGCAGCGCGGCGGCGATCCCGTGCAGCAGTCCGCGCACGTTCACGTCGATCATCCGGTCCCACTCGTCCACCAGCAGGGAGTCCAGTCGCGACAACGGCATGACCCCGGCGTTGCTGACGAGGACGTCGACGCGCCCGAACCGTTCGCGGGCGGTCTCGACGAAGGCGGCGACGTCGTCGCGGTCGGTGACGTCGAGACGCACCGGGTGGATGCCGCCGCCCGAGGCGGCGGTGGCCTGCTCGGTGCGTTCCGCGAGCTCCCGCAGGCGGTCGGTTCGCCGGGCGCCTGCGACGACCTGGTGCCCTGCACCGGCCGAGCGTGCGGCGATCGCCTCGCCGATCCCGCTGCTGGCTCCGGTGACGAGGACGACCTTTCCGGTGATGGGGGCGCCGGCTGCTTCGTGGTTCATGTGCATGCCGACCACGCTGGCCCGGCCGGGCGTCCCGTACGAGGGCGCCGTCTTCATGGGAGCGCCGCACCCACGAAGACCGGCGCCCGCACACCTACGATCGGGGTGTGATGCGCTCGGACCTCGGCGACTACCTCCGCGCACGGCGAGCCCGGCTCGGCCCGGGCGAGGTGAACCTCCCCAGCACCGGTCACCGCCGGGTGCCGGGTCTGCGCCGTGAGGAGGTGGCGCTGCTCGCGGGGCTCAGCGTCGACTACTACGTCCGCCTCGAACAAGGCCGGGAACGCAGTCCGTCGGCCCAGGTGGTCGACGCTCTCGCGGCCGCGCTACGGCTCGACGAGGACGGCCGTCAGCACCTGTTCCGGCTGGCCGGGCTCAGCCCGCGCGCCCGGCCCGCCGTCGTCCGCGACCGCGTCGACCCGAGCCTGCTGGAGCTGATGGATGCCTGGCCGGACAACCCGGCCATCGTCTACAACCGGGCCTACGACGTGCTGGCGTCGAACGCGATCGCGGACGCGCTCTTCCAAGACTGGACCCAATCGCGCAACCTGATGCACGTCGTGTTCACCGACCCGGTCGCGCGAACGTTCTACCGGGACTGGAACGACGTCGCGCGCAACACCGTCGCGGGGTTCCGGCTCTGCCACGGCGAGGCGCCCGACGATCCCCGCGTGCGTCAGGTGCTCGCCGAAATGCTCGACCAGAGCCCCGAGTTCGCCGAGCTGTGGACCGCCCACGACGCCCGGGGCAAGGCGCTGGAGCGCAAGCGCTTCGACCACCGCGCCGTCGGACCGCTGACCCTGACCATGCAGACCTTCGACGTCCGGTCCAGCCCGGGCCAGGAACTCGTGGTCTACCACGCCGAACCGGCGTCGGAGAGCAGCCGCGCGCTCGCCCTGCTCGGGTCGCTGGCCGCCACCTCACGTCAGCGGACCTGAATCCTTCGACTCACCTCGCGTGGCGGTGCGGATGCGGGAGCTCAGGCGTGGAACTCCTGCTCCGCGACGGTCCAGGCGCGGGCCTGGTCGCTGATGGTCACGCCGAGGCCCGGGCGCGGCGAGATGTGCATCAGGCCGCCGGAGATCTTCAGGTGCTCGTCGAAGAGCGGGTCCAGCCACTCGAAGTGCTCCACCCACGGCTCGCGGGCGTAGGCGGCGGCCAGGTGGATGTGGATCTCCATGGCGAAGTGCGGTGCCAGTTGCAGATTCCGGCTGTCGGCCAGCGCCATCACCTTGAGGAACTGGGTGATGCCACCGACGCGCGGGGCGTCGGGCTGCACGATGTCGGCGCCGCCCGCGCGGATGAGCTCGGTGTGCTCGGCGACGCTGGTCAGCATCTCCCCGGTCGCGATGGGGGTGTCGAAGTGCGACGCGAGCACGGCGTGGCCCTCGAAGTCGTAGGCGTCGAGCGGTTCCTCGATCCACACCAGGTCCAGCGGTTCCAGGGCTCGGCACATGCGTCGCGCGGTGGGCCGGTCCCACTGCTGGTTGGCGTCGACCATCAGGGCCACGCCGTCACCGATCTTCTCGCGCACGGCGCGCACACGCGCGAGGTCGGTGGCGTTGTCGGGATGGCCGACCTTGATCTTGATCCCGCCGATGCCGTTGTCCACCGACTCCGCCGCGCGGTCGAGGACTTCCCCGACGGGCGCGTGCAGGAAGCCGCCCGAGGTGTTGTAGCAGCGCACCGAGTCGCGGTGGGCGCCGAGTAGCTTCGCCAGCGGCAGACCGGCGCGCTTGGCCTTCAGATCCCACAACGCGACGTCGAAGGCGGCGATCGCCTGCACCGACAACCCGCTGCGGCCCACCGACGCCCCCGCCCAGACGAGCTTGTCCCAGATCTTGGCGATGTCGCTGGGATCCTCGCCGAGCAGCACCGGCGCGATCTCGCGGGCGTGCGCGTACTGGCCCGGACCGCCCGCGCGCTTGGAGTAGCTGAAGCCGACGCCTTCCAGCCCGCCTTCGGTGGTGATCTCGGCGAACAGCATCGCCACCTCGGTCATCGGCTTCTGCCGCCCGGTGAGCACCTTGGCGTCGCTGATGGCGGTGGGCAGCGGCAGCGTCACCGAGGAGATCTTGACTCCGGTGATCCGGTCCGAAGTGGCTGATCCGGCGGTGGTCATGGTCGTTCTCCGTTCCGGGATTCGGTTGTGCGGGAGGGAAGTCACGGCTCGTCGAACTGGATGCGCCTGATCGTGCCCATCGCGGCGAGTCCGACCAGTGACAGCAGGCCGTGCGCGGCGACGAACCACAGCGCGGTGTCGAACGAACCGGTCGCCTGCACGGTGTAGCCGATGACGATCGGTGTCACGATGCCCGCCACGTTGCCGAACGCGTTCATCGTCGACCCGACGAAGCTGGTGGCCTGCGGCGGCGCGATGTCGGTGGTGATCGCCCAGCCGAGCGAGCCGAGCCCCTTGCCGAAGAAGGCCAGCGTCATGATCGCGACGATCAGCGGGCTGCTGTCGGTGAGGCTGCAGAGCGCGATGCTGGTCGCCAGTCCCATGCCGATGACCGACGGCACCTTGCGGGCCGCGGTGAGCGAGTACCCACGGCGCAGCATGGCGTCGGAGAAGAAGCCGCCGGCAAGGCCGCCCGCGAAGCCGCACAACGCGGGCAGCGCCGCGACGAACCCGACTTCCAGCAGCGAGAGCCCGCGGCCCTGCACGAGGTAGACCGGGAACCAGGTGATGAAGAAGTAGGTCAGCGCGTTCACGGCGTACTGCGAGATGTAGACGCCCCACAGCGCGCGGGTGGAGAAGATCTTCGCGATGGTCCGGCGGTCGAGGCGGGTGCGCTGCTGCTTCGGCGAATCAGGAGTGCCGGTCTTGGGCGCGTCCAGGTCGACCAGTCCGCCTCCCGCTCTGATCGTCTCCAGCTCGGCGGGCGTGACGCGCGGGTGGTGCCGCGGCGAGTCCATCCACCGCAGCCACACCACGGCCAGCACCACGCCGAGCACGCCGAGCAGGACGAACACCCAGCGCCAGCCGAACTGGTGCGTGACCCAGCCCATCACCGGCGCGAACAGGGCGGTGGCGAAGTACTGGGCGGAGTTGAACACCGCCGTCGCGCGGCCGCGCTCGGCGGTGGGGAACCACGCCGTGGCGATGCGCGCGTTCGCCGGGAAGGCGGGCGACTCGAAGACGCCCAGCAGGAGCCTGAGCACGAAGATCACGGACACGGCCACCAGCACGGGGGTGGTGATCAGCCCGACCAGGCTGATCGCGGCGGTCACCAGGGTCCACAACCCGAGGCTCAGGGCGTAGACGCGGCGCGCGCCGAACCGGTCGAGCAGGATTCCGCCCGGGATCTGGCCGGCGACGTAGGCCCAGCTGAACGCCGAGAAGATGTAGCCGAGCTGGACGCTGCTGAAGCCGAGGTCCTCCTGCAGGCTGGTGCCCGTGATGGACAGGCTGCTGCGGTCGGCGTAGTTGAGCGCGGTGATGATGAAGATCAGCGCCAGGACCAGGTAGCGGGTCGGCACGCGACGGCCGGTGGTGGCCGGGGCCGCCGTCTGCCCGCCGCTGGAAGCCGTTGTGTTGTCAGACATCGTTGTCCTCCGGTCGCCGCGGAGCACTGCGCGGTGACCAGGACATTAGGGCGGCCCGGCGATGCCGGTCCAAAACCAATTGGACATCAACCAATACCTTGAACGTATTGGAAGTCCTGCGCTCACCGGCTGACGGCTCGTGAGCGCGGCAGAGCGCCGGGTCCGCGCGTTCGTGCGCGGACCCGGCGCTCCCGGGCGTTCTCCGATGGTGCGTCAGTCGCGGTTGGCCAGTGCGGCGACCTCCTCCTGGGACAGAGCGCGGTCGAAGACGCGGACGTCGTCGACGTCACCGCGCAGGAAGTCGACCTGCGCGCCGCCGTACTGGCCCCGCCCGATCACCGTGCTCCCGGTGGATTCCGCCGCGACGCAGGCGTTCTCCGTGCCCGCGAGCCGGCCGTCGACGTAGAGCGAGACGGTGCCGTCCGCGGCGTTGCGCACACCGGTCAGGTGGTACCAGCGGCCGGGTTCGGGCTTCTCCGGCGACAGCGCGCGCAGCCCGACGAAGCTCATCGCCCAGCGCTGGTCGGCTCCGGAGTACTGCAGGAAGAAGGCGCTGTTGGTGCCGCCGTCCTGGCTGACGACCGTCTGGAACGCCCCGGTGGCCTCGTCGAGCTTGGCCCACGCCGAGACCGAGTAGCTGCCCGCGGTGTCGATCAGCGGCTGCCGGGTGTCGGCCTGTCCCGCTCCGGCGAAGGAAAGCCCGCCACCGTCGACTCCGGGCACCCACTCGGTGCCGGTCAGCGCGGCGTCGGCGGAACCGACCGAGTCGGCCGCGGTCGATCCGGTGCCCTCGTCGAACTGGTAGCCGTGCACGCCCTGCAGGCCCGGCGTTCCCGGGGCCGGTGCGGGGCCGCCGCTGCCGTCGGCGCTGCGCACGATCTCGTCGTTGATGGCGCGGACCCGCGCGAAGTCCATCTTCTCGACTTGGCGGTCGTAGGTGAAGAACCCGTTGACCTCGTGCTCGACGTCGGTGATCTGGGTGTAGATCGCACCGCTGATCCCGCAGCGCTGCGCCGCGGTGAGCACGTCGCGCTGGTTCTCCACGTAGCGCCTGGTGAGGGTCTGCTCGTCCGGGGTCATCTCGTAGGCGTGGCCTTCGCCGAACCACATGTGCCCGTCGACCTCCAGGCCGAACCCGCCGTGCTCGCCGTCGATGGAAACCCGGTCAGCTTCCGGGGAGGGCGTGGCCGGACCGACGTACTGGTGCCAGTCGATGACGTCGCCCTTGCCGGAGTCGCCGAGAGAGGCGCAGCAGTTGACCCCGCTGTGCCCGTTGACCAGCCGGGTGGGGTCCTGGCGCTTGACGTCCTCCGCGATGCGGCCGGTGGCCTCGCGGGACCACTCACCCCAGCCCTCGTTGAACGGCACCCAGCCGATGACCGACGTCCAGTTCTTCTTCTGCTCCACCAGTTCGTGCAGTTCGGACTCGAACTGGCGCTGCGCGTCGGCGGGCGGCCGTTCGTCGCCGGTGCGCATCGACGGCATGTCCTGCCAGACCAGCAGACCGAGCTCGTCGGCGTGGCGGTACCACGTGTCGGGTTCGGTCTTGATGTGCTTGCGCACGGTGTTGAAACCGAGCCTCTTGTGCTGCTCCAGGTCGAACCGCAGCGCTTCGTCGGTGGGAGCGGTGTAGATGCCGTCGGGCCAGTATCCCTGGTCCAGTGTGGACATCAGGAAGAGGATCTTGCCGTTGAGCGTGATCCGCTGCTTGCCGTCGGCTCCCGGCGCCATGCCGATCTCGCGCATGCCGAAGTAGGACGACACCCGGTCCACCGGCCGCCCGCGGTCGGTGAGCACGACGTCGAGGTCGTAGAGGAACGGCGAGTCGGGCGACCACAGCTTGGCGTCGGGCACCGGCACGTCGATCCTGCGGCCCGCGATGCCCTGCGTCCGGCTGACGACCCTGCCGCCGTCCCTGACGGTGACCTCGGCCCGCAGCCCGGGGGCGCCGCCGGGGCGCACCGTCAGCCCGAGGGTGGAGGTGTCGATGTCGGGCACCATGTCCAGCACCTCGGCGTGGCCGCGCGTCGCCACCGGCTCCATCCAGACCGTCTGCCAGATGCCGGACGCGCCCTCGTAGAAGATGCCGCGGTCGGGAACCAGGCGCTGCTTGCCGACGGGCTGCCAGGTGGCGTCCGTGCGGTCCTCGACGCCGACGACGATCTCCTGCTCGCCCGACGGCTTCAGCGCGCCGGTGACGTCGGCGGAGAAGGCGCCGTAGCCGCCGCGGTGGGTGGCGACCTGCTTGCCGTTCACCCACACCACGGCCTGGTGGTCCACGGCGCCGAAATTGATCTTCAGCGAGTTGCCCCGGCCGACGTGCCAGTCCGGTGGCACGGTGAAGGTCCGCCGGTACCACATGCGGTCTTCGTGGCGCTGGATGCCGGAAAGCGCCGATTCGGTCGGGTAGGGCACCAGGATGCGTTCCGGCAGGCGCTGCCCGAAGGGTGGGGCCTGGCCGGCCTCGGCACCGGCGAACTCCCAGGTGCCGTTGAGGTTCTGCCACTTCGGGCGGGTCAGCTGCGGCCGGGGGTACTCCGGCAGGGCGTTGTCCGGAGAGACCTCGTGGGTCCACGGGGTCGTCATGCGCGGCTCGGCGGGCTTCGGGCCTGCGGCCGGCTGCGCCGTGGAGGGTACGGCCGCGGTGGCCAACAGCATCGCTGCCGCGACCGCGGTGGTCAGGAAGCCTCGGATCGTTCGCCGTCGAGTCGTCGGTGCTGGTGACATCGGTGTCGGACACCCTTCTCGAAGGGGACCGCGCCAGCGGACGCTGGCGCCAGAGCGCCGGCCGGACGCACGAGCGGTGGGTCCCCGGGCCGACGCGATGTCAATTGACGATCCCTTTTCGTCAGATGTCAACGAACTCGATCAATTTCAATCAGACTTCAACACTAATGTCGTAGTTGTCCGGCTGCGGTGCTCATTTGATGCGTGATGTTGTTCGTTCTCGATCACAGTCGGCGTGGCGGCGCGCCGCGTCCGCCTCCGTCGAAAGCGAAGGCCGTGCGGGATCGCCGCCCGTCCTCGGCCGCCGCGCCGCGGCCGGGTCCAGGGCTGCGGGCGTCAGCGCGGTTGGTAGAGCGCGCTTCCCTTGATGTAGTCGTCGTAGGGGATCGTCCAGTCGGGGATGTCCCCGTCCTGCGGTGTCAGCGGGCGGTCCGACCCGACGATCTCCACCGGGTCTCCGATCTGGACGAAGTCGAAGAACCACTTGCCGTTGGCAGGGGAGAGGTTGATGCAGCCGTGCGAGACGTTGGCCCTGCCCTGCTGGCCCACCGTCGCGGCGTTGACGTGCACGAATTCACCGTTGTTCGAGATCCGCACCGCGTGCGGCAGGACCTCGTCGTAGTAGCCCGGCTCGCCCTTGCGCGGGCCTCCCCAGGTGTCCGAGCGCATCCGCGTGGAGGTGTGCTTCTCGAAGGCCACGTGGACGCCCGACTGGGTGGGGTAGACCTTCCTGCCGAAGGAGGCCGGGAGCTCGCGGATCTGCCGGCCGTCCTGGAAGACGGTCACCACGTGCCGGTTGACGTCCCCGACCGCGCGCTGGTCGCGTCCGATGACGAAGCCACTCTCGTGGTCGGCCGTTCCCATGACGCCGCCGCCCGCGTCGACGCCGTAGATCCGCGCGCGCACGCGGACGCTGGTCCCGGGCTTCCAGAACTCCTTGGGGCGCCAGTTGACCTGTTCGTCGCTCATCCAGTGGAACGAGCCCTCGGTCGGCACCGACGGCTCGACCGACAGGCGGCTCTCGACGGCGGCCCGGTCCGCCACCGGCCTGCTGAAGTAGATCGACACCGGCATGGCCACCCCGACGGTGTCACCGTCGGACGGCCGCGTCCTGTCGACGGTGAGCTCCTCCTTCGGGACGACCGTGCTGAACGTCGAGTTCAGCGGGACCGACGGGACGCGCTCGGCGTTGTGAGCCACGGCGTGCACGCGGTAGGTCGTGCCGAAGGCCAGCGGTTCGGTCGTGGTCCAGTTGCGGCCGTCGGGGGCCATCGCGCCTGGCACCGGGGCCATCTTGTCGGTGGTCACGGTGACCGTGCCGAGCGTGCCCTGGTGCGCGGTGACGACGAGCGGCCCGCTGGGGGCGACGTGGGTTGCGCCGTGCGGTATCGAGGTCGTCACCGACGCCGCGGGCACCTCGGGCCCGGCGCACGAAGCCAGCACGCAGGAGAGCGCGGTTGCACTGATGAGATGCCACGTCGTTGCGACCCGCATATCGGTCCCCCGCTCTGGTCGCCGCTCGGCCCGACATTCCAAACACTGTTGGGGTCCGGGGCCCAGTTATCAACACGATCATGGCCGGGGGTCATCCGATCAGTCCTTTCTCGTGTTCCCCAGGGTTACGCGAGCGGTCGGGCGAGCCCGATGAACACCCGTCCGGGCGACATCGGCACCGCGGACGCGTAGCGCCTCGCCCGGGTGTTCGCACGGGGTGCCGCGCACCCGACCGCGAGCCGGATGGGCCGGGTTACGCTAACCCTTCACCGCGCCGGACGTCTGGCCGCGCACCAGGTAGCGCTGGCTGAACAGGAAGACGACCGCGACCGGCACCGTGGCCACCATCGCGATGGTCAGCTTCAACGGCAGCTGCTGGCCCTCGCCCAGCGCACCGCTGACCAGCCTCGCCAGGCCGACGGTCAGCGTCTCGTACCGCGCGCCGGAAGTGGCGACCAGGAAGTGGGCGAACTCGTTCCACGAGGACTGGAAGGCCAGGATCGCCAGCGTGATCAGCGCCGGACGCACCATCGGCAGCACGACGCTCCACCACCGGCGGACGACACCGGCGCCGTCGACCTTCGCCGACTCCTCGACCTCGGCGGGGACCTGCTCGAACGCCTGCTTCATCAGGAAGATGCCCATCGCGTCGGCCAGCAGCGGCAGGATCATTCCGGAGTAGGAGTCGTACATGCTCAGCTGCCGCAGCAGGAGGAACTTCGGGATCAGCAGCACCACGCTGGGCACCGCCATCACGACCAGCACACCGCTGAAGACCGCCCTGCGCCCGCGCCAGCGCAGCCGGGCCAGGGCGTACCCGGCCATCGAGTCCACCAGCAGCCTGCCGGTCGTCACGCACGCGGTGACCAGCAGGGAGTTGCCCAGCCATCGCGGGACGTCCACGGTGGGGTCGGTGGCGACCCGCTGGTAGCTGCCGGTGGTGACCGGGCTCGGGACCAGCGAGAGCGGATGCGCCACGGCGTCGGTGTCGGTCTTGAACGACGTGGCGAGCTGGATCGCGAAGGGGCCGAGGTAAAGCACGGCACCGACCACCAGCACGGCGTAGCCGAAGGCGGTCGCGATGCGCCGCGGGCTGGGCGTGGTCAAGAGGTCCTCCCGTCCCGGAGCACGACGCGTTGCACTGCGGTGAGCACGACGATGAGCAGGAACAGCAGGAAGGCGATCGCCGCTCCCGTTCCGTAGGCGCCCTCGGCGAAGGACTGCTGGTAGGACAGCAGCGCCGGGGTCAGCGTGGTCTTGGCGGGATCGCCCTGGCTCATCACGTAGACCTGATCGAACACCTGCCACGTGCTGATCAGCCCCAGCGTCGCCACCAGGAACACCGTCGGCATCAGCATCGGCACGGTGACCCCGCCGAAGCGCTGCCACCACCCGGCTCCGTCGACCCGCGCGGCCTCCTCGACGTTGTCGGGGATGTTCTGCAGCGCGGCCAGGAACATCAGCATGTAGGTGCCCGAGGTCGTCCACACCACGAGCGCGACGAGGGTGAGCATGGCCGTCGACGGTCCGGCCAGCCACTCCCACAGCGAGAGCCCGGCCAGCTCGGTGCCCGCCAGCCACGACGGGGCGTCGTGCACGCCCACCGCGGCCAGCAGCTGGTGCAGCACCCCGCGGGAGTCGGTGAACCAGTTCGGCCCCTCGACGCCGATCGACCGCAGCAGCGCGTTGACCGCGCCTGAGCCGGAGAACAGGAACAGGAAGATGACCGAGATCGCGACCGAGCTGGTGATCGACGGGAAGTAGAACACCGACCGGAAGAACCCGCGTCCGCGCAGCGCGCGGTCGTTGACCACGACCGCCAGCAGCAGCGCGACGAAGGTCTGCGCCGGGACCGTGAACAGCACGAAGTAGAACGTGTTGCGCACGCTGGTCATGAAGTCCTCGCGGGCGAGCCCGTCCTCGGCCAGCAGCTCGCGGTAGTTCTCCAGACCCACGAACGGGGCCCGGCCGGACAGCGGGCTGTAGGTGCCGTTCCACTCCAGCAGGCTCACGTACAGCGCCAGGACGGCCGGCACGACGAGGAAGAGCACGAGCAGGACCACGGCCGGAGCGACGAACAGCCAACCCGCCCGGTTCTCCCGCCTGACCTCCGCTGACACCCGGTCGGCGGCGGGCGCGTGCCGGGCCGGCGGACGGGGAACGGTCGCTGTCTTCATCGGATCACCCGTCCAGTGCTCGTTCGGCGTTGCGCTGCACCTCGGCGAGGATCGCCCGCGGGTCGTCACCGCGGGCCAGACCCAGCAGCTTGGCGTCGAAGTCGTCGGCCACCGCTCCGAAGCCCTGCGCGGTCACCTCGCCCTTCGCGTACGGGGCACCCGCGGTGAACCCCCGCATCCGCACGTCGGCCTCGGTGGCCTGCGCCGCGCGCTGGTTGCTCGGCAGTACTCCGACCTCGCGGCCGACCTGTTGCTGCTGCGGGACGTCGAGCAGGAAGTCCGCCAGGCCCTCCGCGGCTCGCTGCCGGGAGCTGCGCTCGGGGATTCCCCAGCAGTTGGTGAACGACAGCGTCCCCTTGCCCGCCGGGCCGCTGGGCAGCTCCACGGACCGCCAGCGGGTGCCGGGGTAGTCGGCGGCCAGCGCGCCGGCGGCCCAGGTCCCGTCGATGGCCATCGCCGCGGTTCCCCTGCCCAGCGCCTCCCCGCCCCATCCGGCGTCCACCTGCGAGGAGAACGCGGTGCTGCCGGAGCGGAACAGCTGCTGAACGTACCGCAGTGCCGTGAGGTTCTCCGGACTGTCCACTGTGGCTTTCCGTCCCGTCGGGTCGAGGTACCAGCCACCGGCCTGCCGCATGAACGCCCCGATGCGGTCGCTGTTGTCGTCGAACACCAATCCCTTGCGAGCCGGAGTCGTCAGGCGCTGGGCGATGTCGGCCAGCTGCCGCCAGTCCCTCGGGATGTCGGCGTCGGTGAGGCCGGCGGCCTGCCACGCGTCGGTGTCGATCAGCAGCGCCAGCGTCGAGAAGTCCTTGGGGGCGCAGAAGAGCTCGCCGTCGTGGGTGAACACCTCCCGCAGGTTCGGGTAGATGTCGGCGGCGCCGCGCAGCCGGTCTCCGTAGGCGTGCAGGTTCCCGCTCCCGGCGTAGCGGCCGAAGCTGTCGGGGGAGAGGTAGAACAGGTCGGGCGGGGTGCCGCCGGCGAACGCCTGCCCGAGCTGCTGGTCCAGCTCGGCGGCCGGAACGATCTCGACCCTGTTGCCGGTGCGCGCTGCCCAGCGGGCGGTCTGCTCCCGCAGCACGCGGGTCTCGGCGGTCGTGCCGGACCCGATCAGGACCTGCAACGTGACCGGTCCGCGATCCTGCTCGACCGGGTCGTCGAAGCCGCTGCCGCAGCCGGCGGCAAGAACCGCGACGGAGACGGCCATCGCGGCCGCGAGTGCGCGTCGCATCAGAGCGGCCCTCCGATCGCGCGGGCCGGGTCGCTGCTGCCTCGGACGACGAGATCCGGCGACAGCAGCTCGCCGCCGGCGGCGTCCGGCTCGTCGAGCAGTTCGACCATCCGCCGCGCGACCTGTTCGACGGGCTGGCGCAGGCTGGTCAGGCCCGGCACGAGCACCGAGGCCGTGGGGCTGTCGTCGAATCCCGTCACCGCCACGTCGGTTCCGGCCCGCAGTCCGCGGGCGGCCAGCGCCGCGTAGGCGCCCAGCGCCAGCGCGTCGTTCGCGGCGACCAGCGCGGTCGGCCTGCCGGGCTGGTCCAGGAGCAGTTCGGCGGCTTCGCCGCGGTCGCGGTGCTCGTCCGCGCACCGCATCACCAGGTCGCCGGATGTCTCGACGCCGGCTTCCGCGCAGGCCCGCCGCCATCCCTCGGCGCGGTCGTCACCGACCCGGTTGCCTTCGGGCAGGCCGAGGAACCCGATCCGCGAATGCCCCTGTTCGAGCAGATGGCGCACGGCCTGGGCGGTCCCGTCAGCGCCGTCGACGTCGACCCACGGGCCGGGCTGGTCGCCGGTGGCTGACCCGGTCCGGCCGAAGGAGGCGAACGGAACCCCGCGCTCGGCCAGCCATTCGTGCCGGGGGTCGCCGACCTGCGTGTCGCTCAGCACGAACGCGTCGACCGCGCTGCGGGCGAGCAGGTCCTCGTAGACGGGTAGCCCCTCGGCGCCCGGCGCGGCGGTGAACAGCAGGACGTGCCTGCCGGTGCACTCCACTTCGGCGGTCAGGGCCCGCAGGTAGCGGTCCATGAACGTGTTGACCGAGTCGGCGCGCCGTTCGGCGACGCAGTAGCCGATCAGGCCGCTGGACCGGGTGCGCAGCCCGCGTGCCTTCGTGTCGGGCCGGTATCCCAGCTCGTCGATGACCTCGCGGACGCGCCGCAGCGTGTCGGGACGGACCTTGCCCGGCGCGTTGAGCGCGTTGGACACCGTCTGGCGGGAGACGCCGGCGCGTGCGGCGACCTGTTCGAGCGTCGTTGCCCGAGGCACCTCGGAACCCCTTCCGCGGAGGTCTGGCCTCGCCATGCCGGTTCGTGCCAGACTGCGACTGGTTTGAACGTTCAAATCGGTTCAAGTTCCTGCTTTTGAACGTTCAAAGCGTTGGTTGAGGCACCAGGCTCGCCCGCCGCTGCCCGAATGTCAAGAAGAACCAGTTGGAGGAAGAATGCCCGACGGCCAGCAGCCCGCGCTCCACGACCTGGTCACCGTGCTGTGCGCGCCGAGCGTCGCCATCAGCGCGCCGGACGGGCAGATCCGCGCCGGAGGGGCGTCCGGCTGCTACCGCCACGACCGGCGCGGCCTGGCTCGGCTGGAGATCGGCGTCGAGGATGCGGAGCTGGTGCCGACGGGCGCGAGCGCGGCCGAGGCCGGACGCGCGTGCTTCCACGGCGTGGTGCGCGGGCGGGGGGAGGCGACCCCGGATCCCGTGCTGCACTACCGCCGCGAGCGCCGTGCCGATGCTGAGTCGTTCGCCGAGACCTGGACGCTGCGCAACTACTCGTCGCGAGACGCCGACCTGGTCGTCACCGCCCGCCTCGCCACCGACCTGGCCCGGATGGACCTGGTGAAGGCCGGTACGCCGGGCGCGCTCGCGGAACCGGAGGCCACCGGCGACGGCGTGCGTTGGCAGGGCGACGGGTGCACCGTCGACCTCGCCGCGAGCCGGACGGCCGACGCTGTGTCCATTGAGGACAACGAGGTGAGGTTGTCGTGGCGCGCCGAGGTTCCCGCCGGCGCGCAGTGGTCCTTGTCGTTCGCCCTCGACCAGCAGGAGCACGAGCAGTCCGGGTTCCTGCCGCGGCGGCCGGCACGGCCGGTCCGGTTGGTCGCTCCGTGGGCGAGGGACGGTGACCACGCGCGGCTCCTGGAGCGCAGCCTGCAGGACCTGGAGGGGCTGCTGCTGGCCGACCCGCGGCAGCCGGAGTCGGCGTTCCTCGCCGCGGGCAGCCCGTGGTTCTTCACCCTGTTCGGCCGGGACTCCCTGTGGGCGGCCAGGTTCCTGCTGCCGCTGGGCACCGAGCTGGCCGGCGGCACGCTGCGCGTGCTCGCCGCGCGGCAGGGCACCCGGCACGACCCGGCCACCGAGGAGCAGCCGGGCAAGATCCCGCACGAGCTGCGGCGGGCGGCGATCGACATCGACGGCTCCGACCCGCTGCGGCTGCCGCCGCTGTACTACGGAACCGTCGACGCGACGCCGCTGTGGGTGCGCCTGCTGCACGACGCCTGGCGCGCGGGCCTGCCCGAGGACGAGGTGCGCGCACTGCTGCCGGCGTTGACGGCGGCGCTGGGGTGGTTGTCCGGTCCCGGCGACCCCGACGGCGACGGGTTCTGCGAGTACCGGGGCTCGGACGCCGACGGGCTCGCCAACCAGGGCTGGAAGGACTCCGGCGACGGCATCCGCTGGTCCGACGGCGCCATCGCGCGCCGTCCGCTGGCGCTGTGCGAGGTGCAGGGCTACGCCTACGCCGCCGCGGTCGGGGGCGCGGACCTGCTCGACGCCTTCGGCGGCGACGGCGGCACGGCCCGGCAGTGGGGTGCCGAGCTGCGCGCGCGGTTCCGCGAGCGCTTCTGGGTGGAGGACGAGCACGGCCGCTACCCGGCGGTGGCGCTCGACGGCGACAAGCGCCCCGTCACCGGACCGGCGTCGAACATGGCGCACCTGCTCGGCACGGGACTGCTCGACGCGGACGAAGCGCGGCTGGTGGCCGACCAGCTCACCAGCAGCGCGCTAAACAGCGGCTACGGGTTGCGCACGCTGGCGTCGAGCAACGCCGGGTTCAACCCGCTGAGCTACCACTGCGGCAGCGTCTGGCCGCACGACACCGCGATCGCGGTGCTGGGACTGGCCGCCGAGGGACTGCACGAGCAGGCGCGGGTGCTGGCCGGGGGACTGGTGCGGTCGGCCGTGGAGTTCGGCCACCGGGTGCCCGAACTCCACGGCGGCACCGACAGGGCGGCGGGCGAGCCCGTCGTCGCCTACCCCGCGTCGTGCCGGCCGCAGGCGTGGTCGGCTGCCGGTGCCGTTGCCGTGGTCGGCTACCTGGAGGGCTGGAACCGGCCGGCGAAGCCCTGTGCGCAGCCGGAGCGCAACGCGTAGTGCCGGTCGCGTTCCGGCAGGTTCTCAGCCGTCGAGGCCGCCGCGTTTGACGAGCTGGCTGGCGATGACGTTGCGCTGGATCTCGTTGGTGCCTTCGCCGACGATCATCAGGGGTGCGTCGCGGAAGTAGCGTTCGACGTCGAACTCGGTGGAGTAGCCGTAGCCGCCGTGGATGCGCACCGCGCTGAGGGCGATCTGCATGGCGGTCTCGGACGCGAAGAGCTTGGCCATGCCGGCTTCCATGTCGACCCGGCGCCCCGCGTCGTACTCGCGCGCGGCGTGCAGGGTGAGCTGTCGGGAGGCTGAGAACGAGGTGGCCATGTCGGCGAGGTAGTTGCCGATGGACTGGTGCTGCCAGATGGGTTTGCCGAAGGACTCGCGCTCCTGGGCGTAGGCCAGGGAGTCCTCCAGCGCGGCGCGGGCGACGCCGAGCGCGCGTGCGGCGACCTGCAGGCGGCCGGTCTCCAGGCCCTTCATCATCTGCGCGAAACCGGCGCCCTCCACGCCGCCGAGCACCGCGTCCCCGCTCGCTCGGTAGTCGGTGAAGGACAGTTCGCAGCTCTCGACGCCCTTGTAGCCGAGCTTGGGCAGGTCTCGGGAGACGGTGAGCCCGGGTCCGTGCTCGACGAGCAGGATCGAGATGCCCTTGTGCGCGGGTTCGGCCTGCGGGTCGGTCTTGCACATCAGCGCGATCAGCTGGGAGCGCCGCGAGTTGGTGATCCAGGTCTTCGACCCGTTGATCACATATCCGTCGGCGTCGCGGCGGGCGACGGTGCGCATGGCCTGCAGGTCGGAACCGCCGCCGGGTTCGGTCAGCGCCATGGTGGCGCGCACCTCGCCGGTGGCCATCCTCGGCAGGTAGCGGCGTTTCTGCTCTTCGGTGCCGAAGCGCAGCAGCAGTTTGGCGACGACGGTGTGCCCGCCCATCGCCCCGGCCAGGCTCATCCAGCCGCGGGCGAGTTCTTCGGTGATGAGCACGTAGCACGGGGTGGACACCGGGGTGCCGCCGTGCTCCTCGGGGACGGCCAGGCCGAAGATCCCGAGCTGCTTCATCTGCTCGATCAGCGCCTCGGGGTAGGTGTTGGAGTGCTCCAGCTCCTGGACGACCGGCCGGACCTCCTTGTCGACGAAGTCGCGGACCGTGGCGACGACGAACCGCTCGTCCTCGGAAAGGGCGTCGAGGGTGCTCACGTTGCTCCTTGGATCGTTGTGTCCTCAGTGGACTTGAAGGCTGTTTTGAACTCGGCTCTCGTCGCGGTGTGGGTGGCGGTGCCGGTTGTGAGGGTGGGCCAAGCGGCTGCGCCGCTTCAATGAGCCAAGACATGCCATCAGATGACGTTGCCGGACCGCAGGCCGTCGATGTCGCCGGGGGAGTAGCCGAGCTCGGTCAGCACCTGCTCGGTGTGCTCGCCCGCGGCGGGCACGGGATCCATGCGCGGGGTGATGCCTGCCAGGTCGACCGGGGGCACCAGCGCGGGCGCGACCGCTCCCGGGATACCCACGTCGCGCCAGCGGTCGCGACCGCTGAGCACGGGGTGCGCGAGGAACTCCGCGACGTCGTTGACCCCGGCGTTGGCGATCCCGGCCTGGTCGAGCAGCTTCGAGATGTCGGCGCTGTCGCCGCGGCCGAAGCGCTCGGCGACGATCGCGTTGAGCTCGTCGCGGTGCGCGACGCGGTCGGAGCCGGTGGCGAACCGCGGGTCGGCCACCAGGTCCGGGCTTTCGAGGACCTGTTCGCACAGCGCGGCCCATTCGGTCTCGTTCTGGATGGAGAAGAGGACTTCCTTACCGTCGGCCGCGGTGTAGGCGCCGTAGGGGGCGATCGTCGCGTGCTGGGTGCCGATTCGCGGCGGCTGGGTGCCGCTGTGCCGGGTGTAGTTGGCGGGCTGGCTCATCCATTCGGCGAGCGCCTCGAACAGCGAGACCTCGACAGCCCGGGCCACACCGCTGGTCGCCCGGGTGAACAGCGCGGTCAGGATTCCCGAGTACGCGTACATCCCTGCGGCGATGTCGGCGACGGAGATCCCCACGCGGGCGGTTCCGCGTTCGTCGCCGGTCAGCGAGACCAGCCCGGTCTGGCACTGCACGAGCAGGTCGTAGGCCTTGCGGTCGGCCCACGGCCCGCTGGTGCCGTAGCCGGACACGGTGCACGGGATCAGCGACGGGTACCGCCGGGTCAGCGACGCCGCGTCCACGCCCAGCCGCGCGGCGGCTCCCGGCGCCAGGTTCTGCACGAACACGTCGGCCGTGCCGAGCAACCGCTCCAGAACCTCCCGTCCGAGCGGTGTTTTCAGGTCCAGCGCCACGGACTCCTTCGAGCGGTTGAGCCACACGAAGTAGCTGGACTGGCCGTGCACGGTGGTGTCGTAGCGGCGGGCGAAGTCGCCGCCGCCGGGCCGTTCCACCTTGATCACGCGGGCGCCGAGATCGGCCAGCTGGCGGGTCGCGAAGGGGGCGGCCACCGCCTGCTCGACGCTGACGACGGTGATGCCGGAAAGCGGCGGTTCGGTCATGCGGAGACCTCCGTTGGCCCGGGCATGTGCAGTAGTAGCATCATCTCCGCTAATGACCGCGTTCGTGAAATAAAAAGGGCTGATGCCTCCATGTCGGACGCGGATGGTGGGAGGACGCGGTGGACATCAAGCAGCTCAAGGCGCTGGTGACGGTCGCCGAGGCGGGCAGCGTCACCCGGGCGGCCGAACTGCTGCACCTGGTGCAGCCCGCGGTGACCAGGCAGATCCGCACGCTGGAGCAGGAGCTCGGTGTAGTGCTGTTCGAGCGGACCCGCCAGGGCATGCGGCCCACCGAGGCGGGCGCGGTGATGGTCGACCGCGCCCGGCGGGCCCTCACCGAACTCGAGCGGGCGCGGGCGGAGGTGCAGCCGACCCCCGGCGTGGTGACCGGCGTGGTGACCGTCGGGCTGCTGGAGAGCACGACCGACCTGCTCGCCGAGCCGCTGGTGTCGGCCATCGCACGCGATCAGCCCGGGATCGAGCTGCGGCTGATGACCGCGTACTCGGGGTATCTGCAGCAGTGGCTCGACGATGGCGACCTGGATCTGACGTTGCTCTACAACCTGGCCAGCGGTCCGTCGCTGAACGCGCACCGGCTGGCGCGGGAGCGGCTGTGGGCGGTCGCGCCGCGTGACGAGGCCTTGCGTGCCGAAAGCCCCGTCGCGTTCGGGGAGGTCGCCGCGCACCCGCTCGTGATGCCCGCGGCCGGGCACGCCCTGCGGGCCCTGATCGACTCGGCCGCCGCCCGCGCCGGGGCCGAGCTGAACGCGGTCGTGCAGACCAACTCGATGCGGGTGCAGAAGCAGCTCGTGCTCGCCGGCCACGGCTGGACCATCCTGCCCGGCGTGGGCATCGCCGAGGACGTCGCCCGCGGTTCGCTCAGCGCGGCGCCGTTGTGCGAGCCCGACGTGTGGCGCTCGATCGTCCTCGGGACGCAGCGCAGCGGCCGCACGCCGCCCGCGGTGGAGGTCGTAGCGCGCGAGCTGAGCAGGCAGGTCCACGCCGCCGTGCGGGACGGTCGCTGGCCGTCGGCCGAGTGGCAGGCCGACGGCACCGCCCGGGAAGACCGATGACGGCCCCGGAGGACCGGAAGTCCGATGACGACCGCCGCGAGCAGTCACGCGGCAGGGAGGAAGCCATGTCCCACGCCCACCAACGGACCGACGCCGTCGCCCGAGCCCACGACGGCACCGCGCTCGCCCACCAGCGCCAGGGGAGCGGGTACCCCCTCGTGCTGCTCGCGGGGCAGGCCAACAACCACCACTGGTGGGACGGCGTGCGCGAGGACTTCGACGCCGAGCACAGCACCATCACGATGGACTACCGGGGAACGGGGGACAGCGGCAAGCCGGACGAGCACTACTCGACCCAGGGTTTCGCCGAGGACGTCATCGCCGTCCTCGACGACCTCGGCGTCGACCGCGCCGACGTCTACGGGACGTCGATGGGCGGCCGCGTCGCGCAGTGGGTCGCCGCGCGCCATCCCGAGCGCGTGCGGCGGCTCGTGCTCGGATGCACCTCGCCGGGCGGTCCGCGCGCCGTCGAGCGCGACGGCGCGGTGCGGCGCGCCCTGGCGCAGAGCGACCCGGCGGCGGCTCGCGGCGCCCTGCTCGAGCTGATGTTCGCTCCGGACTGGCTCGCCGAGCACCCCGGACCGCATCCGGTCCTCGGCGATCCGGACATGCCCCCGCACGCCCGGCGCCGCCACCTGGTGGCCAGCAACGAGCACGACGCCTGGGACGTGCTCCCGCTGATCACGGCACCCACGCTGATCCTGCACGGTGACGAGGACCGGCTCACGCCGCCGGACAACGCGGCGCTGCTCGCCTCGCGGATCCCGGACGCGCGCGTGCACCTCCTCGCCGGCGCACGCCACGCCTACTTCCACGAACGCCGCCGGGAAGCCGGGGCGCTCGTCGCGGATTTCCTCGCAGGCTGAAGGAATCCGGCGCGCACCGCCGAAGCGCGCGGCCGGGCGCCTGCTTCGGACTCCGATGCCGTGAGCGCATGCGGGCATCACTTCTTTTTATTGTTCAGCCGACTGCATGAGTGCACATGATGTGTGCCACCAGTCGACCGAACAGCGGGAGCCGAAGCGGATGCCCGAAAAACAAGCCACCGCCTGGCAGAACGCCGTCTTCACCGTGTTGAGGAAGGGCGGCGTGCAGCAGATCGCCCACGTCCCCGACGCCGGCCACTCCCACGTCATCCGCCAGGCCCAGCAGGACCCGTCGGTCCACGACGTCGTGCTCACCACCGAGGAGGAAGGCGTCGCTGTCGTCAGCGGCGCCTGGCTCGGCGGCCAGGGGGCGGTGCTGCTGATGCAGAGCAGCGGGGTGGGCAACTGCGTCAACATGTTCTCCCTGCTGGAGATGTGCCGGTTCCCGTTCCTCGCGCTGGTCACGATGCGCGGCGAGTACGCGGAGTTCAACCCGTGGCAGGCGCCCATGGGGCGCGGTACCCGGCAGGCGCTGGAACTCATGGGCATCAGCGTTCTGCGGGCCGACGACCCCGGCGACGTCGAGGACACCGTGGAGGCGGCTCTGGACTCGGCTTTCGAAGCCGGTGAGCGGGTGGCCGTCCTGCTCGGGCAGAAGCTGATCGGACGCAAGAAGTGGGAGCGCGACTGATGACCACCCGCCTCGACCGCCGCCGCTTCGTCGCCGAGCTGATCGACCGCGTCCCTGACGACACCCTCGTCATCAGCGGGCTCGGCTCGGCGAGCTACGACGTGTTCGCCGCCTGCGACCGACCCGGGAACTTCTACCTGTGGGGCGCGATGGGCGCGGCCGTCCCGTTGGCCCTCGGTCTCGCGCTCGCGCAGCCGCGGCACCCCGTCGTGGCGATCACCGGCGACGGTGAGCACCTCATGGGCATCGGCGCACTGGGCGCCATCGGCGTCCGGCAGCCGCCCAACCTCAACGTGGTCGTGCTCGACAACGGGCACTTCGGCGAGACCGGCATGCAGCCCAGCCACACGAGCCTCGGCACCGATCTCGTCGCGGTGGCGCGGGGTTTCGGCATCGCCGACGCCCGCCGGGTCAGCGATCTCGCCGAGGTCGGTGACCTCGCCGCGCGCGTCCGCGCTCGCCAGGCCACGACCTACGCCCAGGTGCTCATCAACACCGACGAACCGCCCCGCGCGCTGCCGCCGCGCGACGGCGTGGCGAACAAGAACTCCTTCCGCGCCGCGCTCGGTTTCCCGACCTTCTGACCGCGAGAACAGGACCGCCTAGCCCAACACCGGCGCGCCCGCGGCGAACCCGTTCGTCCTGCGCTGAAGAACATCCCACCGCGACGAGAGCAACGGAGCTTCACATGTCGCAGCAGACAGCCCCCGCGAGATCCCGCGTCATCGCCAACATCGTCCGCGGCTGCCTGGGCAACCTGGTCGAGTGGTACGACTGGTTCGTCTACGCCTCCTTCAGCATCTACTTCGCGCACGTCTTCTTCCCGGAGGGCGACCAGACCGCGCAACTGCTCTCCACCGCGGTGGTCTTCGCCGTGGGGTTCTTCATGCGCCCGCTCGGCGGCTGGCTGCTCGGTCTCTACGGCGACCGCTTCGGGCGCCGTGCCGCGCTGACCCTCTCGGTGACGCTGATGAGCGTGGGCTCGCTGACGATCGCGGTCACGCCGTCCTACCAGACGATCGGCCTCGCGGCGCCGGTCCTGCTCGTCGTCGCCCGCCTCGCGCAGGGGCTCTCCGTCGGCGGGGAGTTCGGCTCCAGCGCCTCGTACCTGTCCGAGATCGCCCCGAGCGGCCGTCGCGGCTTCTACTCCAGTTTCAACTACGTCTCCATCGTCCTGGGCCAGCTTTCGGCGCTGGCGGTGATGATCGTGCTCCAGTCGCTGCTGGACGAGGAGCAGATGGCGCAGTGGGGATGGCGGGTCCCGTTCGCGATCGGCGCGGTGGCCGGGCTGGTCGTGATGTACCTGCGGCGGTCGATGGAGGAGTCCGAGCACTACGAGCGGGACCGGATCCGGCGGTCCGCTCCGGAAGCGGCAGGGGAACGCCGCGGCCTGTTCGCCCTGCTGACCGAGTACCCGCTCCAGGTCATCGCGGTGCTCGGGTTCGCCATCGGCGGCACGGTCGCCTTCTACACCTTCACCACCTACCTGCAGAAGTACCTGGTGAACACCTCGGGCATCCCGAAGCCGACCGCCGCGCTGATCAACTTCGCCGCGCTGTTCGTCTTCATGCTGCTGCAGCCCGCGGCGGGCGCGCTTTCGGACCGCATCGGGCGAAAGCCGGTGATGTTCGTCTTCTCCGTCGGCGGCATGCTCATCACGGTGCCGGTCATGACCGTGCTCGGCCACACCCGCGACCCCTGGGTCGCGTTCCTGCTGATGACCGGCGCGCTGGTGTTCGTCAGCGGCTACGCGGCGCTGTCGTCGATCATCAAGGCCGAGATGTTCCCGACCAAGGTCCGCGCGCTGGGGGTGGGGCTCTGCCACGCGCTGGTCACCGCCACCTTCGGCGGCATGACCGAGTCCGTCGCGCTGGTGCTGAAGCAGAGCGGCCGCGAAAGCACCTTCTTCTGGTACGTCACCGGCTGCATCGCCCTGACCTTCGTCGCCACGCTGCTGGTGCGCGAGCCTTCCCGCGAGTCCACTCTGGATGGCGAGGACACCGCGTCCGAGCGGGCGTTGGCGCGGACGACGAGCAAGTGACATCCCCCGATGGAACGGTGAGCATGCACAACGCTGAAAGCGCACTCGACAAGTACGTGGAGTCGTGGGCACCGGGCCCCGTCAGCGACGAGGACCCGATGCCATCCGGGCCGGTGGCGGCCGTGTCGGCCCTGCTGGACCTCCCGGAACCCGCCGCCGGGACCGGCGGCCCCGTTCCCGCGCTGTGGCACTGGTTCCACTTCCTGCACTGGCCACGGCAGGAGGAGCTGGGCGCCGACGGCCACCCGGCGCACGGGCGTTTCCTGCCGCCGATCCCGGATCGGCAGCGGATGTTCGCGGGCGGCCGCTGCGAGATCGTGCGGCCGCTGCGGCTGGGGGAGCGCGCGGAGCGCACCAGCAGTCTCGCGAACGTGGCGCTCAAGCGGGGCCGCACCGGCGAGCTGCTGTTCGTCACCCAGCGCAACGAGTTCCGGCAGGGTGGGCGGACGTGCCTGGTGGAGGAGCTGGACATCGTCTACCGGTCCGGGCGCAGTGCGGCGAAGCACCCGGTAGCACTGGACACCGCCACCGCACCCCGGGCCACGGGCGCGTGGCAGCTCGCCGCGCAACCCGACCCGACGCTGCTGTTCCGCTTCAGCGCCCTCACCGCGAACTCGCACCGCATCCACTACGACCACCCGTACGTGCGGGAGGAGGAGGGCTATCCCGGGATCGTCGTGCACGGCCCGCTGCTGGCGGTCCTGCTGCTGGAGCTGGTGCGCCGCAACGCGTCGCGGCCGGTGCGCTCCCTGTCGTTCAAGCTGCGCAGCCCGGTGTTCGCGGGCGAGAAGCTGCTGGCGTGCGGGACACCGTCGAACGACGGTGCGCGCCTGCACGTGGCCACCCACCGGGACGACCAGCACGCCACGGCGGAGGTGACGTTCGCGTGAGCCTCGCCCCAGAGCGCGTCGCAGCCGCCCGCAGCTTCCTGTTCGTGCCCGGGCACCGGCCCGACCGGTTCGCCAAGGCCGCCGCGTCCGGGGCCGGCGTGGTGATCATCGACTTGGAGGATGCCGTCGCACCCGCGGACAAGGATCGCGCACGGGGCTACGCGGCCGAGTGGCTGGCACGCGGTGGCGACTGCGCTGTCCGGATCAACCCACCCGGGACCGCCTGGTTCGAGGAGGATCTCGCGACCGCGCTCCGCCACGGTTGCCCCGTCGTGGTGCCCAAGGCCGAAGCGGGCCCGGCGCTTTACGACATCGGCCGCCGGACGCGAGGTCTGATCCCGCTGGTCGAGACGGCATCGGGCGTGGAGCGGGCCGCCGAGCTGTGCGCGACGGCCGGAACCGTCCGGGTCGCCCTGGGCAACGTCGACCTCGCCGGAGAGCTCGGCGTCGCCCCCGGCGACCACGCAGCCCTGGCTTATGCGCGGTCCAAGCTCGTGTTCGCGTCGTCGGCGGCGAACCTCGCCCCGCCCATCGACGGCGTGACGATCGCGATCGACGACACCGCGGCCCTCGAAGACGACGTCGCGCATGCCTGCCGCCTCGGCTTCGGCGGGAAGCTGTGCGTGCATCCCAGCCAGGTTCCGGTCGTCTCGGACGGGTTCGCACCGTCGGAGAGCGAGCGGGAGTGGGCGCGCGCCGTCGTCGGGGCCGGCGACTCGGTCACCCGAATCGGCGGGCAGATGATCGACAAGCCGGTGCTGGAGCGAGCCCGCCGCATCCTGGCCGCCTGCAACGGCAACGACGCGTGATCGTTCCCGCGGGCTGCACGCGAACCGGGGTAGGGCGAGGATTCCCCGCCCTGCCCCGGGGAGATCACGCCAGTCCGCGCTGGACTCCGTAGGCCGGACGGAAGCGGGTGGCGCGGACCGTGCGCCCGCGTTCGACCGCGACCCAGGTCACCAGCAGGCCACTCAGCGCCCAGATGAGCAGCAGTGCGAAAGGCGCGCCCCCGGGGCTGCCCTCGTCGGTGACCGCGCGCAGGGCGTCCTGCGCCGGACCGACCGGTAGCGCCGCGGAGATCTGGCCCAGCACCGCGGGCACCGCCGCCACGAACCCGTTCGCAAGCACCACCAGCCCGACCAGCATCGCCGCGAAGCGCCCGACCCCGCCCAGGAGCGCGGCGAGCGCCTGGTTCACCGCGGTGAACGCCACCGCCGCCAGCGCCAGGAGCCCGGCGGCGGCGAACCACTGCCCGGCCGAGAGGCCGCCCGCTGTCCCGACGACCACGCTCACCAGCACGCCCTGCACCACGGCGAGCGCGGCGGGCAGCCGGAACTGGCGCAGCGCCAGCCGCAGCGACGAACGGGTCGACTCCAGCGCGCGCTCCGGAACCGGGCGCAGCACCAGGAACGTCACCAGCGCACCGACCCACAGCGCGAGGACCGCGTACAGCGACAGGCCGGAGGCGCCGAAGCCGAGCGTGGTGCTCCCGGCGGTCTCGACCGGGTTGGCCACCGCCTTCGCCAGCTTGTCCCGCTCGCCGTCCGGGTACTTGGGCAGCTGCCGCACCGCCTGGTCGAGTCCGCCCGCGAGTTGCCCCGACCCGTCGCCGAGCCGGCGCGCACCGTCGGCGATCCCGCGCACGCCGCCGGCGAGCTGGTCCGCGCCGTCGGCGAGCTTGTCGGCACCGCCCCGGGTCTGAGAGAGGCCGCCGGCGAGCTGCTGGGCGCCGCCGTCGAGTTGCGCGGCGCCGTCGGCGAGCTGTCCGATACCGCCGCTGAGCGCGGGCATCCCGCCGGAGAGCTGGTTCAGGCCGCCGGAAACGCCGGTGCTGGCCTGCTGCACCTGCCCGGCTCCGTCGCTGAGGGCCTTCGCCGTCGCGGCCTGGACGGCGAGGTCGTTGCACATCGGCAGGACACCGGGCGGGCACTGCTTGGACATCTCGGCGAGCTTCTCCGACATCCCCTTGAGCCCGCCGTTGAGCTGCTGCACGCCCTGGGCCTCCTGCGCGGAGACCTGGGCCAGCGTCCCGACCTTCTGCGGAAGCTGCCCGGTCTGGTCCCGCAGCGCGCCGAGCCCGTCGGAGAGTCCGCCGGTGCCCTGTGCGAGCTGTGCAGCGCCGTCGTCGAGGGCGCCCAGACCGTCGGCCAGCGCCCGCGAGCCCTTCGCCAGCTCATCGGCGCCATCGGAGAGTTTGCCGGTGCCGCCCGCGAGCTGGTTGGCGCCGTCGGCCAGCGAGGTCGCGCCCTCGGAGGCGTCGCCGAGCTTGTCGCCGAGGGTGTTGAAGCCGACGTAGACGTTGTCCAGGTAGGTCGTGGTCAGCTGCTGGCCGAGCAGGTTCGCGGCCGTTGAGGTCACCACACGGCTGATCGCCTCGTCGGCCAGGCGGCTGCGGTCGCCGGTGCTGACGTCGATGGTCGCGCGCCGGGCCGCGGCCGGGTCGCCGGAGAACGAGGTGGCCGCCGCGGAGAAGTTCTCCGGGATCGTCACCACCGCGGCGTAGGTGCCGTCGCGCAGGCCCTCCTCCGCGGTCTGCGGGGTCGCGAACTCCCAGCTGTAGTTGCTCCTGATCTCCCCGCCGACGAGCTTGGCCGACAGCTGGCGCCCCAGCGGGGCGAGCTGGCCGTTGACCTGCACGGGCTCGTCGTTGTTGACCACGGCGGCCTTGACGTCCTTCAGCCGTCCGGGATCGCCCAGCGACCAGGTGAGCAGTCCCGCGATGGCCAAGGGGACCAGCAGCAGGCCGAGCAGGGGCAGCACGGGGAGCCGGAACCGGGACCGGCCCTTCACCAACGGGCTCAAAACGAGTACCTCGGCTTTCTAGCGGATCGCGCCGGAGAGGACACCGGGGGTGGCGGCAGCGCCGTCGCGCAGTTCGGCGACGGTCGGCGAAGCGGTCGCGGGCAGGACGTCGCTCACCTCGGCCAGGCCGGTGGTGCCCGCGACGACGGTCTGCCGGGAGCCGGTGAGCAGTGCGCGGATCTCCCGGCGGGTCGCGGGGTCGGAGACCCGGTCGGTGCGGTCCAGCACCAGCACCTCGGGGTTCTCGGCCAGCGCGCGGCGCACCGCCTCCGCGCCGCCCTCGCCTGCGTCGACGTAGGCGACGCGCGAGCGCACCGCCGAGGCGCGGGCGGGCAGCACGTGGCCGAGTACCTTCAGCCTGCCCGCGTCCGGCTTCAACCGGCCGGACAGCGTCAGCAGCAGCGCGGTGGTCGCCGGCTCGCCGGCACCCCGCACGACGTGCACCCCGCCGCGCGGCACCAGGAATCCGACGTCGCTGTAGAGCGGAGCGCCGGTGGACGGCTCCACCAGCCGCAGACCCTGGCAGGCGATGGCCTCGTCGGAACCGGGGCGCGGCCAGTCCCGCAGCTCCAGCTCTTCGCGCAGCTTCTCGCCCTCGACGTCGAACGACGGCAGCACGCGGTCCAGCCCGCGCGGCATCCACCACGCCTTGTCGCCCAGCAGCGTCAGCACGGCCGGGACCAGCGTCATGCGCACGACGAACGCGTCGACGAACACCCCGACGGCCAGCCCCAGTGCGATCGGCTTGAGGTTCGCGTCGCCTTCGGGCACGAACGCCACGAACACCGCGAACATGATCACCGCCGCCGCGGTGACGACCTTGGCCGACGACACGAATCCGCTGTGGACCGCACCGCGCGCGTCGCGGGTGTGCACGAACTCCTCGCGCATCCGCGTGACCAGGAAGACCTCGTAGTCCATCGCGAGCCCGAACAGCACGCCCATCAGCACGATCGGCATGAAGCTGATCACCGGCCCGGTGCGGGAGACGTTGAGCGCTTCGGCCAGCCAGCCGTCCTGGAACACCAGCGTCACGATGCCCATCGAGGCGCCGATGCTGAGCAGGTAGCCGAGCGCGGCCTTGACCGGCACGGCGATCGAGCGGAACACCATCGCCAGCAGGATCAGCGACAGCCCGACCACCACCACGCCGAACGGCAGCAGCGCCTCGCCGAGCTTGTCGGAGACGTCGATGCCCACGGCGGTGAAGCCGGTGACGGAGATGTCGATGCCGTAGGTCTGCTGGAAGTGCCCGCGCAGCGAGCGGATCTCGTCGACGAGCTGCTTGGTCTGCTCGGAGTCCGGGGAGCCCTCCGGGATCACCTGCACGATACCGGTGTCGGCGGTCGGGTTCGGGGTGGCCAGCGGGACGTCGGCCACCCCGGGCAGCCGCTCGATCTCGGCCTTGAGATCGGCCATCAGGCCCAGGGGGTCGGTGCTGGTGACGATGTTGCCGGTGACGATCAGCGGGCCGTTGAAGCCCTTCGGGAAGTGCTCGGAGACCAGGTCGTAGGTGACCCGCGCCGGATCCTCGCTTGGCAGCGCACCGGCGTCGGGCAGCGCGAGCCGCAGCCCCGCGGCGGGCACCGTCGCGATGCCCAGCGCGCCGATCACGACAAGCACGGTCACCAGCGGGAAGCGGGTCACCGCGCGCACCCAGCCCGCGAAGAACCGGTCGCCGCCGCCCGGGCGCCTGGCCCGCTTCTTGCGCGGCCGCGGACGCAGGCGGTCGCCCGCGAAGCCCAGCAGCGCGGGCATGAGCGTCACCGACACCAGCACCGCGATGCCGACGCCGACGGCGGCCGCGGCGCCCATCGTGGTCAGGAACGGGATTCCGGCGACACCGAGCCCGAAGAGCGCGATCATGACCGTCAGCCCGGCGAAGATCACCGCCGAGCCCGCGGTGGCGTTGGCCCGCGCGGCGGCCTCGTGCGGGCTCACGCCCCCGGCGAGTTCCTGTTGGTGGCGCGAGACGATGAACAGCGCGTAGTCGATGCCCACGGCCAGGCCCAGCATCAGCGACAGCAGCGGTGTCGTGGCGGTGATCGGTCCCAGCGCGGTCGCGACGAAGATCAGCGTCATCGACACGCCGACCCCGACCAGTGCGTTCACCAGTGGCATCCCGGCCGCCAGGAACGAGCCCAGGGTGATCATCAGCACCACGATCGCGACCACCAGACCCAGTGCCTCGATGATGCTCAGGCCCGGGAAGTTCTGCGCGAACAGCGGCCCGCCGTAGGAGGCCTGCGAGCCCGCGGGCAGGCGCTGCTGGAGGTCGTGGGAGATCTGGGCGATGCGGTCCTTGGTGGGCTGGCCGATCGTGGAGGTCTCGCCGTCGAGCTGGATCATGATCAGCCCGGCCCGGCCGTTCTCGCTGATCGTGCCGCCGATGTTCTCCTCGTAGGGGGAGACGATCGAGGCTGCTCCGTCGAGGTTCCGGAGCTCCTCGACGGTGCGGTCCACCTCGGCGCGCACGGCGGCGTCCCGCACGCCCTGCGGGGCCACCGCGATGATCTGCGCTGAGGCGCCGCTGGTCTGCGGGAACGTCACCGACAGCCGGTCCAGCGCCTGCTGGGCCTCGGTGCCGGGGATGGTCACCGAGTTGTCCATGCCCTTGTTGAGCAGACCCGCCGCGCCGCCGGCCACGGCCAGCACCAGCAGCCAAATCAACAGCACGGTCTTGCGGGCGGCGAAGGCCCTGCGGCCGAGTGAGTAGAGGAACGAGGACACGCCGGACTCCTGTCGCCGGACGCACCGGACTGGTCTATGTCACCGGAACGGGGGTACTGGATACAGCACTGTATCCGATACATGAGCGTATCCGATAAGGTGGCGTCCTTCCACGCCGGTGCACGCGTCATGCTGGAACCGCTGGTCGAGCGAGGAGGATGGGTCCGTTGAACACGAGCAATCCGGCCGCGGGAAGGGCTCCCGCAGGCGGCGGGCGGGAGACCGCGCGCCGGGCCAGGACGCGCGAGCGGCTGCTCGACGCCGCCTACCGGCAGTTCTGCGAGCACGGCATCAACGGCACCTCTATCGAGGCGATCACCGACGACGCCGGGTACACCCGCGGCGCGTTCTACTCGAACTTCGCCAGCAAGGAGGAGCTGTTCCTCGCCCTGACCGAGCGGGAGAACCGGCTGCGGCTGGAGACCCTGCGCGACCGGTTCGACGAGGTGGTCGCGCCGCTGGGCAGGGTGAGCGGCAAGCCCGATCCGGAGCTCATCGAGGGCGCGATCGCCGACATCCTGGCGGTCCAGCCGGACAACCGGCAGTGGTGCCTGCTCAACAGCGAGTTCAAGCTGCTGGCGATGCGCGATCCGCAGGTCGCCCCGCGGTTCCTGGAGAGCGTGCGGACCTTCCAGCAGGAGCTGGCCGCGATGGTCGACGCCGCGCTCGCCTCGGTGGGGCTGCGGTTCTCCGTCGACTCCGGACACCTGACCCGGCTGCTGCTGGACCACTTCGAGTCCGCGATGCAGGAGGCCATCCTCGCCGGCGCGGAGGACGCCGAGCGCGCGGTGCGCGACAACGTCATGCGCACGCTGCCGTCCCTGGTGCACAGCCTGACCGAGGTCCGTCCGGCCGGTTCCTGACCGGCGTCAGGCGGGGAACGGGTGCGGATCCGGGGTTACATAGGTGTCTGCTCGCGCGCAAGATGCCCGGAGCCGGAAACGCGCGCCGGCATCTCGGGGCTGCTGGTTCACTGCTGCGGCAGCGTGGTGCCGCCGGGCGTGCGGACCGGCTGAACGCCTGTGGAGACCAGGTAAGACCCCACACCGGGGCACAGGTCGCTGAAGCAGGAAGTAGCGGAACCTCGCGAGGGGGTCCCGCTCTGCACACGGCGTAGCCGCGTCGGAATCCCCGCCGTTCACGGCGGGGAGCACGTCTATTCTTCCCAGTCGCCGTCGGACAGAACGGCGCAGTCGGACTTCTCGGGAAACGTCGTGTTCTCACCGCCAGAGGGGGATTCCTCTCGCCCGGCTACCCGGCGTCGGCGGCTCCCACTCCTCTGGCGGTGTGGTCGTCGGCGTGCGGCCACTCCGACCGGTGCGCGGCCACCGGTCCGTCGACGGGCTGGTGGCCGCGCGGCGTGCTACTGCGGCCCGCCCTCGGGGAGCCGTACCTCCAGGCCGTATTCCTGGGAGAGCTCCATCGCCTTCTGGAGCTGTTCGGGGGACATCTGCGGCGCGGGCGGCACACCGGGCTCGGCGGGCGTGCCGACCCCGGCGAAGTAGCGGTCCATGCCACCGGGGGTGTACATGGTCAGCGTCTTGCCGGGATGGATGCCGACGTTGCGCAGCGCGTGCACGGTGCCGCGGGGCACGAACACGAAGTCACCGGGGCCGGCCAGGAACGTGCGGCCGTCGGTGAAGAACTCCAGCTCCCCGGCGAGGACGTAGATCCCCTCGTCCTCGTTGGCGTGGACGTGCGGCGGCGGGCCGTCTCCCGGCGGCACCGAGACCTCCATGAGGCTCAGCGACCCGCCCGTGGTCTCCTTGGTCGCCTTCAACGTGTAGATGTCGGCGCCGATCCACACCGACTGCCCTTCGCTTGCGGGGACGTGCAGCAAATCCTTCTTCGGGCCTTCCGGCACCGCGACCTCCAGTCGATCTCCGCGAGCCGCGCTCGCTCGTAACAGGTATCCGGGGAACGGGGTTTTCGTCTCACCGCAACAGCATTCGCAGCACCTCTCCCTCCGGCGTTGTCACCGGCGGACGACGAGCGCGGCGTTGATCCCGCCGAACGCCACGCTGTTGGACAGCGCCACGCGCAGCGAGGTGCGACGCGCGGTCCGGCCGACGAGCGCGAGCGCCGGATCGATCGGTTCGGTCAGGTTGGGGTTGGGGTGGGCGAACCCGCCGCGCAGTTGCAGGACCGTGGCGACCAGTTCCTGCAGTCCCGCCGAGGCCAGGCAGTGCCCCACCAACGGCTTCGTCGAGTTGACCAGCGGGCGGTTGCCGGGGCCGAACACGTCGGAGAGCGCACGCGCTTCGGCGGCGTCACCCACCACCGAGCCGGTGCCGTGCGCGTTGACGTAGTCGACGGCGGCCGGTTCGACTCCGGCGGAGGCCAGCGCGGCGCGCATCGCCGCCGCCTGTCCCGCCGGGTCCGGCTCGGTGCCCCGGCGGGCGTCGAGCCGCTGGCCCCATCCTGCGATGCCTGCCATCCGGCGCGCGCCCCGGCGTTCGGCCCGCTCGCGGCTTTCCAGCACCACGGCCGCGGCGCCCTGTCCGTAGACGAACCCCCGCCGCTGCGCGTCGAACGGCCGGCACACCTGCCAGGGCTCGTCGGTGCCGTGCGAGCCGGCCATGGCGCCGCTGTCGTGGAAGGCGCGCAGCTCGGCCGCCGACAGCTCCGATACCGGCGCCACCACCAGGCAGGTGTCCGTCTCACCCGCGGCGACCATCCTGGCGCCGAGGATCACCGCGAGCGTGCCGCTGGCCGAGGCGGCGCCGGCCGTCCACCCCTCACCGGCGATCCCGGTCACCTCGCTCACCACTCCCACGACGTCGGTGTCGAGGTGGGTGAGCGCGTGCGACGGACGCAGGCTGCCCGGTCGTTCGCGGAACCGGTGCAGGACGTCGGCGTGGTACTCCAGCGCGAGGTTGTTGCCCGCGACGATCAACGCCGCGGCGCCGCGCTGCTCGGCCGCGAGCCGTGCGTGCCGGACGGCCGCGAGCGCCGCGCAGGCCGCTGTCCGCGCGGGCAGGGCGGCGCGGCGGGACACCGCCGCCAGCCGGTCCGCGTCCGGGGCGTCGCGCAGGTGCCGACCGGCCCAGCCGGAGACGGAGAACCCGTCGAGCCAGGCACCGACCGACGTCCTGGCTTCGGCCGCTACGTCGGCGGAGCGCACTCCGCTGCGCCCGGCCGCCAGCGCGGCGGCGTAGGAGTCCGGGTCGCAGGCGAGGGAGTTGAGCACGCCGACGCCGGTGACCACCACCTCGTTCATCGCGCCGCGCGTGCCGCGCGCTTCGGTGCGATGCCGAGCGACGTGCGGCGGAACGGGTAGCCGGGGAGCCGGACCCGGCGGCCGGGCGGGCGGTTCCACAGCGGGCGCCAGTCGATGTCGCCGCCGTCCAGCCACCTGCGGACCCGGACGTCGTCGTCCGGCGCGACGTCGTCGCCCGCCGCGATCCGCCGGAGCCCGTCGCGCAGCTCCGCGAGCGTGCGCGCGGGGACGACGGCACGCGACGCGAGGTGGTCGCGGCCGGTCTGCAAGGTCCAGGCCGTCGCCGCCAGCTCGGGCGCCGACGGCCTGGCCAGGAACTCCGCCAGCCGGGTCGCGACGCGTCGCAGCGCCTCGGGGTCGGTCGCGCTGATCGGCACCGGGACCGGCCGGGAGCCCCACGTCCCGCCGGGCGCCGCGACGGCCGGGGCTTCCTCCAGCACGACGTGGGCGTTGGAGCCGCCGATGCCGAACGAGCTCACCCCGAGCCGCCGCGGGCTCGGCGACCCGGGCCAGGACACGACACCCGCGTCCACCTGCTCGTCGCGGACCTCGAAACCGTTGTCCATGCTGAGGATTCCCGCACCGGCCGGGATCGCGCCGTTGAGCAGGACCAGCACGCCCTTGGCGAGGCTGGCCGCTCCCGCCGCACCTTCCAGGTGCCCGAGCACCGCCTTGACCGTGCCGATCCAGAGCCTGCCTTCGGGGCCGGCGAAGCGTGCCGGATCGGTGTCCCGCAACAGCTCCCGCAGACCGTTGAGCTCCTCCTCGTCCAGCTTGGTGCCGGGGGCGTGCGCCTCGAGGTAGCCCAGCGAGGCGGGCTCTATCCCGCCCTGCGCGAGCGTTCGCCGCATCAGCCTGGCCTGCGAGCGCGCGTCGGTCTTGACCAGCCCGCCCGCCCGGCCGTCGTGGTTGGCCGCCGCGCCCCGGATGACCGCGAGCACCGGGTCGCCGGAGTCGAGCGCGTCGCCGAGCCGCTTGATGACGAAGCACAGCACACCCTCGCCGCGCACGTACCCGTCGGCGTCGGGGGAGAACGGCCGGCAGACGCCCGACGGCGACAGCGCTCCCATGTGTGCCAGCGCGGCGGTGAGCCAGCCCGACCCGTAGACGTTGGACGCGCCGACGATGGCCATGTCGAAGTCGCCCGCGCGCAGTCCCGACGCGGCCAGCGACAACGCGCTCAGCCCGCTGGAGCACGCCGTGTCCACGGTGATGCTGGGGCCGCGCAGGTCGTAGTGGTGCGAGATGCGGTTCGACAGGTAGGCGGCGACGCTGCCGGTCGCCGAGTAGCGGTCGAGCGCGCCGGTGCTGATCATGTGGTCGCGGAAGTCGCTGGTCGACGAGGCGACGAACACGCCGACCTCCCGGCCGCGCAGGCTCGCGGGCGCGATGCCCGCCGACTCCAGCGCGCGCCAGCTGGTCTCCAGCAGCAGGCGCTGCTGCGGGTCCATCCACACCGCCATCCGGCCGCCGACGTCGAAGAACTCGGCGTCGAAGGAGTCCGCGTCGGGCATCAGCCCCGCGGTGAGCCCGCCCGCCCCGGCCACCTCGGCGTTGTAGCCGACCAGGCGCTCCTCGGGCACCGGGCCCATCATCGTGCGCCCGCTCAGCAGCGTCTCCCAGAACTCGTCGACGTCATCGCCGCCGGGAACCCGGCACGACATGCCCACGATCGCCAACGGCTCGGACTCCGCGAATCGTCCAGTGCTCATGTTCATCGAGCTATCTCCTCCGCTCGCCCGTACCGCTGCTCGACCAGCCGGCGGAACTCCTCGCTCCGCCACGCCTGTTCGTGCCTGCCCACCTCGACCTCGATCGCTGCGTCACCGGCCGCGAGCGCCTGCGCGGCGAGCTGCTCCTTGAGCAGCCGCAGCGCGTGCCTGGGCGCACGGGCGATGTCGCGGGCGATCGCCAGCGAGGAGCCGAAGACCTCGTCGTGCGGCACCACGCGCACCGGGGCGGACCTCGCGCGCAGCTCGGCCCCGCGGTAGCCCCGCGCGGTCAGCAGCATCTCGGTGCCGAGGGTGTGCCCGAGCCGGTTCGGCAGCAGCCACGTCGTGCCGTACTCCGGGACCAGGCCGTAGTTCAGGAAGTTCGCCGCGTAGACCGAGCGCTCGGACAGCACCGGCACGTCCGCGTAGAGCCCGTGGCTGAGCCCGCCGCCGATCGCGTGGCCCTGCATCGCCGCCACGACCGGCAGCGGGCAGTGCGGGAACGCGCGGACGAACGGTTCGACGTCGGCGCGTTCCTCGGTGAGCAGGTACTCGCGGCTGGCACCGGCGGCGAACACGGCCGGCAGTCCGGCGGCCAGGACCACGTGCACGCGCGGGTCGGCCGCGGCCGAGGCCAGCGCGGCGGGCACCTGCTCGCTCAGCGCGGGCGAGATCGCGTTGCCGCCGTCGACGTCGGCCACCGTCACGACCGCCACCCGCTCGTCGACCTCGACCGTCACCGGGCTCATAGCATTCCTTCCCGTTGCAGCAAGCGGACCCGGTCGCGCACGGCGGGATCGGCCGCGGCGCGCTCGAAGAGCCGGTGGGCGTGTTCGAGGTAGCCGTCGGGTTCCGTGGCGAGCATGCGGCGGCACCGCTTGAACTCGCCGACCGCGTCCGGTCGCGGCATCCTCCGCAGCGCCAGCACGATCCGGCGCACCGCGTCTCCGGGCCGCTCCGCGACCTCGTCGACGAGACCGAGCCGCTGTGCCGCGGTGGCGTCGAGCTCCTCGGCGAGCAGCGCCATCCGGAGCACGGCCCGGCCGACCCTGGCCGACACGAACGGCGTGATCACGGCGGGCACCAGTCCGAGCAGCAGCTCGGTGAGGCGGAAGCTCGCGCCGGGGCCGGCCACGACGAAGTCGCAGCAGGCGGCCAGCCCGACTCCTCCGCCTGTGACCCGGCCCTCGACCACCGCCACGGTGACCAGCCTGCTGCCGGCCAGGCCGGACAGCAGCTCCATCAGCGCGGCGGTCGCCTCGGCGGGCCAGGCATCCGGATCGTCCACAGCGGACAGATCGACGCCGGTGCAGAAAGCGGGGCCTTCCGCGCTGAGAACCAGTGCCCGGCAGCCCGGGTCCTGCTCGGCGGCGCGCAGTCCGTCGAGCAGTTCGGCGACCGCGTCCGCACTCAGCGCGTTTCCCGCCCCTGGGCGGGACAACCGCAGCTCGGCGCACGCGCCGCGGATGCTCAGCGCGCTGGGAGCCACCGGTACTCCCTGCGGTAGTTCTCGACGGAGGACAGCACCGCGCGCGGCCGGTCGCCCGCGCCCCACGCCGCGAGGTCGTCTGCGGCGACCTGGGCGTGCTCGGCGCCGAACCCTGCGGCCACGGCGCCGTCGACCGCGGCGTCGTAGTCCGTGACGCTCAGCCGCGTCCGGGCCGCGAGCTCCCGCTCCAGCCCGGTCCGCGCGACCAGTTCCGCGGCTCCCGGCAGGACGGTGCAGGCGAAGAACTCCGAGGCGCACCCGGAGCCGTAGCTGAACACCCCCATCGACGAAGGCCGGTCCGCGGGTGCACCGGCGACCGCGCTGATCATGGCCAGCAACGTCGTGGCGGAGTAGATGTTGCCGACCTGCTCGGGGAAGCGCAGCGACTGCGCGACCCGGCGGGTGAAGTCGTCCTGCTCGCCACCCCGGCCGAGGCCGGACAGCTTGCGCACGCCGGTCCGGTGCGCGCCCCGGACCATGCCGGGGAACGGGGTGTGCATGGCCAGCAGGTCGTAGGAGCCGGCGAAGTCCGCGCCGGGCTTGCGTGCCGCGTGGTCGCCGAATGCCCCGACCAGGCAGTCCAGATAGGACATCAGTGACAGGTCGGTGTCCATCACGTCGACGTCGGGACGCGGCCGGAAGAAGTCCGGCGTCTCGTAGCCGTAGCAGCCCGTCGTGCCCAGCTCCAGCTCGACGACCCGCGGTCGCGACCCGACCAGCACCGCCACCGCGCCGGCGCCCTGCGCGGGCTCCATGTAGGACCCCCGGGTCGGCACCGGGGTGTCGGAGGCGATCACCAGCGCCCTGCTGCCCGGTTCGGTGGCCACCACCGAGGCGGCCAGGCCGAGCGCGGCCGCCCCGCCGTGGCAGGCCTGCTTGACCTCCAGCAGCCGGCACTGGCGGGGCAGCCCGAGCAACTGGTGGACGTGCGTGCTCGCGGCCTTGGACAGGTCCAGCGGTGACTCGGTGGCGACCAGGAGCGTCCGGATGCTCGCCTTGTCGTCGACCGCGTCGACCAGCGGGCGGGCGGCGGTGGCCGCCATCGCGACGACGTCCTCACCGGGAGCCGCCACGCTCTTGCGGCGCAGGCCGAGGTTGCCGATCCTGCCGGCGTCCAGACCCCGGGCGGCGAACAGGTCCTCGGTCTCCAGGTAGGCGCTGCCGCAGTAGGCGCCGACCGCTTCGATTCCCACGGGGACGTTCATGGGCCACATCCGTTACGACTCGTTGACGTTTTCCAGCAGGACGTCGACCAGGCCGCCGATGTCGCGCACGCCCGCGAACCGCTCCGGGCGCAGCTCCAGGCCGACCTGGTCGAGCGAACCGACGACCACGTCCATCCGGTCCAGCGAGTCGCAGCCCAGGTCGTGCATGCTGCGGTCCTCGCGGATCTCGGCGGGGTCGACTTCCGAGCGCACCGCGAGGATGTTCTCGCGCACGACCGCGAACACCTCGTCCCTGGTCATCGGCTACGCCTGGGCGGCGATGCCGGCGAAGAGGGCGCGCGGCGTCCCCAGCTCGTAGAGCGCGGCGACGGTCTGCTCGACGCCCAGCTCGCTCTTGAGCATCGACACGTATTCGACGGCCAGGATCGAGTCCAGGCCCAGCTCGGTGAAGCCGGCGTCCAGGTCGATCTTGCCCGCCTCGACGTACAGCACCTCGCCGAGCAGGTCGAGCGCCGCGCCCTCCGCGGTCCTGCCGGAGCCTTCCGCCTGGGTTCCGCTGCTCATCGCTGGTCCTCCTGATCCGTTGTCCGCATGGGGTTTTCTCGAACGGGCGCGGCTCGTCGCGCAGAGACGAGCCGCGCCCGGGTCATGCCTTCTCCATAAGATCGTTGGTGTTCAGGACGTGGTGTTCTGGATGCCCAGGACGGCGGGGTGTGGCTGATGTCTTCTTGCCGTTGGGTGGCTTGGAAGGAGTGGCCGCCCTGCTGTTCTGGACGCCCTGGCCGCTGATTGAAATCTGTGCGCACGGTCGCTGTTTATGGAGCTGCTGGCGGGGTCGTCCACGGGGTTGAGCTGGGATGACGGGAGGACGGGCCCGGTGAAGGTCCGCGAGATCGTCTGGGCAGGCATCGATGTCGGCAAACACACCCACGATGCCTGCGTGGTGGACGAAACCGGCAAGGTCGTGTTCAGCCAGAAGGTCACCAACAGTCAGGTCGCGATCGAGGGGCTGATCGCCCGCACCGCCAAGAAGGCCGGCCAGGTGGTCTGGGCGGTGGACATGACCTCCGGCGCCGCCGGCCTGCTGCTGACGCTGTTGCTGGACACCGGGCAGCCGGTGGTCTACGTGCCCGGGCGGCTGGTCAACCGGATGGCCGGCGCGTTCGCCGGCGAGGGCAAGACCGACGCCAAAGACGCCCGCACCATCGCCGAAACCGCCCGCATGCGCGGGGACCTGACCCCGGTGACCAGCCCAAACGACATCGTCTCCGATCTGGGTGTGCTCACCGCCCGCCGCGAGGACCTCATGGCCGACTGGGTGCGCGGAATCAACCGGATCCGCGAACTGCTGGCCTCGATCTTTCCCTCGCTGGAGAGGGCCTTCGACTTCTCCACCCGCTCCGCGCTGATCCTGCTGACCGGGTTCCAGACCCCCGACGGCATCCGCACCGCCGGGCCGGACGGCCTGCGGTCCTACCTGACCGAGCACCAGGCCCACACCCGCAGCATCCCGTCCATCGTGGACAAAACGTGGGCGGCCGCGGGTGAGCAAACCGTTGCCCTGCCCACGGAAAAGGTCACGGCGCCGCTGATTGCCCGGCTGGCACGCCAGTTGCTGGAGCTGGACCGGGAGATCAAAGACCTCGACAAGCAGCTCGCCGAACGCTTCGAGGCCCACCCCGACGCCGAACGGATCACCAGCGTCGACGGTTTCGGTCCGATCCTGGGCGCCGAGCTGCTGGCCGACACCGGCGGCGACCTGCTGGCCACCTTCGGCAGCTCTGGCCGCCTGGCCGCCTACGCCGGTCTGGCTCCCGTCCCGCGTGACTCCGGGCGCGTCCGCGGTAACCTGCACCGCCCGAAGCGTTACCACCGCGGGCTGCGGCGGGTGTTCTACCTCGCCGCGCTGTCCTCGATCCGCCCCGAAGGTCCTTCCCGTGCCTTCTACCAGCGCAAACGTGGCGAGGGGAAACGGCACACCCAGGCGTTGATCGCGCTCGCTCGTCGCCTGGTCGACGTGATCTGGGCACTGCTGCGCGACGGCCGCACCTTCCAGATCACACCGCCGACCCAGGACAACGCGGCTTGACACGATCATTGAAACTCCCGCCACCTGATGGCCGCGCCCGCGGCCATCTCGCCCGCCCCGGCGAAACCGGCGAGCACCACCAGCGAGCCGGGGGCGACCCGGCCGGCGCGCAGGGCGTGGTCGAGGCTCACCGGCACTCCGGCGCCGAAGAGGTTGCCGTAGGAGTCGAAGGTGTCGAACTGCCGCGACGCGTCGACGCCCAGCTCCCTGGCCCAGTTGCGCAGCAGCAGCCGGTTCGGCTGGTTGGTGACCAGCAGGTCGATGTCGTCGGGTCCGCCGCCGATCTGCCCGCACAGGGCGCGGACGACCTCGGGCAGGATCTTGGTCCCGCGCTCGATGACGTTCTGCGCCTTGGTGTTGTCGAAGCCGACGTCCATCTCCGAGCTGCCGGGCTCCCAGTACAGCCGCCCGTCCTCCAGCGTGATGTTCACGTCGGGGGCGTACTCCGGGTAGTGGTGCACCTCGGTCGCCAGGACCGGCGACTCGTCGGAGGCAGCGACGAGCGCGACCGCCGCGCCGTCGCCCGGAACCGACGCGTGCGCCGAGGTCCGCACGCCGGGCTGGGTGAAGATCTTGCCCGCGTTCTGGGAGACGCACAGCAGCGCGGTGTTCGCGCCGTCGTCCTGGAGCAGCTTCCTGGCGAGGTCGAGCATGTACGGGAACACCACGCAGTGCCCGTTGTGCACATCGATGACCGACCTGGGCCGGCAGCCGAGCCGCCGCGCGACCTCGGCACCGGACCCCAGGAACGGCACGTCGGGCAGCGCGTTGTAGGTGATCAGCACGTCCACCTCGCGCAGGGCGTCCGCCCCGTGCCGGTCGGTGAACGCCGCCGCGGCCTGCTCGATGAGGTCGGCCCCGGTCTGCTCCCGCGAGGCGTAGTGCCGGTACTCGGGCGGGCGGAACATCGGGTTGCGCAGCAGCGGGTCGTCCGCGCGCGAGTACCGCTCGAAGTACTCCCGGCCCACCCGGTTCTGCGGCTGGTAGCTGGCGACGTCGATGAGGCTGACGGGCTTCACCGCGCGGCTCCCGCGTCGGCGTCGACGATCGGGATGCCGTTGCGGTGGCGGTGTTCCAGGATCGCCTTGACGTTGTCCATCTCGATCCGGTGCCCGGCGTTGAACAACGGCCAGAGCTCGCCCACCCACGGGCGCGACGGGCTCGGCGCCGCCTCCGGGTAGGGGTTGTCGGTGTAGTACGGGTGGTGGCAGTTGGTCATCAGCAGCACCGAACCCGGCTTGCGCAGCACCAGCTCGGCGGGCAGCACGCGGAAGAGGTAGATCATCCACAGGTCGTCGCCCTGGTCCCACGCCGCGTGGTAGTCGACGGTGAGCGCGTCGGGGTTCGACTCGATCCGCACGTAGATGCGGGTCTGCGGGTCCACGCGGTCCCAGCCGACGTGCAGCCCGGTGCCGTCGACCGGCTCCAGCCCGCGGACGCTGTAGGTGTACTCCTCCTGGCTGTACATGTCGGCCAGGTAATCGAAGACGTCGCGAGGCGGGCAGTCGATGTAGGTGTGCAGGGTGCAGTAGTCCCCGTACACCTCCTCGTGGGAGTAGGACTCCTTGGTGTTCTCGTGGGCCTGCTTGACGATCACGTCCATCGGCAGGCTCTCGCACCGGGCCAGGCCCGGGATGGCGGACAGGTCTTGCTCGGAAGCCCTCACTTCGGCGATGTCCTCTCGGTCGCGGGTTCTGCGGGGACGAACGGCAGGTAGGGCGGCATCTCGTCGCGGCGCATCTCGACCGACACCAGGCAGGGCGCCCGGGTCCTGCCGGTCTCGGCGAGGAACGCGCGTAGTTCCTCCAGCCCGCGGACCGTCGTCGCGCGGAGGCCGGGGAACATGGCCGAGACACCGGCGCCGATGTCGCTGCTGCGGAATTCGTTGAACGTGTGGCCGCTGTCGTAGAACAGCTCCTCCCGCGACTTGCAGGCCGCGTGCGAGTTGTTGTTGAAGACCACGAAGGTGACGGGCAGGTCGTGCTCGATCGCGGTGTGCACCTCCATGCCGTGCATGAAGAACGAGCCGTCGCCTGCCAGCACGTAGGTGCGCTCACCGGTGGCGAACGCCGCGCCCAGCCCGGCGCCGAAGCTGAAGCCCATCCCGCCCATGCCGAGCGCCAGCAGGTACCGGCCGCGGGCGGGCGCGGGCAGGAAGTGCAGCACCCCGCATCCGGTGTTGCCCGCGTCGGACACCACGGTCGCCTCGGCGGGGACCGCGGCCGCGATCGTCTCGACCACCTCGCGCAGCGCGATCCGGGAGCCTTGCGACCGCTCGTGCGGCAGGTAGTGCAGGCCGTCGTGCGGCGGGGTCGCCGGCCGGGCGCAGGGCAGCCCTTCCAGCCGCTCGGTGGCCCGCGAGAGGCTCGCCCGCAGGTCGCCGCCGACCTGCAGTGCAGGTAGCTCGTCGGCGACGTAGGCGGGGGCGCGGTCGAAGCACACGATCGTGCGCCCGAACAGGGCGTCCTCCAGGCCCGCGCGCGCCACCTGCGGGAAGCGCGTTCCCGCCAGGATCACGGTGCTCGCGCGCTGGAGGCAGTGCCGCACGCTGGGATGGCCGTTGGCCCCGGCCACGCCGACGAAGCTCGGATGGTGGTTGTCGAAGACGTCCTTGGCGTCGGGTTCGACGGCCACCCACGCGCCCAGGCTCCGGGCGAAGCGCGCCAGCGCCGCGCGTGCGTTCGCGCGTACCACGCCGGAGCCCGCGACTATCAGCGTCGGCCCGCCGCGCCGCGCCCCTTCGAGCACGCGCCACACCCGCTCGCCGAAGTCCTCGGGCTCGGTGGCGTCCTCGTCCAGGTCGGGCGGTTCGGCCGTCGCCGCGGCCTGCTGGACGTCCTTGGGCAGCAGGAGAACCGCGGGACCGCCCTCGCGCAGCGCCGCCCGCACCGCGCGCGGCAGCAGGTCGGCGATCGCGTCGGGCTTGTCGACCCGCTCGCAGAACCGGGAGACCGTCGAGAACAGCGCCGGGCCGTCCAGCGACCCGCCGAGACCGCTCTGGTCCTGGAACCCGCCGCGCCCCTCCAGGGAGGTCGGCGGTTGCCCGATCAGCGCGAGCACCGGCACTCCCGACGCGTATGCCTCGCCCAGTGCCGGCACCAGGTTCAGCGAACCCCCGCCGGAGGTGGTCGCGACGACTGCGAGCCGGTCGCTCGCCCGGTGGTAGCCGTCGGCCATCGCGCCGGCGGAGAACTCGTGCTTGGCGATGACGCCCCGCATCCGGCCGGGGGAGCGGTGGATCGCGTCGTAGAGGTCCTCGACGTTGGCGCCGTGCACCCCGAAGACGTGGCGTACGCCGGCCGAGTCCAGGTAGTCGACGATGCGGTCCACCACCCGGGTGCGCGCGCCGTTGTCAGCGTCCCGCATTGACCACCTCCGCGAAGATCGCCAGACCCTGCTCGATCTCGGCGTCCGACGCCGTGACGCCGATGCGCACGCTCGTGCGCGCGTGCGGCTCCCGGTGCAGGTGCGGCAGGTAGAACGGGGCGGAGGGCGCCACCAGCACGCCGCGGTCCTTCAGCTCGTGGAACAGCTCCGAGGTGGACGTGCGCAGCTCCGGCAGGTGCAGCCAGCGGAACTGGCCGCCGTCGGAGGCGTGCAGCAGGAACGGGACCTCCATCCGGGCGTGCAGGACCTCGCCGACGAGCTGGTGGCGCTCGCGGTACCGCTCGCGCAGGTCGCGCTCGCACAACCCGACGTAGTGGTCGTCGCGGAGCAGGATCGACGCGACCAGCTGCACCAGCTGCGGCGGGAACGTGGCCACCTGCGCCTGCAGCTCGGCGAACATCTCGATGACCGGCTCCGGCGCGAGCACGAAACCCATCCGCTCGCCGGCGAGCGCGCCCTTCGAGAAGCTCTGCACCAGCACGACGTTCGGCGCCCACGGCATGCCGAGCTCGCGGAAGGCCAGGCCCGGGATGACCGGCGCGTAGGCGTTGTCGACGACCAGCAGCGCGTCGACGGCCGCGCACTCGCGCAGCAGCTCGCCCAGCGCCTCGTCGGAGATCACGTTGCCCGCGGGGTTGCTCGGCCGCGACACCACGACCGCGCCGACGTCGGAGTCGAGCGCGCCGCGAGGCGGTACGTAGCGGAACTCGTGCTCGCCCTCCGCCACGACGTCGGAGTGCACCATCTCGTACCGGACATCCTGGTGGGTGCGGTAGCCCGGGTACTCCGGCCCGAAGAACAGCACCTTGCGGCCGCGCCGGGCCATCAGCGCCGACACGGCGTGGAAGGCGGCCTGGGCGCCCGGCGTGACCAGCACGTTGGCGCTGGAGACCGGCAGCGCGAACCGCTCGCCGTAGAGCGCCGCGAGCTGCTCGCGCAGCACCTCGTCACCGAGCACGCCGTGGTACCGGGCCACCCGGCTGGAGAAGCCCGGGTCGTCCACGGCGGCGCGGAACGCCGCCCGCACCGCCGCCGACATCGACGGCAGCTCGAGCGGCATGCCGGTGGCCAGGTTGTGCCGTCCGCCGTCGACGTCGAGCAGGTAGGGCACGACGTCCTGCCACTGCTCGATCGCCGCCGCACTGGCCGTGGTCATGCGCGGACACCGTCCCGGTAGTGGTCGGCGATGCCGCCGGGCAGGTCCAGCCGCCCGATCGGCGAGTAGTCGTAGCGGTCCACCGGGTCCTGCGAGGGCGACAGGATGAGCTCGTTGGCCTCGGCGACGTGCGAGGTGACCTCGTCGCTGGCGAACAGGTAGCCGATCCCGTCGACGAAGGTGCAGCCCAGGTCGGTCAGCGTCATCCGGGAGCCGTCGACGGTGACCAGCCCGAGCCGCTCGAGCCGGGCGATCTCGGCGGAGAACAGCGCCTTGGCGTCGATCTCGTAATGCCGGCCCAGGGCGTCGAAGTCCACGCCACCGGAGCGGATCCCGAACATGACCGCCCGCCGCGCGCGCTCCTCGTTCGGCAGCGTGTGGCCCCGCCACACCGGCGCCCTGCCTTCGGCGATGGCCTCGACGTACTGCCGGTTGTCGCACAGGTTGTAGTACTGCGTGCCGCCGATGTAGCCGAACCCGCTCACCCCGAGCGCGACGAGATTGTCCTCCTCGATGGAGTCGAACTTGTTCTGCTGCTGCTGCGAGTGCACCCGGCCCTTGGCGTAGTAGAAGACGGGGCCGCGGACGAAGCCCGCCGAGCTCAGCACGAACTCGGCCATGTAGTGCATCCGCAGCCGGTCGGTGGCGTCCGGGAACAGCTCGGGGTTGCGCATGTACTGCCGGGTGATCGGGTCCGAGCGCTTGAACATCAGCGGGAAGATGTTGAACTTCTCGATCCCCGCGGCCATCAGCTCGGTGAGCGTGTCGTACCAGTTGCGCAGGTTCTGCAGCGGGAGCCCGAAGATGAGGTCGACGTTGAGGTTGTCGATCCCGCGCTGCTCGAGCAGTCCGAGCAGGCGGTAGACCTCGTCCCTGCCGTGCCCGCGGTTGAGCTTGACCAGCACGTCGGGGTCCATCGACTGGATGCCGAAGACCCAGCGGTTGACGCCGCCCGCGGCGATCGCGTCGAGCCGGTCCTCGTAGTCGGGCTGGCGCACCACACCGGGGTGCAGCTCGAAGGTGATCTCGGTGTCGGGACTGGTGCGGACGTTCTTCCACAGGTGTTCGAACAGCCGGGTGATCTGGTGGGCCCGCAGGTAGGAGGGGGTGCCGCCGCCGAAGTAGACCGACGAGGCGTTCAGGCCCTGCGGGCTCTGCGCCGACACCCGCTGCCCGACCGCCGAGATGTCGTCCAGCAGCGCCGCGACGTAGCGGTCCACCCAGGACTGCTCGGCGTTGATCTCCTTGTAGAAGTGGCAGAAGGTGCAGTACTGCTCGCAGAACGGGATGTGCAGGTAGAGGTTCTGGGAGGCGGTGACGCCCCGGAAGACCTCGTCCTCGCCGATGTCGTGCAGGTACTTCAGCGGCGGATAGGTGCCCACCAGGTAGTACTCCAGCGGCGTGCGGTACACGCCCGCCGCGCGGAGCTCGTCCAGCGCGATCGCCTGGATCTGCTGGTCGGCGTATTCGACGGCTTCGGCGAAGCCGGGGACTGTCGGCGCATCGCCGGCACCCGGGGAACTCGATCCATTCGGCTGCCGCACAGGGTTCTCCTCCGGTCTCGTGACGCCAGACTCGTATCTCGTTCAACCGACTCGTAGCGTGTTCAACTAATTCGGCAAGAAAAGGCAGAGCCCCACTCGGGCCCGTAATTCGGGCAGCGTCGGACACGGCGCCCGAACCGCGGAAAATCCGCGAACTCGGCACGAAGGGGCAGCGGTGACGGCTTTTGGCTGAATTCCCGCCGAAAGGAGTCGTGGCGCTGAGCGGAAGTTCTCCGCTCGGTTCCTGTCGTGTTGCCGCCGCCGAACAGGTCAGCACCGCCACGGGGCTGCCGATCCTCTGGTCCGCGATCTGATCGCCGGTTCGCCAGACCGGGAACAGGGTGTCGCAGAGGACAGCGAACTCGTGGAGAACGTCGCCGCCGGGAGCCCGCTCGTGTTCCTCCCTGATTCGCTGACCAGCTAAAACAGGGCGAAGTGCGGAAAAAGACGCACCGCTTCGCGTGCTACATCAGCTGCTCACCCGTTCGTCGTAATTGCGCTGCTTCCGTTCCGGGTAATTAGCCCGGTGCTGTTCGGTTGAACGCGATTGTTCAAAGACGAACTTTTCCACCCAGTTCTCCCCAGACGTTCAGCGGCTCTCTTCGAGCCTACCCGGTGGAGCCTAAGCACGCCCGTGAGTGATCGTCAAGGATTGTCGCTCCTGACCAGGTCGCCGCGAATTTCTTGACAGGATGGGGAGGGCTCTGCAACATGGGAACATCTGATCACGGTGCGGTATCTCCGTACCGTCTTTCTCCCGGTCGACCCCTCGGGTAAACGAACGGGTGGGGTGGAGGAGCTACAGGTGGACGCAACCCGTGTGGGTGCAGGCTGCCCGATATCGCGGATCGCGGAAGAATTCGATCCATTCGGCGAGGCCTACCAGCAGGATCCCGCGGGCGTGCTGAAGGCGGCGCGCGAGCGGGAACCGGTGTTCTACAGCCCGGAACTCGACCATTGGGTCGTGACCAGATACGCCGACATAAAGGAGATCTTCCGCGACACCCGGCGCTTCTCGGCGTCGAACGCGCTGGACCCGATCACCCCGCTGGGCGCCAAGGCCCGCGAGCGGCTCGCGGAGTACGACTTCGCGCCCGGCCCGGTCCTGGTCAACGAGGACGAGCCGCTGCACATGCGACGCAGGCGCGCGCTCGCCGGCCCGCTCGCCGCCGACGAGGTCGCCAGGCTGGAGGGGCGCATCCGCGACCTGGTGACCCGCTACGTCGACCGGTTCGCCGGGCGCGGGCGGGCCGACCTGGTCGACGACCTGCTGTGGGAGGTGCCCGCGATCGTCGGGTTGCTGGTCTGCGGCGTACCGGACGAGGACATCGACCGCGCCCGGCACTACACCATCAAGATGGGCTCGTTCACCTGGGGAAGGCCGACCGAGGAGCACCAGGTCGAGATCGCCGACCAGGTCGGCCAGTGGTGGTCGCTGTCGGGGCAGCTCGTGGAGCGCCTCAAGAGCGAGGGCGGCGAGGGCTGGGTCCCCACCGCGATCGACGTGCACCGTGAGGACCCCGAGCTGGTCGACGACAACCACCTGCAGAACATGATGATGAGCGGGCTGGTCGCCGCGCACGAGACCACGACCAACGCCACCGCCAACGCCCTGCGGCACCTGCTGACGCACCGGTCCTCCTGGGAGTCGCTGTGCGCGGACCCGTCGGCCATCCCCAACGCGGTCGAGGAATGCCTGCGGTATTCCTCGTCGGTGCTGTGCTGGCGGCGCAAGGCGCTGGTCGACGTGCCGGTGGGTGGCGTGACGATCCCGGCGGGCGCGCGCGTGCTGCTGGTGATCGGCTCGGGCAACCACGACGAGGACGTCTTCGGCGACCCCGGGGAGCTCGACATCGCGCGGTCCAACGCCAAACGCCACCTCACCTTCGGGATCGGCAGCCACGCGTGCATCGGCGCGCCGCTGGCCAGGCTCGAGATGCGGATCATCCTCGAGGAGCTGACCCGCAGGCTGCCGGGGATGCGCCTGGTCGAAGGACAGGACTTCGGCTACCTGCGCAACGCCTCCTTCCACGGCCCGCGGCACCTGCTCGTCGAGTGGGAACCGGCCGGGACCTGATCCGGCCACCAGCCGGCTGGGGACAACATCCATCACATTAGGAGCATCATGGCTGCACGAATTGCCGTCGTCGGTGGCAGCGTCGCCGGGCTGAGCAGTGCGATCCTGCTGGCGCGCCGCGGGTTCGAGGTCGACCTCTACGAGAGGGACACCCCGCCGCCGGACGACCTGGACGACGTGCAGCAGTGGAACCGGCCCGGAGCACCGCAGACCCAGCACCCGCACGTCTTCCTCGGCCTGTTCCGCAAGCTGCTGCGGCAGAACCTGCCGGACGTGCACGAGGACATGCTCGCCGGCGGGGTGGAGGAGCTGCCCTTCAGCTGTCCGCAGGCGGCCACCGCGCCCGGTGACGAGGACCTGCTGATGATGGCGGCCCGCCGGACCACGCTCGAGTGGGCGCTGCACCGCGCGCGGGAGCGGGAGAGCCGCATCCGGTACTGCCCCGGTGCTTCCGTGCAACTCGGCGAGGTGCACGACGGCAGGCTCAGGGGAATCCGCACCGCCGAGGGGGAGCGGGACTACGAGGTCGTCCTCGACGCCACCGGCGCTCGTTCGAAGCTGGGTCTGGGGTTCACGCCGGCCGTCTCCGACATCGAGTGCGGCAAGGTCTACAACAGCCGCTTCTACGTCCTGCGGGACGGCGCCGAGCGGCCGCCGCTGCAGTACGGCTCGGTCAGCGTGGTGGACGGACTCGGCTACGGCGCGGCGCTTTTCTACCACGACCGCGGCACGTTCTCGATCGACATCGGCAGGCTGCCCGAGGACGACGCCATGAAGAAGCTGCGCGACCCGCTCGCGTTCGACCGGGTGGTGGCGATGCTCGAGCCGTTCCGGCCGTGGTTCGAGGACGGCGACGCCTCGCCGATCAGCGAGGTGGTCCCGATGCCGGGACTGCGCAACGTCCTCCGCGGTTTGGCAGCGGACGCGCCGAAGGGCTACTTCCCGGTCGGCGACCGGGTCTGCCTCACCGACCCGACGTTCGGGCGCGGGCTCGCGCTCGCACTCGCGCACGCGGTGCGGATCGCCGAGACCTTCGAAGGCGCGGAAGGCGAACTGGCCTCCCTCAACGTGCGCACGACGCAGGAGCAGGTGGACTACGTCCGCCCGTGGTTCGACGACGTCGTGGTCCAGGACGTCGCGCGCACTTCGCTGTGGCGTGCCGCGGTCAAGGAGGAGCCGTGGCAGCACCTGCTGCCCGACATGCCGCCGAACCCGTTCCTGATGATCGACGCCGAGGAGCACGACCCCGAGCTCGGCCAGGCGGCCCGCCGCTACGTCAGCATGCTGACCCGCACGGTCGACACCTCGGACATCCACGAGCGCATCCAGGCCATCGGCACCTCGAGCGCCAAGGACCAGGCCGCCGCGAGCGCGCCGACCTACGCCCAGGTGCTCGACGCGCTGGGAGTGGGAGTCGCCGCGTAGTTCGGGAGTGAACCAGCCGGGGCGCCTGCCCCGGCTGGTTTGCGATCGCCCTCGATCCGAATATCGAGAAACCCGCGCGGAACGTGCTTCCGCCGCGGGTTCGAATTGTTCGGTGAACCAGGAACGCGGAAGGCGCCGAGCCGTAAAAGAGGGGGAACGGCGCCACAATTCGGTGGCGCGCCGTTCCCGCCGGGATCACGTGCCGACGGCGGCCGGTCGACAAGGTCGCCCCGCCGGCCCGACGTAGGCGTCAGCCTGCGGCGAGGCATTCGGTGAGTGCGCGTTTCAGCGTGGTGGATCCGGTGAGTTCCTTTCCGGCACCGGGTTCGACGCCGAGCTTGCCCGCGTTGAACGCGTCGTACATGTCGGTCAGCAGGTGTGCCGCGTCCGCGCTGCACCCCGAGATGCCGGTGAACAGCCCCATCCACTGGCTGCGGGCAACTTCGACCGCGCGCACGTCGTGTGCGAGGAGGTCGGACAGCACCTGCGCCGCGTCCGCGGGTGAGTAGTCGTGCGGGCCGGTGATGAACCGGATTCGCGTGGAATCCGCGGGGTCCTCGAGTGCGTCCGCGATCGCTTCGCCGACGTCGATCGCGGAGACCATGCGGATCCGTCGCTCGAGTGGCGTCAGGAAGCTGGGGAACACGCCGTCGCGGCGAGCCGGTTCGATGGCGTACCGCCAGTTCTCCATGAACTGCGGGCAGCGCAGGATCGTGGTCGCCAGCCCGGTGTCGCCCAGCGCCGTCTCCAGTGCTCTCGTGGTCAGGATCAGGCCTGTCCCGTGCGGGATCTCGGAGCCTTCAGCCGAGAGTGCGACCACGTGCGGCGGCTTCGCGATCTCCAGGGCCGCGGTGATCTTTTCGATCTGGTGGTCGTAGGTCGCTAGGACATCGGTTGCGTCGTAGTGCGTCGGGAGCATGACGAAGACGCCGTCCACACCGGTGCAGGCGGCGGCGAGGCTTTCGACGTCGGCGATGTCGGCGACGGCGAGTTCGCAGCCCATTTCACGCAGTGCCCGGCCGCGGCTCTCGTCGCGGACCACGGCCCGCACCGCCAGCCGCCGCTGGCGCAGCGCCGCCGCTGCTTGCCCGCCGTTGAGTCCGGTCGCTCCGAGCACCGCGTACATGCGTCATCGTCCCCTCGTGATCGCTGACTCCGGGATCGTGCTCGACGTGGCGGACCCGGAATTCCGCCGCACCGCACCACCGGGCAATTCCGGTGGTGTTGAACGAATCCGCTCCGGTCTCGTCCGGGCGGCCCCATCCGCCATTCTTACCACGCGGTGGTGCGGCGCAAAAGAAGCCGATCTTGATTTCGGGAGGAATGCGGAGTCGCGTGCTTTCCCACTGTTCCCGTTCTCGGCTGATTTCCGTGCGAGGTGTCAGGTCGCGTTCCGGGTGGTCGCGCGCCCCGCTACTCCCCGAAGCCGATGCCGAAGACCTCCAGCACCGAGTACACGCCGATCGTGGCGATGGCGGTGCTGCTGAGGACCAGGGCGACGGTCAGCCAGGGGTTGGTGCGGAAGCGCCGGTCGACCTCGGTCGTGCGCAGCTTCCACACCGCGATCACCACGCCGAGCAGGAAGACCCCGCTGCCGATCGCGCCCACCTGGACCATCAGCACGGGCGACTGCAGGAACAGGAAGAACGTCGCCCACAACGGGGGAAGGCAGCAGGTCAGGATGCGGATGGTGCGGCGGCGCGCACGGACGTCGTTCCAGTCGACGACCCCGAGCAGCCCCAGCGTGTTCGTCCACAGCCGCGGCACGCTCGCCGTGGAGCCGATGTTGGTGGAGTACAGCACCGCGATCGCGCCGAACAGGAACAGGTACTGTGCCCACGGTCCCATGGTGTCGGTGTAGATCCGCGACAGCGTGGTGATCATGTCGTTGCCCTCGGGCACCAGGTCCTGCGGGTGCAGGACCGCCGCGCCGATCACGTAGAACGACAGCGTGCACAGGGTGCAGACCAGCCACGACGCGAACACGTCCAGCCGCATGACCTTCAGCCAGCCCTCGGCCCGCCGGGCGCGTTCCTCGGTGCCGTCGTCCGGGCCGGTCCAGCGCGCGTAGCCCTTCTCCAGGCACCAGTAGGTGTAGGTGGTCATCTCGTCCGCGCCGACGCCGGTGGAGCCGAACATGGCGACGGCGATGCCGACCGTGCCCGCGGGGATGGCGAAGCTCAGGCCGCCGGCGAGATCGCCGGCACCGTAGGAGAACTCGGTCAGCGGCAGGCCGAGCGCGAGCCCGACGGTGGCGAAGGTGAACACCGCCACCGAGAGCACGGCCGCGTTCTCGACCACGCTGTACCTGGCGCTCTGCAGCAGCAGCACACCGCTGGCGGTCACGACGACCGTCCAGACGACCAGGGACGGGAAGCTCAGCGCGGCGCCGTAGACCGGCCACAGGATCGAGCAGGCCGCGGCCGTGCCGCCGATGATCCCGCCGCGCTGGAACATCTTGGCGAAGTCCATGCCGATCCACAGCAGGTTGATCCAGCTGACGCGGCCGACCTTCGGGCCGACGTGGCTGAAGCCCTCCAGCGCGGTCCTGCCGTTGAGGATCGTCCAGCGCGCCAGCTCCATCTGGATCCACACCTTGACACCGGTGCTCAGGATCACCAGCCACAGCAGCGCGAACCCGGCGCGGGCGCCCATCGACGTGGTGACGATCAGCTCGCCCGATCCCACGATGGCGGCGGAGAGCACCAGACCGGGGCCGAGGTGGCGCAGCCTTCCGGTGAACGTCGTCGGCGGCGTGCGGACGTCTTCGGCTCGCAGCGCGTAGGGATCGTGCTCGACCGGGGCGGCGGTCGCGGCTTTTCTGGACATGGCGCAATGTCCTCTCCACCCGGCGTCCTTGCCGGGTGCGGGGAAGTGGCGGGGTGTCGGGAGGAGCGGTGGCGGGTCAGTGGAACTCGGCGGTGTCGACGGTGTGCGCGGCGATGGCGTCCCAGTCGTAGGAGACGCCGACGCCGGGGCCTTCCGGCACGGGCACGCAGCCGTCGGCGTCGATGGCGGTGAGGCCGTCGCGGTAGTCGTCGGCGTAGACGAGCTGGCTGCGCCCGATCTCCGAGGACTTCGGGTGGACGAACGACATCTCGTAGTAGTTGGTGTTGCGGATCGAGGCCATCAGCTGGCGCTGCGCCGGACCCGGGGTGTGCAGCTCGACGTCCAGCCCGAAGCCCTCGGTGGCGTGGGCGATCTTCAGCGCGCCGGTGATGCCTCCGTCGTACTCGGCGTCGGCGCGCACGAAGTCGGTCCCGCCGCCGATGACGAAGTCGGTGTGCTGTTCGAGGCCGCGGACGTGCTCGGTCTGGAGCAGCGGAGTCCTGATCAGCTCGCGGAGCCTGCGGTGGCCGTGGATCGAGATCCCGGTGTCCTTGTAGGGGTCTTCCAGCCACAGGTAGTTCGCGTCGTCGCAGGCCCGGCCGACTTGCACGGCGTGGGCGAAGGTCTCCAGCTTGCAGCCGGGGTCCAGCATCAGGTCCATCTCGGGACCGACCGCATCGCGCACCGCTGCGATCGTCCTGACGACCTCGGCCACCTCGTAGTCGTCCCACACGTGCAGCTTGTACGCCCGGTAACCGAGTTCCTTGCACCGCACGGCGAAGTCCGCGTACGCCTTGGCGCTGTCGAGGCCGCCGGACCGGTCACCGGCCGCCGTCGAGGCGTAGGCCGGCAGCTTCGTCTTCCAACCGCCCAGAAGCGTCCGGATCGGCACGCCGAACGCGCGCCCGGCCAGGTCCCACAGGGCGATGTCGATCAGGCCCATGCCCATCTTGTCGAACTTGCGCAGCTGGCGCTTGACGTCGTTGTAGATGCGCTCGCGCTCGAAGGGGTTCTTGCCGACCAGGTACTTGCCGAACATGGAGACCTGTGCGGCGGCGACGGAGTTGCCGCCCACGTACTCGCCGACGACGCCGTCGTCGGTGAAGATCCGGACCGCGTAGGCGCTGACCTCCTTGCGGCTGCCGGGCTCGTACACCAGGGAGAAACCCGTGGGGTGCTTGGCGAAGTCCTTCATCTCGAACTTCGCTCTGTCGACGCGCACGCGCTCGATCTTCATCCGCTGCCTCCTCAGGTCGCCGTGTGGTGGGGGAGTTCGCCGCGCAGCACCCTGGCCACGTCCTCGGCCACCATCACGCCCATGTCGCGGTTGGCCTCGTGGCTGCAGGCGCCGATGTGTGGTGTCAGCAGCAGGTTCGGCGCTGTCCGAAGTGGACTGTCGGTCAGCGGTTCGGTGGCGAACGCGTCCAGGGCGGCGGCGCCGAGGTGGCCGGAGTGCAGCAGCTCCGCCAGCGCGGTCTCGTCGACCAGTCCGCCGCGCGCGGCGTTGACCAGACAGGCACCCTGCTTCATCGTCCGCAGAGCCCGCTGGTCCAGCAGGGGCGGCCTGCCGGGCTCGGCGGGCAGGTGCAGGCTCACGAAGTCCGACGCCGCCAGGCACTCGCTGAAGCCCACCGGACGCACGCCGCGCTCGGTGAGCTCTCCGTCGTCCAGGAAGGGGTCGTAGCCGAGCACGGTCATCCCGAAGGCCTGGGCGTATCCGGCGAGCAGGCGCCCGATCCGGCCGAACCCGATGATGCCGAGAGTCCGCCCGGCCAGCTCGGGACCGTAGAGCTTGGGCCAGTCACCGGCGACGACCGCCGTGTGAGCGGCCGCGATCCGGCGCGCCGCGGCGATCATCAGGCCGAACGTCAGCTCGGCCACGGCGCGGGAGTTGCTGCCGGGGGCGAACACCACGGGTATTCCCCGCGCCCGCGCGGCGTCCAGGTCGATGTTGTCGACGCCCACGCCGTGCTTGGCGATCACCCGGAGCCGGGATCCGGCCTCGATCACCTCGGCGGTGACCTGGTCCATGCCGACGATGAGCGCGTCGGCGTCCGGCACGCCGGCGAGCAGCTCGTCGGCGTGCATCGCCCGCGTCTCGTGCGGGCGCACCGCCGTGGACCCGGCGGCGTCGAGGATTTCCCACGGTTCCGGGGAGAAGCGCCCGAAAGTCGGAGTCGTGATCAGGGTGGTGGTCATCGTGCGACTCCCCGGGACACCCAGTCAGGATCGATCCGCACGTGCTTGATCGCCCTGCGGTGGTAGGTGAACGCGATGTGCAGGACACCGTCGGCGGTCTGGGCGACCGACGGGTAGGACAGCTCCCGGTTGAGCCCGTCCCGCGAGTTGTTGGTCATGCAGTAGCCGTCGCCTGCCTCCACGTCCCGCCGGACCGGCCACGTGCGCCCGCCGTCCGAGGACAGCGCGAGGGTCAGCGGTGCCCGGGGCGCGCCCCAGAAGGCGCGGCTCGGCCCGCCGTGCGCGGCGGGGGAGCCGGTGACGCCGTTGTCGTCGATCTCGTCGTAGAGAGACGTTCTCCGCTCGGTGGCGTCGGCCGCGCTGCTGGCGTTGAACACCAGTGCCAGCCGCCCGTCGCGCAGGCGCGTGCACTGGATCGAGGAGTTGTTGTTGGGCAGCGCGGTCGGTACCGGGGCGCTCCAGGTCCTGCCGTCGTCGTGGGAACGGCTCTCGTGGATGGCGTCGGCCCAGCGGCTGCGGAACAGGGCCAGCAGCGAGCCGTCGTCGAGCTCGACGACGTTCATGTGCACGCACCCGGTGCTGTCCGGGATCTCCTGGTGCTGCCAGGTTTCACCGCGGTCGTCGGAGACCAGCAGCGCGCTGGTGTCGTCGTCGCCGACCCACTTCCCGGTTTCCGGCCGTGCGCAGCGGAAGACCGGCAGCAACCACCGGCCGGACCGCAGGACGGCCACCGGCTGGCGGACGAACACCCCGCCCGCCTCGGTCGCCGCGACCAGCGTGCGCACCGGACCCCAGGTCCGTCCGCTGTCGCCGGAGGTCCGCACCCGCACTTCCGCGGTGTCCTGGTCGCCCGCGTGCTGGGCGGTGTGCAGCAGCCACAGCTCACCGCCCGGCGCGGGGAACAGCACCGGGTTCTGCTCGGACCGCGTCTCGTCGTCGGAGAGCGGGACGGGATCGGACCAGGTGTCCCCGCCGGCGGCGAGCCGGGAGAACCAGACGCCGATGTCGGCCACGCCTTCCTGCGTCCCGCTGAACCAGACGCATCCCAGGTCACCGCCGGGCAGGGGCATCAGGTTCGCGGCGTGGGACTGCACGGCGGGGGCGGGGAGGAACGCTTCGCGGCGGTGCGGGTCGTCCGGGACGGGCCGCACCACGCCGTCGGTGCGCAGGGCGGTGGTCACGAGTCCTCGCTTCCGGAGGCGGCCGCCAGGTGCGCCGCGGCGACTTTCTCCAGGTGGACCAGGTCGGAGGCGACCGTGGCGAAGGTGTAGCCCTCCGCCAGCCTGCGCGCGGCGGCCCGGCCCTCGGGGGTGTGGATGCCCGCGGCGATCCCCGCCGCCGCTGCCACCTCGCGCACCGTCTTGAGCGCGGCCTCGAAGACCTCGGCGACCTCGGGATCGCCCGGGTAGGCGCCCCCGACGGCCAGGCACAGGTCCGACGGGCCGACGTAGACGCCGTCGAGACCCGGAGTCGCGCAGATCGCCTCGACGTTCTCCAGGCCCTGCGGCGTCTCGATCATGGCCAGCACGACGGTGCTATCGTCGGCCTCCGCGGGCTTCGGCCCGATCCGCAGCATGGAGCGCATCGGGCCGTAGGAGCGCACGCCGCGCGGCGGGTACCGGGTCGCGGCGACGGCCGCCGCCGCGTCCTCGGCGGTGTTGATCAGCGGCACGATCACGCCGCCGGCCCCGGCGTCGAGCGCGCGGCCGATCGAGGCCGCGTCGTTGGCCTCCACGCGGACCATGCCGACCGACGCACCACCCGCGTCGATGGCCTGCATGCCGTGCAGGATGCCGTCGTAGCCGATCAGCCCGTGCTGCCAGTCCAGCGCGACGTAGTCGTAGCCCAGGCGCGCGATGCGCTCGGTGGCGACCGGCGCGTCCAGCACCGACCAGTAGCCGATGGCGCGCTCCCGGTTGCGGATCCTGCGGGCGAAGTCGGCCGCGGTCATGGACTCTCTCCTTCGGTTTTCTTCTTTGCTCGTCTTGCGTTGCGGTGCGGGTGGCGGTGCCGGTGTCGGGGGTGGGCCAAGCGGCTTCGCCGCTTGAGGACCACGATCAAAAGATCGTTCGTGCTGTCCGGTCAGCGGTTGTAGGCGGGCATCGGGCCGCGCAGGGCGGCGCCGACCTCGTCGCAGGCGGCGACGACGTCGGCGGGCAGCGGCCCGGCGTCCAGGGCGGCGATGTTGGCCCGCAGGTGCTCGACCTTCGAGCCGCCGAGCAGGACCGACCCGGTCGCGGGCTTGGACACCAGCCAGCGCAGGGACAGTTCGGTCAGCCCGAGGCCGGCGTCGTCGGCGACCTTCGCGAGCGCGGCGACCGACTCGAACAGCTCGGGGTTCCAGTAGCGCTGCCGGTACATCTCGGCCACCCGCGAGTCGGCGAACCGGCCGCCGGAGGGCTGCTCCCCGAAGGAGTGCCTGCCGGTCAGCAGCCCGCCGCCGAGCGGGTTGTAGACCATCGTCAGCAGGCCGGTGGCCGCGGCGAACTCGGCGTACTCCTCCTCGATGCGCCGCGCGAGCAGGTTGTAGAGCTGCTGCGCGACGACGGGGCGGGGCGCTCCGGTCTCGTCGGCGGCGCGGTTGAGCTCGCCGATCTGCCACGCCGCGTAGTTCGAGACACCGAGCGCGCCGATCTTGCCCTCGGCGACCAGCTCGGCCACCGTCGTCAGCGTCTCGGCCACCGGCGCCGCACGGTCGGGCTGGTGCAGGTAGAACAGGTCGATGCGGTCGGCGCCCAGCCTCCGCAAGCTGCCTTCGACACTGGCCCGGAGCCCGCGTGCAGACAGCGGGGAGTGCTTCCCGGCGTCGGGGTGGGGGATGCCCGCCTTGGTCGCGAGCACGACGCGGTCGCGTCGCGAACGCAGCAGGTCGGCCAGGATCTCCTCGGCCGCGCCGCCGGCGTAGCCGTTGGCGGTGTCGATCCCGGTGATCCCGGCCTCCAGCGCGACGTCGAGCATCCGGCCGGCCGCGGCGGCGTCCGCGGTGTCCCCGAACGTCATCGTGCCGAGCACGAGCGGGGACAGCGGCACGTCGGTTCCCGGCAGTCGGGTGGGTTTCATCGGAAATCCAATCGGCGGATACCCCGGCCTTCAGGCCGGGGACGGGCCGACCGCGAGTGTTGTTGGTTGATCACCCGAGATCGGCTCTTACGAACTGGCTTGCAAACATGTGAGGCATGGCTAGGACGCTGGTGAAGCGGGCGTACAAGTACCGCTTCTATCCGACCGGTGTGCAGCGCAGTGAGTTGCTGCGCACGTTCGGATGTGTCCGTAAGGTCTACAACCTCGCCCTGGATGCCAGGACTCGCGCGTGGTTCACCGAGCAGCGCCGGGTGAACTACAACGAGACCTCCGCGATGCTCACCGCGTGGAAGAAGACCGACGCGCTGTCGTTTCTGGGTGAGGTGTCGTCGGTGCCGTTGCAGCAGACGTTGCGGCATCTGCAGGGCGCGTTCACGGCGTTTTTCGACAAGCGCGCGCAGTACCCGCGTTTCAAGTCCCGCAAGAAGTCCCGCCAGTCGGCGGAGTACACCCGCTCGGCGTTCACGTACCGCGACGGGCAACTCACGCTGGCGAAGATGCCTGAGCCGTTGAACATCGTGTGGTCGCGTCGGCTTCCGGAGGGTGCGGAGCCGTCCACGGTGACCGTGTCGCGAGACGCGGCTGACCGGTGGTTCGTGTCCCTGCTGGTGGAAACGGCGGTGGAACAGCACGCCCCGGCGGATGCCGCCGTGGGTGTGGACGCGGGCATCAGCTCGCTGGTCACGTTGTCGACCGGCGAGAAGATCACCAACCCCAGGCACGAGAAGCGGGATCGCGCCCGGCTGGCGAGGGCTCAGCGGGAGCTGGCCCGCAGGCAGAAGGGTTCGAACAACCGGGCCAAGGCCCGCCACAAGGTCGCCCGTGTCCACGCACGCATCACCGACCGCCGTCGGGACCACCTGCACAAGGTCACCACTCGACTCGTCCGCGACAACCAAACGGTCGTGATCGAAGACCTCAACGTGCGAGGCATGCTGGGCAACGGCACGCTCGCACGCGCGATCTCCGATGCCGCGTGGTCGGAGTTTCGGACCATGCTGGAGTACAAGGCCGCCTGGTACGGGCGGGGGCTGGTCGTGATCGACCGGTGGTTTCCCTCCAGCAAGACGTGTTCGGCGTGCGGCAGGCCGGCCCGGTCGATGCCGCTGCACATCCGTGAATGGACGTGCGGCAGTTGCGGTTCCCGGCATGATCGGGACGTCAACGCCGCGAAGAACATTCTGGCCGCCGGGCTGGCGGTGTCGGCCTGTGGAGCCGGTGTAAGACCTCAACGGGAGACCTCCCGGACGGGGCAGTCGGCTGGGAAGCAGGAACCTTCCGGCGCGAGCCGGAAGGGAATCCCCGCCCTTCACGGCGGGGAGTAGTCAACGGACAGCTCCTCCGGCGGTCGTGGCGGTGGCCGCGCGTGGCTTGCGGCCCCGCATGGTGGACGGGTCGAGGGCGGCCGCGCGCAGCGCGCGGGTGTAGGGGTGCTCGGGTGCGGCGAGCACCCGCTCGGTGGGGCCGTGCTCGACGAGGGACCCCTTGCGCATCACCACGATCTGGTCGCTGATCTCGCGGACCACGGCGAGGTCGTGCGAGATGAACAGGTAGGTCAGCGCGCTCTCCCGCTGGATCTCCCGCAGCAGCGCGAGGACCTGCGCCTGCACCGAGACGTCGAGGGCACTGGTCGCCTCGTCGCACACCAGGACCTCGGGCCGGCTGGCCAGCGCGCGGGCGATGCCGATCCGCTGCCGCTGGCCGCCGGAGAACTCCGCGGGCCGCCGGTCGAGCGCGTGCGAGGGCAGCCCGACGCGGTCGAGCAGCGCGGCCGCTTCGCGCGTCCGCTCGGCCCTGGAGCGCACGCCGCGCAGCCGCAGCGGCTCGCCCACGATCTCGGCGGCGGACAGCCGCGGGTCCAGCGACCCGTAGGGGTCCTGGAAGACCATCTGGATGCGGGGCCGCAGCGGACGCAGCTGCCTTTCCCCGAGCCGTGCGATGTCCCGCCCGCCGAGCAGGATGCTGCCCGACGTCGGCGTCAGCAGCCGCACCAGCGACCGGGCGATGGTGGACTTGCCACAGCCCGACTCGCCGACGATCGCCAGCGTGCTCCCGGCGGTCACCGCGAAGCTGACGCCGTCCACGGCCCGGAACGTTCCTCCGGGCGCCGGGTACTCGACGACGAGGTCGCGCACGTCCAGGATCGGTTCGCTCATCGGGGGTCTCCGTTCGATCCGTCCCAGGGACCGAGTTCGGGCACGGCCCCCAGGAGCGCCCGCGTGTACTCCTGAGCAGGGGCGCCCACGACGTCCTCCACCTCGCCGCTCTCGACGAAGCGTCCCGCGCGCATGACGTGGATGCGGTCGGAGACCAGCCGAGCGACGCCGAGGTCGTGGGTGATCATGAGGATGCCGACGCCGGTGTGCTCCTGGAGCTCCAGCAGCAGGTCCAGGATCTCGGCCTGCACCGTGACGTCCAGCGCGCTGGTCGGCTCGTCGGCCACGAGCAGCCGGGGTTCGGCGGCCAGCGCGATGGCGATCAGCACCCGTTGCAGCATGCCGCCGGAGAGCTGGTGCGGGTACTTGCGCAGCTGCCTGCCGGGATCGGGGATGCGGACCTGGGCCAGCAGTTGCGCGGCCGACTCCTTCGCCGCGGCGGCGGGCAGCTCGGGCCTGCGCAGCCGAACGCTCTGCACGAGCTGGTGGCCGATGGTGTGCACCGGGCTGAGCGCGGTCATCGGGTCCTGCGGGACCAGCGAGACCTCGCGTCCCCGCACCTCGCGGACCGCGCGCGGGTCGGCGATGACGTCGCGTCCGGCGATCACGGCGCTGCCGGAGAGCACGGCGAGGTCGTCGGGCAGCAGCCGCAGCACGCCCATCGCGGTCGTCGACTTGCCCGAACCGGACTCGCCGATGATCGTCACCGTCTCGCCGGTGCGGATCTCGAACGAGACCCCGTCGACCGCGCGCACGACGCCGGCCTCGGTGATCAGCTCGATCTGGAGGTCGCTGACGGTCAGCAGCGGCTCCCCGGTGGCGGTCGTCATGCGCCTGCCCCCTTCCGGGCCGGGCTGCGGTCCCGCAGGCCGTCGCCGAGCAGGTTGACGCCGATGACCAGGACCACGATCACCAGGCCGGGCAGCGTCACCAGCCACCAGGAGGTCGTCACGTAGTCCTGGCCGTCGGAGATGATCCGGCCCCAGGTGGCGAACGGGCGTTGCGGCCCGGCGCCGAGGTAGCTCAGCGCGCTCTCCAGCAGCACCGCCTGCGCGAGCAGCAGCAGGACGACCAGCGTCGCGCGCTTGGCGATGTTGGGGATGACGTGGCGGGCCAGCACCGCGACCCGGTTCAGCCCGAGCACCCGGGCCGCGTCGACGTAGGGCTTCTCGCGTTCCACCAGCACCAGCGACCTGGTCAGCCTGGCCACCTCCGGCCACTGCGCGATGGCGATGACGCAGGTGATGACCGGTACCGACGGCCCGAACAGGGCCACCACCAGCAACAGCATCATCAGCAGCGGCAACGACATCTGCGCTTCCAGCAGCCGCGAGACCACGGCGTCGACCCAGCCGCCGAAGTAGCCCGCCGCCGCGCCGGCCAGCACCCCGACGATCCCGGAGACCACGACCGCGAGCACGCCCACGAGCAGCGACACCTGGCCGCCGTGCAGCACGCGCGCCAGCAGGTCGCGGCCGAGCTGGTCGGTGCCGAACAGGTGGCCGCCGGTCAGCGGTGGCAGCCTGCGCTCGTGCAGGTTCTGCTCGTCGGCGCCGGGAATCGGCAGCACGCTCGCCAGCGCGACCGGGACGACCACCAGCGCCGTGCACACCGCGCCCGCCCAGAGCTTGGCCCGCGCGGCCTTCGCCCGCCGGGTCGCCGAGGCACGGGCGAGGTCGTCCGTCGTGACCCGGCTCGGCCTGCTCGCTTCCACAGTGGACTGGGTCATCGGGCGACCGCCTTCCCGAGCCGCACCCGCGGATCCAGCAGCGGGTAGGCCAGATCGATGAGGAGCTGCACGCCCACCGCCAGCGCGGCCGTGACCAGGACGGTGGCCTGGATCAGCGGGTAGTCCCTGGTCTCCAGCGCTCGCACCACCAGCGAACCGACGCCGGGCCAGGCGAAGACCACCTCGACCACGACCACGCCGTTGAGCATCGCGGCGAAGCGGGTCCCCAGCGCCGTGAGCACCGGGATCGACGAGTTGCGCAGCGCGTAGCGCCAGGTGAGCACGGTTTCGGGGAGGCCCCGCGAGCGCGCGATCGTCAGGTAGGGCGCCGCGAGGTTGGCCCCCATCTCCCGCCGCACCAGGCGCGAGATCAGGGCGATCTGCAACAGCGCCACGGTGGTGGCGGGCAGGACGAGACCGGCCCAGGTCGCGAACCCGGACGCGGGCAGCACCGGGACGACCACGGCGAAGGCGGTGAGCAGCATGACGCCGCTCCAGAACTCCGGCATCGACTGCCCGGCGATGGTGAGCACGTTCGCGCCGGTCTCCCTGCGGGTGTCGGCACGCCGCGCCATCCAGACGCCGAGCGGGACGGCCAGCAACGCGGTGATCACGATCGAGGCGACGGCGAGGGTGACGGTGTAGGGCACCCGCTCGGCCACGACGTCGAACGCGGGGGCCTGGAACGAGTAGGAGGTGCCGAGGTCGCCGGTGACCAGGCCGCGCAGGAACACGGCGTACTGGGTGGTCAGCGGCGCGTCCAGGCCGAGCTGCGCGCGGACGCGCGCGAGCTCCTCGGTCGTGGCCAGCGGTCCGGCGTAGGAGGTCGCCGGATCACCCGGGGCCATCCGGATCAGCACGAACACCGTGGAGACGGTGAGGAAGACGGTCAGGGCGCTCAGCCCGAGCCTGCGCAGGAGGTAGCGGACCACGGCTCACCTCTCCAGCCGGGTCGATGCGAGTTCGTAGGAGTTGGTGGGCTCCAACGCCAGGTCCTTCACCCGCCTGCGGCGGGCCAGCACCGCGCGCGGGACGAACGCCCACAGGCAGGGCCAGGTGTTCCACACCGCGTGCTGGGCGCGGGCGACCAGCTCCTGGCGGGCGGTGGCGTCGATCTCGGCGTTGGCCCGGTCCAGCAGGTCGGCGACCTCGGGGACGACGTAGCCCTGGTAGGTGTCGCGGGTCTTCTCCTTCTCCGGGGTCCCGCCGTACATGCCCTGCAACGTGATCATCGCCAGGCCGGTGGGGCTGGTGAACCCGTTGCCGAGGACGTCCCAGTCGCCCGCACGGCCCTGCCGCCACTGCGAGATGTCGCCGCCGGGCTCGAACTGCTGGAGCGTCACCGGCACGCCGACGCGGCCGAGCATCTGCAGCACCGCTTCCATCACGGTGGTGTCCGCGGGGAACTCGCCGGACTCCCAGATGATCTTGAGCCGCAGGTCGCCCGCGCGGACTCCCGCCGCGTCGAGCAGCTGCCGCGCACGCCGCGGGTCGAAGGTGTAGTCGCCGGTGCGCACCGCGCCGGACAGCGTCGCGGGCACGACACCGCCCGCCTGCTCCACCGATCCGACGAGCACGTCCTCCACCAGGGTTCGGCCGTCGATCGCGAAGGTCAGCGCCTCGCGGACGCGGGGGTCCGACAGCGGATGGCCCTGCGGTTTGCGGAAGTTGTAGAAGAGCTGGTTGATCCGGGTGCCGGGCACGGTGTCGAGCCCGACCTCGGGCAGTCCCGTCAGCTGCTCGGCCGAGTCCGGCGAGATCGTGTCGATCACGTCCACCTCGCCGCTGCGCAGCGAGACCACCCGGCTGGACTCCTCGGGGACGAACCGGACCTCGACGTTGCGGACCCGCGGCGGCGGGCCCCAGTAGCGGGGGTTCGCGGTCAGCGAGTAGTCGCCGGTCCCGCGGTTGGAGGCGGTGACCACGTAGGGGCCGGACCCGATCCCGGACTGCAGCTCCTCGGGCCGGTTGGCGGCGGACGGGGTGATGAGGATGTTGGCCATCAGGTAGTCCAGCGCGGGCAGCGGCCTGCGCGACCGCAGCTGGAAGGTCCGGTCGTCGAGGGCGACGACCGTCGGCCACTCGGGGAAGAACGCCGCCAGGAACGAGCCGTTGACGCCCTGGTACATCTCCAGCGCCTTCGCGACGTCCTGCGGCGTCACCGGGCTGCCGTCGGAGTACCGCACTCCCGCGCGCAGGCGCACCGTCCACGCGGTCGGCTCGGTGAGCTCGAACCGCTCCGCCAGCACCGGTTGCGGGGTCAGGTCGGGGCCGATGCGCACCAGCGCCTGCCGCACGGCGCGCTGCACGGTGACCGCCGCCTCGAACTGGTTGAGCTTGTTGTCCAGCGAGACCAGGGAGCGGTTCAGGGCCAGGGTCATGGTGTCGGGTCCCGGGCTCCCGGTCGGTCCCGCGCAGGCGGCGAGCGGTCCGAACGCGCAGAGTCCGGCACCGAGCCGCAACGCGCTGCGCCGGGACAGCGCCGGGGATCTCGACTGGGTCATCGTCGACCTTTCCGTCTGGCACACCGGCCCGGCCTGCGGGCGGTCGGTGTTGCGTGGAGCACCCTTGCACGATTGCGTGTTTCGCGCAATGCCAGTAGCGTGATTCGCGCAAAGACTGCGAGGGATGCGGTGGCTCCGCGTTCTCGGCGACGGCACGCGCCCGGTGCGCGCGGGAAGGGGAGAGGATGCGCGATCTTGCTGTTCTCGCCCTTGCGGATGACCTTTCGGGCGCGGCCGAGACCGCGGCGGCGCTGATGTCCTCCGCACTGCGCGCCGACATCGCTCTCGATTCAGGCGCAGTACTTTCTGCGTATAACGCGCAGAACAGTGGCAAGGCACGTGCACTCGTCGTCGACCTGGACTCGCGGCAGTCGGACGCGGACCGCGCCGGGGACGCGCTCGCGGGCATGCTCGCGCAGCGCGGTCCGACCGGCCCGCGGGTGCTGGTCAAGATCGACTCGCTGCTGCGCGGGAACGTGGCCGCGACGCTCTCGGCCGTCGGTCCTGCCGTTCTCGCGCCGGCGCTCCCCGTCGGCGGCCGGACCGTCGTCGACGGAGCGGTGCGCGTCGACGGTACGCCTCTGCGCGAAACGACGGCATGGGGCGCCGAACCGGGCTCGGCGCCGGACTCGATCGCCCAGGTCCTCGCGCCAGTGCCCTGCCGTTCGGTCTCGCTCGCCGAGGTCCGCCGCGACCCGCGCACGGCGATCGCCGAAACCCTTGCGGCAGGCCGGATTCCGGTCTGCGATGCCGAGACCGACAGCGATCTGGACGCCGTCGTGGCCGCCACCCCACCGGAGGTCGCCCTCGTCGGCTCCGGCGGTCTGGCCGCCGCCCTCGGCAGGTCCTTCCGGCACGGCAACGCCGCGCGACGCCCGGACTTCGCGCCGCGCGATGACCGCGCCCTGCTGGTGGTCGTCGGCACGGCGGAGCCGGGCGCGGCGGTCCAGGTGCGCCGGCTCGTCGAAGCGGGTGCGCGGTCTCTGGACCTGCACGTCGATCGGCTCGCGCACGCCGACCCGCCACCCGCGGAGATCGAGCGCATCGCTGAGGCGGTGCGGCAGCAGCCGACCGCACTGCGGCTGCACGCGCCGCGCGGCGTCGACCCAGCCCTGTCCCGCGTCCTCGTGCGGCGGCTGGCCGACACGGTGCGGCGGGTCGTCGCCACGGTCGAGGACGTCGACCTCGTGCTGACCGGAGGGGAAACGGCCCGCGGGGTCCTCGACGCGCTGGACGTCCGCGCGCTGCGACCGGTCGCCCAGGTGCACCACGGCGCCGTGCTCAGCCTCACCGCCGACGCCCGCTCCGTGGTCACCCGCCCCGGGAGCTTCGGCGATCCGGACAGCCTCGTGCGGATCCTCCGGCACCTCCGGCCCCGGTTCCCGTCCCCGCCAACGACATTCCCGCCAACGGCAGACCCGCCAACTGCATCCCCGTCAACGACGGACCCGGCAAGGACATCGCCGCCAACGGCATCACTGCCGACGACGGACCCCGCAACGACATCCCCACGAACAACCTCGCTGCCAACGACAGCACCCGGGCTCGTCCCGGGCTCCACGGAAGGCTGAACAGGTGAGCACCGCTCTTCCCCTCATCGCCGTCACCATGGGAGACGGCGCCGGCGTCGGACCCGAAGTCACCGTCGGCGCGCTGCTGGACGACGGCACCGCGGCGCGGTGCAGGCCCGTCGTCGTCGGCGATGCCGCCCGGCTGCGCCAGGCCGCCGAGATCCTCGGGAGGCCCGCGGAGGTCGTCGCGGTGGAGTCGGTCGCCGACGCGGTCTTCGCGCCGGGCCGCGTCAACGTCGTCGACCTCGGGCTGCTCCCGGCGGACCTGCCGTGGGGCGAGGTCTCTGCGGTGGCCGGCGACGCGGCCTACCACTACGTCCGGGTCGCCGGCGAGCTCGCGACCGCCGGGCAGGTGCACGGCATCTGCACGGCGCCGCTGAACAAGGAGGCGCTGCACTCGGCGGGACACCTGTTCCCCGGCCACACCGAACTGCTCGCGCACCTCACCGGGACCGACGAGGTGTCGATGATGCTGTCCACGCCCAAGGTCAAGGTGGTCCACGTGACCACCCACATCGGACTGGTCGACGCCGTGGCGAGGATCGAGCCCGGCCTCGTGGAGCGCACCGTGCGCCGGGGCCACCGGGCGATGGTCGGCTCCGGCGTGGCGGAGCCGAGGATCGGCGTGTGCGGGATCAACCCGCACGCGGGGGAGAACGGCTTGTTCGGCCACGGCGAGGAGGCGGAGAAGATCGTTCCCGCGATCACCGCCCTGCGTGCCGACGGCATCGACGCCCACGGCCCGCTGCCCGCCGACACGGCGTTCTTCCTGGCCGGGCGCGGTGATTACGACCTGATCGTGGCGATGTACCACGACCAGGGGCACGCCCCGGTCAAGGTGCTGGGGATCGAGGCCGGGGTCAACATCACGGTCGGGCTGCCGGTCATCCGGACCTCGGTCGACCACGGCACGGCCTTCGACATCGCGGGCAAGGGCGTCGTCGACGTCGGTAGCATGATCGAGGCCCTGCGCCAGGCGGCGGAGCTGGCATCCGCTCCGGCCGCGTAGGAGGCCCTGCGGTGCGAGCGGGAGCCGGGCGCGTTCCGAGCCGGTTTCCGGGTTGCTTCGGCGAGTTGCCGGTGAGCGGAGGAGGACGATGACCCGCGGATCACAGGCGCGGCGCGACGCGATCGTCGAGCTGGCCACGACGTCGGGGCTGGCCAGCGTGGAGGAGCTGTCGGCGACGTTCGGGGTGACCGCCTCCACCATCCGCCGCGACCTCCAGGCGCTGGAGTCGGCGGGGCAGCTCGCCCGGACCTTCGGCGGCGCGATGGCGATGGCCGCCCACCCGGAAGCGTCCCTGCGCCAGCGCACCGGCGAGGAGTTCGATGCCAAGCGGGCGATCGCGGCCTGGGCGGCGGCGCAGGTCGGCCCGGGGGAGACGGTGCTGCTCGACTCGGGCTCGACCACGGGGGCGCTGGCCCACGAACTGCGCCACGCGCGGGACCTGACCGTGGCCACCACCGGGCTGACGGCGCTGCAGGAGCTCGCCAACGCCGAGAACGTCCACGTCGAGTGCCTGGGCGGCACGCTTCGGCACCTCAGCCAGGGTTTCGTCGGTCCGCTCGCCGAGGCGGCGCTGACCAGGATGACCTTCGACCGGGCCTTCCTGGGCGCCGACGGGGTCACCGCCGAGGACGGCATCTGCGAGGCGAGCCTGCAGCAGACCCGGCTCAAGGAGCTGATGGCGCAGCGGGCGAAGCGGGTCTACGTCCTGGTGCACGCCGCCAAGCTCGGGCGCCGGCCGTTCCACGCCTGGGCGGCGCTGCCCGACCGCTGCACGCTGGTGACCGACACCAAGGCCGGCGACGCCGCCATCAAGCCGTTCCGGGCGCGCGGGATAGAGGTGGTCGTGGTCGGCGCCGACGGTGTTGCGGAGCAACCCGGAGCCTGCTGATGCGGGGAAATGCGGGATTTCCCTTCGTGCGGTGGGAAATGCCGCGGGGCATCGCGTAGCGACGGGCCAGTTCCGGCGTCTGTCCACAGAGGTCATTTTCGCGCCGCACGCTGGTCCTCGGGTCGGCGGCGATGGCGTCCACTTGGCGTCGCGGCAGAACCCGGCACTTGACCTTTAGGTTAGCCAAACCTAAGTTGATCGCATGAGGTTGTTGCCGCGGGAGAGGACGCGGAGGGTGCCGGTCCCTCTGACGTGGAGCGCCATCGGGTCCGCCGCTGACCAGGGCGAGCGCTGATGTCGCGCGGTTGGCAGGGCGTCGTCCTGAAGGCGCTCGGGGCGTCGGAACACCTGCTCGCGGTCGTGTCGACGTCGGCACCGGCCCCGAGGGTGCGTCGTGTGCGCTTCCTGGCGTCCACGCTGTTTCAGCAGGTGAGGCCGGAGCCGGCGACCTGGCTGCGGTTCTGGTTCCCCGACCCGGACAGCGGGCGGCGGGAGTTCCAGCGCGCCTACACCATCGCCGCCGCGGACGAGGCCACGGGCGAGCTGGACGTGGACTTCGTGCTGCACGAACCCGGCGGCCCCGCCTCGGAGTGGGCTGCCACCGCGGCGGCGGGGGACCGCATCGCGGTGATGTCGATGGGGTCCACGCCGTTCCGGCTCCTGCGCGAGCGGTCGGGAGTGCTGCTCGCCGGGGACCCGTCGTCGCTGCCCGCGATCAACGCCATCGTGGCCTCGCTCCCGTCCGAAGTGGACGTGGATGTCGTCCTGGAGCACGACCACGGCGACGACGAACTCGTGCCTCTGGCCGCGCACCCCCGGCTGGAGCTGCGCCGAACCGCCCGCGAGGGCGACGACTCCCTCGCCGGGGCGCTCGCCGGGCGGGACTGGTCGGGCTGGCAGGTGTGGGCGGCGGGTGAGTCCGGGTCGATGAAGGCGGTCCGCCGGCTGTTGCGCTCCAACAGCGGTGTTGCTCGCTCCGACGTGCACGCCCAGGCCTACTGGATCGAGGGCCGCGCGATGGGTACCGCGCGCGGCACCGGACGGGAGACGCCGTGACGAGCCCGCACCCGCAAGGACGATCCACGTGGGTGACCACCCGCGACGGACGCCGCCTGCACGCCATGGTGCTGCCCGGACCCGGGCCGGACGCGCCGACGGTGGTGTTCGAGGCCGGGGCCGCGGCAGGCCGGTCCACCTGGGCGCTGGTGCAGCCCGCGGTGACCGCGTGGGCGCGGGCGGTCGTCTACGACCGCAGCGGGCTCGGCCGCAGTGCCGCGGACCGCCGATCGCGCAGCCTGCTGCGGATGGCCCACGACCTCGGCGCGGTGCTCGACCACTTCGGGCCGGGGCCCTTCGTGCTCGTCGGCGACAGCGCGGGCGGACCGATCGCGCGCGCGGCGGCCGCCGCGAGTCCGCAGCGGATCGCGGGACTGGTCCTGGTCGATCCCACCGACGAGGCCGCGGACGTGCTGTTCGGGCGTGCTTTCCGCGTCGCTGAGCGCACGGCCATCAGCGCGAACCTGGTGCTGGCGCGCGCAGGGCTGCTGGGCCTGCTCCACCGGTCGACGATCCGGGCGCTGCCCGTCGAGGCGCGCGACGACCTGCGGCGGGAGGGGTTCACCGCCGAGGTCGTCAGGACCCAGGCGGCCCAGGCGCGCACGTTCCTCGACGAGCTGTCCGGGTTCCGCGCCCACCCGCCCGAGATGGGCGACATCCCGGTCACCGTCATCTCCGGAGGACTCGCCGGAGGCGGCATGGGTGCCGGGCTGCGCGCCGCCGCGAACGCGGCCCACGCCGAGCGCGCCGCGCGATCCCCGCGCGGACGCCACGTCGTCGCCGAGCGGTCCGGCCACTACGTGCCGATCAGCGAACCCGACGTCGTCACCGCCGAGATCGCCCGTCTCGCCAGGTCGACGAAGGCCGGCGGTCAGGTGCTCTGACCTCGGCCCGCGACCCCGGCGTCACCACTCGTAGGGCAGGAACTTCCCGTCGAACGTGATCCGCATGCGCGGCGGTGTCCTCCCGCCGCAGGGGTGCTGCCCGAGCAGGGCGGCGGTGGTCCACACCCGGTCGGTGCCCAGCTCCCGCGCGAGATCGGTGAACGACAACCGCTTGCGCTGCTCGGCGTCCAGTGCGGGCGCCCACGGCAGGGCGTGAGCGCCCACCGGGTGACCGCTCAGCGCTGTCCGGCGAGCCACTCCTCGAAGGTGGTCGGCGCGATGCGGGCGCCCTCGCCGGGCAGCAGCACCTCGCCCGCCATCGCCGGACCGAAGATCCCCGACCACGTCGGCACGAGCTTCAGCTCGCGGCCCCGCGCGGCGTTGGTGCGCCGGGCCATGTCGACGAGGTCCTGCGGCTCCGGCCCGGCGAGGTCGGGGTGGCGGCCCAGCGGCTCGCCCACCGCGACCTCGGCCAGGACGTCGGCGACGTCCGCGGGTGCGATCGGTTGCACGAGCAGCGGCGCAATGGTGGCCACGCCGTCCTGCTCGGTCCAGCTCGCCACCATCGCGGCGAAGTCGTGGAACTGCGTGGCCGGCACGATCGTCCACGGCACCGGCCCGTCAGCCACCAGGCGCTCCTGCTCGCGCTTGCCCGCGTAGTGCGCGTTGCCGTCGACCCGGCTGATGCCCACGATCGACAGCAGCACGTGGTGGGCGACCCCGGCCCGCTGCTCGGCGGCGAGCAGGTTGGCGGTCGCGGTGCCGAAGTACTCCACCGTCTCGGCTTCGCCGACCGGCGGCGAGCTGATGGCGTCGACGACCGCCGCGACGCCGGCGAGGGCGTCGTCGAGCCCTTCGCCGGTGGACAGGTCGGCGCCGAGCGAGCGGCTGATCCGCACGACCTCGTGTCCGCCTCGCTCGAGGGCCGCGACGGTGAGGCTCCCGATGTTGCCGGTGGCGCCGGCGACTGCGATCCGCATGGCGATCTCTCCTCGTCTCGTTGTGCACTCGAACCCTAATGTGGGTTTCGTGGATGCACAATATCCACTATTGTTCGGATCGATCAGCGGTGGGCGACCTGTGCTGTCGCGCCGCCCGCTCGACGCGGGAGGGTTGGTTTCAAGTGAGATGGTTTCAGGCGCTAACATGTCCTCATGGCCGCCGACGTCCCTGCCCCATCGCGGGCGACCGACCGCCCCGGGGACATCTCGCCTTTCGCTCTCGGCTTGCTGCTGCGCCAGGCCCACTGGCGCGCGGCGTCGGTGATGGCGGAGGCGCTTCGGCCGCTCGGCATCGAGTTGCGGCACTTCGCCGTGCTGATCGAGCTGGTCAACCGCGGGCCGACGGTCCAGCGGGACCTGGCGGCGGCGACGGGGTCGGACAAGGCGGGGATCATGCGGGTCGTGGACGACCTGGAGCGCAAGGGGCTGGCCGTTCGCAAGGCCGTCGCGGGGGACCGGCGGGCGCGGGCCGTGGAGATCACGCCCGATGGTCTTGAGCTTTTCGACGCGGCCCATGTGGCGGCCGAGCCGCTGTCCGAGCGTCTGGTCGCCGAACTGGGGTCCGACGAGGCGGAGCAGCTGAAGGATCTGCTGACCAGGTTCGCGTACCCCGCGGGCAGCGAGGCGTAAGCGCGACGGCGCCACGTCGCCTGTCGCGCGGGCGCGTTTCGTGTCCTGCGGCTCTCGCTGTCCGCACGGCTGAGGCATCAGTGGCTGTGACGCTTCGAACTCCGAGTTAGTATTAACTGAGATGGTATCAAATGATACTATCATGGACGTAACGAAATAGGGCCGCGTTGAGCAGGGAGATTCGGTTGATGGACGTCTACGAGGCGTCACGAGCCGACGGGCGGTGCGCGGGTTCACCGACCGGGAGGTCCCGAGGGAGGTGCTGGAGCGCGTGCTGTCCGCCGCGGCTTGGGCGCCGTCCGGATCGAACCTCCAGCCGTGGAAGATCTACGTGGTGAGCGGCGAGCCGCTGGCCGAGATCAAGAAGCGTGCGGGCGAGCACCTGGCCGCGGGCGACCCCTTCGACGAGCCGGAGTACGAGCAGTACCCGGCCGTGCTGAAGTCCCCGTACCGCGAGCGCCGATCCGCCTTCGGCGAGCAGCGCTACGGCGCACTCGGCATTCCGCGCGAGGACGTGGAGGCGCGCCAGAGGGCCGCTTCGGCGAACTGGGACTGCTTCGGCGCGCCCGCGGCCCTGTTCTGCTACATCGACCGCGATCTGGGCCGGCCCCAGTGGTCCGACGTCGGCATGTACCTCCAGACGGTCATGCTGCTGCTCCGCGCCGAGGGCCTGCACAGCTGCCCGCAGATGGCGTGGGCGAAGTTCCACGAGAGCGTCGCGGAGGTCCTGGCACCTCCGGACGACCTCATCCTCTTCTGCGGCATGTCGATCGGATTCGAGGACGCCACGGTGGGTTACACCCGTACGGGCAGGGCACCGCTCGACGAGACGGTCACGTTCGTCGAGGGTTAGAACACAGGCCGCAATCAGCGCCGCACAAGCCGTACATGGGGATCTGACATCGAAAGAAGGGGCGTGCCATGAAGTTCGCAGTCATCGGCGGAACCGGGCGGATCGGGTCGCGGGTCGTGGAGAACCTGAACGCGGCCGGTCACCAAGCCGTACCGCACTCGCCGTCCACGGGCGTGGACATCATCACCGGCGAGGGGCTGGAGGCGGCCGTGGCGGACGCCGACGTCCTCATCAACCTGGCGAACTCCCCGACCTTCGACGACGCCTCCCTCGACTTCTTCCGGACCTCGATGGACAACCTCCTCGCCGCGAGCGAGAAGGGCGGGGTCGGGCACTTCGTCATCCTCTCGATCGTCGGCGTGGACCAGGTGCCCGAGCTGGACTACTACCGGGCGAAGGTGCTCCAGGAGAACCTCCTCGAGGCCGGGCCGATTCCCTACTCCATCGTCCGCGCCACGCAGTTCATGGAGTTCATGGACGCGACCCTGGCCATGACCACCGAAGGCGACACCGTCCGCCTGCCACGCACCCAGGTCCAGCCGATCGCCGCCGCGGACGTCTCCAGCTTCGTCGCCGAGGTCGCCGCGGGCAGCCCGCTGAACGGCGTCGTCAACATCGCGGGGCCCGACGTCTATCCCCTCGACGAGATCGGCCGGCTCACCGTGGTAGCCAAGAGCGACGGGCGCTCCGTCGTCACCGATGACACCGCCGGGATGTTCGCCGTCGTCGCCGGTGACGTCCTCACCGCCCCGAGCGATGCCCGCATCGCCCCCACCCGCTACACCGACTGGCTGTCCTGAACCAGCCCCCGGACTCAGCTCTCCTCGCGCCGTCCGGTGGCCTGGCCGGAGCGATCGGACGCGGGTGGGGTGCTGAAGCGCTCCCGGTTGCGGGCGCGGATGTCGGCGGGGACCTGGCCGACCAGGTCGGCGATCGTGGTGCGGCGCAACGAGTCGCGCCACGCCTCGTGGGCCTGGGCCATCACGGAGGCGATGCCGCACGGGCCGGTGCACCGCTCGGGTGGCAGCGCGCCGGTGCCGCGCTGGCGGATCTCCTGGCACACGAACGGCGCGGCGTCGCCCTCGACGGCGTCGAGCACGTCCAGCACGGTGATCCGCTCGGCGGGCCGGGCCAGGCGGAAGCCGCCGCGCGGCCCCGGGGTCGCGGTCAGCAGACCGGCGCGGGTCAGCGCGTTGAGGTGCTTGGCCAGGTAAGCCTCGGGTAGCCCGTGGTGCTCGGCCAGGCTCCGCCGGGACAGGGCGGTGTCCTCGGGGGCCTGCGCGATCAGCGCCGTGCAGTGCAGGCCCCACTCCACGCCCTGCGACAGCTTCATGTCGCCACCTTAACAAGGTGAACGTGGACGGATGATGTCCGCGATCGCCCGGCCGCGCGCGGCGACTACTTCGCAGGCACGTCCCCGAGGGGCCGGGGCTGGGTGAGCTGTTCGGGTTGGAGGAGGGCGGCGAGCTGGTCGGGGGTGATCAGGCCGGTGTCGAGGACGAGGTCGGTGATGGTGCGGTCGGTGGTGAGGGCTTGCTGGGCGATGGTGGTGGCGTTGGCGTAGCCGATGTAGGGGCTCAGGGCGGTGATCAGGCCGATGGAGTTGCGGACGGTTTGTTCGAGGTGGGTGCGGTTGGCGGTGATGCCGGTGACGCAGCGGGTGGTGAGGGTGTGGCAGGCGGCGGTGAGGTGGGTCAGCGATTTGAGCACGCTGTGGGCGATGACGGGTTCGAAGGCGTTGAGCTGGAGCTGGCCGGCTTCGGCGGCGAGGGTGACGGTGACGTCGTTGCCGATGACTTCGAATGCGACCTGGTTGACGACTTCGGGGATGACGGGGTTGACCTTGCCGGGCATGATGCTGGATCCGGCTTGGACGGCGGGCAGGTTGATTTCGTTGAGTCCGGCGCGGGGCCCGGAGGAGGTCAGGCGTAGGTCGTTGCAGGTTTTGGAGAGTTTGACCGCGACGCGTTTGAGCACGCCGGAGAGTTGGACGAGGGCGCCGGCGTCTTGGGTGGCTTCGACGAGGTTGTCGGCGGTGCGGACGGGGATTGCGGTGATGCGGGCGAGGTGGGTGCAGGCGCGGGCGGTGTAGTCGGGGTGGGTGTTGATGCCGGTGCCGATGGCGGTGCCGCCGAGGTTGATCTCCAGGAGGAGTTCGGTGGCTTCGGCGAGGCGTTGCCGGTCCTCCTCGAGCATGATGGCGTAGGTCTTGAGTTCTTGGCCCAGCGTCATGGGAACGGCGTCCTGGAGTTGGGTGCGTCCCATCTTGAGGACGTCGGCGAACTCGACCGACTTGTCGTGAAATGCCTCGGCGAGCGCACCCATGGCCGTGCGCAGCCGGTCCAGGCCGGCCACGAGCGCGAGCTTGATGGTGGTCGGGTAGACGTCGTTGGTGCTTTGGGCGAGGTTGACGTGCTCCAGCGGGTGTAGGTGGTGGTAGTCGCCGCGGGCGTGGCCGAGGTGTTCGAGTGCGCGGTTGGCGATGACCTCGTTGGCGTTCATGTTGGTCGAGGTGCCGGCGCCGCCCTGGATCACGTCGACCACGAACTGCTCGTGCAGCGCGCCGTCGCGGATCTCGGCGCAGGCGGTGGCGATCGCGTCGGCCCGGGTCTGGTCGAGCTGCCCGAGGTCGTGGTTGGCGCGGGCGGCGGCTTCCTTGACCGAGGCCAGGGCGTTGACCAGGTCCGGGTAGGTCGAGATCGGTGTGCCGGTGATGCGGAAGTTCTCCACGGCCCGCGCGGTGTGCACGCCGTAGTACGCGTCGGCGGGAACCTCGCGGTCCCCGATGAGGTCGTGCTCCGTGCGCGATGTCATGACGCCTCCGGTGATCGGTGCGGGTGGGGAGTGCGGGCGGCGCGCCCGTCCCGGGTGGACACCCCGCCGCGCCGGTCGAGCCGCTGCCGCGATGTGCGGGGATGCTGCCCCGCTCCGGTCGGCCGGTCAACGGGGCCGTCGCGGAGCCGGGATCTCCGGCACCGCTGTCTTGGCAGGTCAGCGTCGTGCCGGGGGTGAAACCTCAAATCTTGCCCAACCCGGCGGAAAGCTCAACTTTTCCTCAACTCCGGTGACCGGCCGCACAGACGGCGCTTACGGTCTCGCCCCAACGTGACCGCCGTGTGAACCCGGCGGAAGTCCGGAGGAGGTGCTGTGAGCGCAACGACCGGTTCCGAGACCGTCCCGCAGGGGACGGACCGGCCTGCTGGAGAGGCGAGGAAGCGTCGCTGGTGGCGGTTGCCGATGGGCGTGCAGGCCCTGCTGGCGATGGTCGTCGGCGCCGCGATCGGAGTCTTCGCCCCGGATGTCGGGGAGAACATGAAGATCCTCGGCGACGTGTTCATCCGGCTCGTCGAGATGATCGTGCTGCCGCTGGTGTTCCCCCTCATCGTGCTGGGCATCACGCAGATGGAGTCGGTGAAGAACCTGGGCAGGCTGGCCTGGCGGACCATCCTGTACTTCGAGGTCATCACGACGGTGATCCTGCTGGTGGCGGTCGGCCTGGCGAAGGCGTTCGACATCGGCACCGGCATGCCGACCGCCGGCGGCGACGTCGGGCAGCTGCCCGGTGACGGCAAGCCCGCTGAGGTCGACTTCGCGCAGCTGCTCCTGCACGCGGTGCCGGACAACGTGTTCAAGGCGTTCGCCGAGGGCAACCTGCTCGCGGTGCTGCTGTTCGCGGTGTTCTTCGGCGTCGGGCTGGCCGCGGTCGGGCACAAGGCCGCACCGGTGCGGTCGGTGCTCGACACCGTCAGCGAGGTCATGTTCAAGGTCGTCGGGTTCGTGATCCGGCTGGCACCGCTGGGAATCCTGGGCTTCCTGGCCTACGACGTCGCCCACTACGGGCTGTCCGGGCTCAAGGGCCTGGTGGGTTTCGTCGGCGTCGTCTACTTCGGACTCGCGGTCATCCTGCTGGTGGTCTTCCCGATCACCGCGGCGATCTTCCGGGTCCGCTACGTCGCGCTGCTGCGGGCGGTCGGCGGCCTCGCCGGGATCGCCTTCGTCACCCGCTCCTCGGAGGCGGTGCTCGCGCCGCTGCTGGCCAGGCTTGAGAAGCACGGCATCCGGCGCAGCACGGCGTCGTTCGTCGTCCCGCTGGGCTACTCGTTCAACACCGACGGCTCGACGCTGTACCAGGCGGTCGCGCTGGTCTTCCTGGCCAACGCCTACGGCATGGACCTCAGCGCGGGCACGCTGCTGACCATGGTCCTGGTGCTGGTCGTGCTGTCCAAGGGCATGGCCGGTGTCGCGTCGGCCTCGATCGTGGTGCTGATGGCCGCGGGCAAGACGCTCGGTCTCCCGGTCGAGGGCATCGCGCTGCTGATGGGCGTGGACTTCCTCGCCGACATGGCCCGCACGGCGGTGAACGTGTTCGGCAACTCGCTGGCCGCCGCCGTGCTCGACAAGAGCGCGGGTGGGTCCGACAAGGGCGCGGTGTCCGCCGAGGACGGGGCCGGGTCCGACGAGATCGTGGACGGGTCCGGTGAGGGCGCCGGCCCCACCGAGGCCGCGGGCCGGTCGGAAGAGCGGCTGCCCGAGCGCGCATGATGGTCCGGTGCATCCCGGCGAGCTGACCAGGCGCGGGCTGTTGTCGCTGGTGCTGGCAACAGCCGGCTGCTCGCTGCTGGACGGCTCCAGGCCCGCCCGGGGCACTCCGGTGGTCGTGGCCACCGGCGAGACCCAGGGGTTCTTCTTCGCCTACGGCCGGGAGCTGGCGGCGGTCCTGGCGGCCGGACTGCCCGAGGCGCGGGTGTCGACGGTGACGACCAGCGGCACCGTCGACAACCTGCGCCGGGCGGCGGGTGTCCCGGGCACCTTCGGCCTGGCCGCGCTCGACGCGGCGGCCGCCGCCCAGTACGGCCAGGAGCCCTTCGCGCTGCCCGAACCGCCGCAGGCGGTGGGGCGGCTGTTCGACGACTACGTGCACCTGGTCGTCCCTGGCGAGTCACCGGTGCACCGGATCGCCGACCTGGCGGGCCGGCGGGTGTCGGTCGGCCCGGCCGGTTCGGGCAGCGCCCTGGTCGCCGGGCGAGTGCTGGAGGTGAGCGGCCTGCGCGGACGCGTCACCGAGGAGCGGCTCGGGTTCAGCGAGGCGCTGACGGGGCTGGACCAGGGGCGGCTGGACGCCCTGTTCTGGCAGGGCGGCCTGCCGACCGGCAGCATCGTGCGGCTGGCCGGGCGGCGACCGCTGAGGCTGGTGCCGCTCGGCGAGTTGCTGGGGCCGATGCGGGTGCGCTACGGCCCCTACTACCGCGCCGCGAGCATCCCGCGCGGCGTGTACTCCAACGCGGTGCTCGTGGACACCATCGCCGTGCCCGACCTGCTGGTGACCAGCGCGGCCACCGACCCGGTCCTGGTCCACGCCGTCCTGGAGCTGATCTTCGACGACCGCAAGCGGCTGGAGCGCGCGGTCCCCACCGCGGCCCAGCTCGACCCGCGCGCCGCGATCGCGACCAGCCCGCTGCCCCTGCACGAGGGCGCGCTGCGCTACTACCGCGAGGTCAAGCGCTGATCCGGTGGCACGGGCACGTGCACCGCGACGGCGAGGCCGCGTTCGCGGTTGCGCGCCTCGAGACCTCCGCCGAACGACCCCAGCAGGGCCTTGGCGATGCTGACGCCGAGCCCGGAACCCTCCACGTTCTGGTGCCGCGGACTGCGCCAGAACCGGTTGCCGATCCGGTCGAGCTCGTCGGAGGCCAGCCCGGGCCCCTCGTCCAGCACCGTGATCACGGCGTCCTCGCCGCTGGTCCCGACGTCCACGGCGACCCGCCCGCCCTCCGGGCTGAACTTGATCGCGTTGTCCAGGACCGCGTCCAGCGCGCTGCCGAGCGCGATGGGGTCGGCGAAGCCGCGCACGTCGTCGCGCCCGGTGCGTTCGAGGTCGATGCCGCGTTGTCCGGCGGTCGGCCGCCAGCTCGCGATCCGCTCGTCGACCAGGTCGCCCAGCGAGACGTCCGCGGGCGGTGAGATCGACTCCTCCGCGGTGGCCAGCGCCAGCAGCTCGTCCAGCACGCGGGTGAGGCGGCGGCCCTCTTCCTGCGCGCTCGCCCAGTCCTCGCGCAGCTCCGGCGGCAGGTCCATCTCCAGGGCCTGCTGCCGCAGCAGGAGCGCGCTCAGCGGGTTGCGCAGCTGGTGGGAGGCGTCGGACACGAACGACCGCTGGCGCTGCCACGACGTCTGCACGGCGTCGGCCATGTCGTTGAACGAGGTGGTGAGGCGCCGCAGCTCCGGCGGTCCGCCGGCATCGCCGACGCGGGCGTCGAACCGCCCCTGCGCGATGTCGTACGCGACGGCGTCGAGGTCGTGCACCGGCCTCAGCACCCACCGGGTCAAGCGGCTGGTGACCAGCGCGCACACCACCACCGCGACCAGCGCGCCGCCGGCCACCAGCGCCCACCACCACGCCACCCGCTGCCGCAGCTCGGCGGTGGGCGAGACCGTGACGGCCGCCCCGACGACGTCCCCGGCCCGCAGCACCGGTACCGCCACCACCAGCGGTTCCGGCTGCCACGGCGCCACCCACCGGGGCGCCTCGCTGCGCCGGCCCGCGAGCGCCGCGCGCACCGCGGGGTCGGCCGCGATCGACGGGTCGGGCGGCGAGGAACCGGTGCGCACCGCGCCGTCGCGGTCCAGCACCGCGGCGGTGATCCCGTAGACCTGCTGGTATCGGGCGAGCTCACCGGCCAGCCACGGCAGGTCGGCGTCGGTCGTGGCCTGCTCGGCCAGGCCGGCGAACCGCTCGGTGTCGTTGAGCCGGTCGAGGAACACGCCCTCGGTCTCGCGGGCCGCCGTCGACAACGCGAGCGGCACGCTCAGCGCCAGCAGCAGGCACGCCACCAGCGTCAGCAGCAGCGCCGTGATCCGGGCGCGCACGGTCAGGGCCTCAACCGGTACCCGACGCCGCGCACGGTCTGCACCGCGTCCGGGATGCCGAGCTTGGTGCGCAGCGATGCTACGTGCACCTCCAGGGTGCGCTGGCTGCCCTGCCAGTGCGTGCTCCACACCTCGCTGAGGATCTGGCCCCGGCTGAACACCACGCCGGGCTGGCGCGCCAGCATCGCCAGCAGGTCGAACTCCTTGCGGGTGAGCTGCACCGGCCTGCCGTCGACGGTGGCTTCGCGGGCGTCGACGTCGACGCTGATCGGCCCGGCGTGGCGGGTCGGGGTGGCCGTCTCCCGGCGGGGTGCGCTGCGCCGGGCGACGGCGTGGATGCGGGCGATGAGTTCGCCGATGTCGTAGGGCTTGACCAGGTAGTCGTCGGCGCCGAGGTTGAGGCCGTGGATGCGGGCGCGGGTGTCGGTGCGGGCCGTGACGACCAGGATCGGACGGTCGTAGCGCTGCCGCATCCGCCTGCACAGGTCGAAGCCGTCGGTGTCGGGCAGTCCCAGGTCGAGCAGCACGAGGTCGGGGTCGTGGGACAGCGCCTCCAGCGCCTGCGCTCCGGTGCGGGCGCGTTCGGTGTCGAAGCCGTGCCGCCCGAGCACCGCGGTCAGCGCGGACGCCACGTGGTCGTCGTCCTCGACGATGAGCAGGAGCACCGCACCATTATCGCCCCGCGCGTGGCGGCGGGCCCGGGGGCGCCGGTTGCGCCGGGCGGATCTTGCGGGGTCCCCGTCGGCGGTGTCTGCTGATCCCATGCGCATCAGGGGCGCCGCCGCGCTGACCACCGCTGTCGTCTTCGGGTCTTTGCTCATGGCCCCGCAACTCGTGGCCGAGGCCATGGCCCCGCAGGCGGCGCCCGCTGCCTCGCGGATGGCGTCGACGCCCGATCTCGACGTGGTGACCATCCCGCAGCTCCAGGAGCGCATGACGAGCGGATCGCTGACCTCGGTGTCGCTGACGGCGGCGTACCTGAGGCGGATCCGCGCCGTGGACCCTGTGATCGGTGCGGTGCTGCGCACCGACCCGACGGCGCTGCGCCAGGCGGCTGCCAGCGACCTGCGCCACCGCACCGGAGCTGTCCGCGGCCCGCTCGACGGGATTCCGGTGCTGCTCAAGGACAACGTCGACACCCGCGACCTGCCGGCCACCGCCGGATCGCTCGCGCTGGCGGGCAGACCGCCACGCGACGACGCCGCGCTGGTGACCCGGCTGTGGGAGGCGGGCGCGGTGGTGCTGGGCAAGACGAACCTCTCGGAGTGGGCGAACTTCCGCGCCGAGAAGCCGACCTCGGGGTGGTCGGCGGTGGGAGGCCAGACCCGCAACCCCTACGTCCTGGACCGCAACCCGTGCGGTTCGTCCTCCGGGTCGGCCGCCGCGGTCGCGGCATCGCTCGCGCAGGTGGCGATCGGCACCGAGACCGACGGGTCGATCGTGTGCCCGGCCGGGATGAACGGGGTGGTCGGTCACAAGCCGAGCCTCGGACTGGTCAGCGGCGACGGCGTGGTGCCGATCTCGTCCGAACAGGACACCGCCGGTCCCATGGCGCGCAACGTGGTCGACGCCGCCCTGACCCTGTCGGTCCTGCGGGGCGACCGCGCGGGCGAGCCACCACGTCCGGTTCCCTTGCGCGGCACGCGGATCGGGCTGTGGCGGCTGCCCTCACTCGGGCCGGAGGTCGACGCGGTGACGACCCGCGCGGCCGAGCGGTTCCGCGCGGCGGGCGCCGAGGTCGTGGAGGTGGCGCTGCCCCACCAGGACCGGCTCGCCGAGCTGGAGTTCCCGGCGCTGCTCAGCGAGTTCCACCGCGACATCGACGCCTACCTGGCCACCCGCGACGGACCGCGCGACCTGGCCGAGCTGGTCGAGTTCAACCGCACCCACCCCCAGGAGCAGACCTGCTTCGTCGGTCAGGAGCTGTTCGAGCGGGCCCTGGTCGCGCCCGCGACCACCGACCCCGGTTACCTGGCCATGCGCGCCGAGCTGGACGAGCTGTCCGCGCGGTCGATCGACGAGACGATGACCGCGCACCGGCTGGACGCCATCGCCTCCCCGGCGAACCCGTCCGCGTGGACCACCGACTGCGAGCGCGGGGACAACGACGTCATCCCGTCCTCGACCCCGGCGGCGGTGGCGGGCTACCCGTCGGTGTCGGTGCCCGCCGGGTTCGTCGGGGAACTGCCGGTCGGACTCCTGCTGATGGCCGGTGACCGGCAGGACCAGGCGCTGCTTTCGCTGGCCGCGGCGGCAGAGCGCGAGCTCGGCGCGTGGCGTCCGCCGCGCTACCTGCCGACCGTCGGTGGCTAGGGCGTGTCTCCAAATTATTGGCCTGGTTGTAGGCGATGATCGGTCAGTGGTTCGTGATGGTGTGATCTCGGATGAGTTGTGGGAGTTGGTCGAGCCGGTGTTGCCTTCTCGGAAGGGCTTACGGGGTAGGCCCTTTGCCGATCACCGACTGATCCTGGAGGGGATTGCTTGGCGGTTCCGTACCGGAACGCCCTGGCGGGATGTGCCCGAGGTGTTCGGGCCGTGGCAGACGGTCTGGAAGCACCACCACCGGTTCTCCATCGATGGCACCTACCAGCGGATGTTCGATGTGGTGCGGTCCAGCTACGGCATCGACGCCGGCGACGACCTCGCCCAGTTGCTGTCGGTTGACTCCTCGGTCGTGCGCGCGCACCAGCACGCTGCGGGTGCACCCAGGACTCCGGGTCGGGCCCTGGCCGCGGCCACCGACCACACAGGGGGCACCGTCGAATGACACGAACCCGGCCGGGGAGCCGGGCGATCACGCGCTGGGCCGCTCCCGTGGCGGGCTTTCCACCAAGATCCACGCGTTGGGCGACGTCGCCTGTGACCTGGGCGTGTTGCGGCTGACCCCAGGGCAGGCCGGAGACAATCCCCAGTTGCTGCCGTTGCTGGATGACTACTTCGCCTCCGACTGCACCGACGCCGGGCCACTGGACGTCCGGCTGCTGACCGACAAGGCCTATTCCCACCCCTCGACCCGGCGGAACCTGCGTCGACGCCGGATCAAGCACACGATCCCCGAACGAGATGACCAGATCGCCGCCCGCAAGGCCACAGGCTCGGCGGGCGGTCGCCCACCCGCCTTCAACACGGAGATCTACAAGCACCGCAACACAATCGAGCGTGCATTCAACCGCTTGAAGCAGTGGCGCGGGGTGGCCACACGCTACGACAAGTACGCCCTGACCTTCCTCGGCGGCATCCTCCTCGCAAGCACGATCATGATTTCCCGCACCGCATCCCAGAATTAGGAGACACGGCCTAGGCTGCGTTGTCACGCGCAGTGCATCCGGCGCGCTCAGCCACGCATCGCGAGCAGCATCCGGCCTTTTGTTCCTTGCGGCACCATCACTTCGTACTGCCGTGCGCGCAGAAGTCCTTCCAGCTCCGAGAGTCCGTCTTCGTCGTGGAGTTCCACGACGATTCGGCGAATCCGGGTCCACAGGTCGTCACCGATCCCGCGGAGCACCTCCGGACCGGCGTGCCGCGTGCTGATCCGGAGCAGGTCGATGGACTCGACCTGCTGGCGTTCGGCCACTCTGGTCAGCGTGGTCACCCGGACCGAGCACGTCCGTTCGACGGCCTCACGCCTGCGGAGTTCGTGCGCTTGCCGGACGTTCCCGCCCTTGTGAGTGCCGGGTGCCTCGGCCACCGAGTACGTCAGTTCCCGGCTCCCGGGCTCCTCCCCGAGCGCGCAGTGGAAGGGCTGCCCGTTCGGCACGTAGCGGACCAGGTTCTCCCGGAGGCACTCGAACGCGGGCGGTACCGGCTCGAAGGCGAGGATTCTGGCGTCCGGCAGGTGATCGGCGAAGAAGATCGCGGAAAGTCCGTGGCGCGAACCGACATCCGCGATGTGGGAGCCGGGCCGGAGTCCCCGGACCGCCTTCGCGTACGTGCCGTCCTGGTTCAGATCCTCCCAAGCGGCCAGCACTTCCGATGGCGATGTGCAGGAGACCACTCGGCCGTCGGGAAGGCAGTGCCACGACCTGTGCTGAGCTCCCGTTGCCACCGCGCCGCCTCTCCGGTTCCACCAGTTCCGTCCGCAACACCTCGATGTCCATCGACATCCGCCGGTCGGCGCCCAACGCCCGCAACCCGAAAGTGTCGAAGCGGCAAGCAATTCCCGGAAGCGGACGGCGGGCTGCGGCGGGCTGTGGCACCGGCAGGGCGATGGCGCCGTTCAGACGCTGCGCAGCACCGAGACGACGGTTCCCAGGATCACGGCCTCGTCGCCGTCGATGACGTCGTAGTCGGGGTTGCGCGGCTCGAGGAAGACGTGCCCGTTGCGGCGGCGGTAGACCTTGACGGTGGCCTCGTCGTCGATCATCGCGGCCACGATCTGCCCGGAGTGCGCCTCGGGCTGCTGGCGCACCACGACGATGTCACCGTCGCAGATGGCGGCGTCGATCATCGAGTCGCCGCGCACCCGCAGGCCGAAGACGTTGCCGCGCCCGGTGAGCCCGCGGGGCAGCTTCAGGACGTCGTCGACGTGCTCCTCGGCCGCGATGGGGACGCCCGCGGCGATGTCGCCGACCACGGGCACGGGCACCGAGTCCTCGGCGGGCTCCCGCGTCGAGGAGTCCCGCAGGAACGCACGCACGTCGATCGGGCGCGACATCGTGTCGCTGCGCCGGAGGAACCCGTGCTCCTCGAGGCTTCGCAGGTGCTTCGAGACCGAGGACGACGACCGCAGGCCGACGGCGTCGCCGATCTGCCGCGTGCTCGGCGGGTACCCGTATCTGGTCACCCAGTCCCGGATCGTGACCAGGATCCGTTGCTGCCGCAGCGGCAGGATCGAGGTGTCCAGGTGCTCGAACGCGTCAAGATCGTCGTAGGCGGTCACCCGCGGAATGGTAAACGCAGGCACCTGCGACGACGGCACCGGCATACGCCGTCAGCCGCATCCGCCGCATGCCTGTCCCAGACGTCGGCGGGGACGACTTCGGATATGTCCGATCCATTCGGATTTCTCGAAGGAAGTGCTGTTCACCTGGAGCGGGAGCGTGCGCAGTTGTCATTGGTCGCGGAGCACTTGTCCACCCAATGGCTTCGGCCGCTATATCCGGTGTCGGGTGTCACGGGCAGTCCTGTTGGAATTGGCGGTGCTTTGGCGCCGGCCTCGGTAGCATCCCCGGCCAACGTGGGCCTTTAACACGAGTGGGGGAAGATTGTGGCGCAGCCGTCCGAGCGCGTTCAGACCATGATGCGGCGATTCGAGGAGCAGGCAGCGCAGGTCGGCCAGCTCCGGGAGAAGATGCAGGAGATCCGGGGCCAGGCCCGCAGCAGCGACGGCGCGGTACTCGTCACCGTGGCTCCCTCCGGGGCGGTGATGGACCTGCAGTTGAGTCCGGATGCGGTGCGGCAGTCGCACACCGCATTGCAGCGGAGCATCCTGGGGGCGATTCGGGAGGCGACGCAGGACGCTGCCCAGCAGATGGACGACACCGTGCAGCCCGTGCTGGGCGACCGTGCAGAGCAGTTCAAGAACGCTTTCAACGCCCATTCCGCGGGCGGGGTCGATCCGGCCGGTACGGGCTCGAATTCCGAACCAGCGCGTCGACCGGACGACAACGGCGAATGCGAAGACGACTTCTCCGGCGACTCGTTCCTCAGGTGATGCGGCGTGACGATGAAGGTGGCGCCGGAAGCGCTGTCGGCGCACAGCAAGGGTTCCGAGGGCGTGGCGCAGCATCTCGGCCAGCTTTCCTCGGTGCTGGAACAGGCCCGGGTGAGCGACGACTGCTTCGGCCCGATCGGTGAGTTCCTCGCCTTCGCCTACTTCGATTCGCTGGAGGAGTGCCGTGACCTGGCCAAGCAGGCCGGTGCCTTCATGCAGCACATCGCGGAATCGGTCAGCGAATGCGCGGAGGACTACCAGGAAACCGACCGAGGCCAGGCGGACAAGCTGGGTGCGGTCGACCTCAGCGGGATGCAGATCTCCGGGGCGGGGCCCGGCACTCTCTCCGGCGTCAACAGCGCCGGTGGTCCGCAGCGGGGATTCATGGCCCAGACGGCCGGGTACGGCATGTCCACGGCCTCAGCCGCTCAGGACCTGGCCAGGGCCGACAGCCCTCCGGACATCGCCATCGCGACCGTCAACGCTCGCATGGAGCAGCTCGACCTGGTCACCAGCCCTGGCCAGTCGTTCGTCGACAACGGCCTGGGCTTCCTGATCTCCCTGGTGATCAGTCCGCTCGTCGAGTTCGTCCTCGAGCCGGCGATCGGCGACCCCGAGCAGATGCGAAGCACGGGCAAGGGCTGGGAGCAGGTCGCCGACTGGCTGGACAAATGCGGCGACCAGGAGAAGCAGCGCGCCGACGCGACCCGGCCGGTCTGGGAAGGCCAGGCAGGTGATGCCTTCCGCAAGCAGCTCGACGAGTTCAGCCAGGGCGCGAAGGCGTTCGCAACCGAGGTTCGCGGACTGAAGCAGACATTGGACCTGGCCGCTGACCTCTTCGACGCGTTCGTCGAGATGGTCATCGACATCATCCAGGAACTGGTCATCGGCCTGATCATCGAATGGGTCGCCGCATTGGCCGCTTCGTGGATCACGGCAGGCGCTTCCGTCGGCGCGGCTTCCGGTCTGACCGCCTCCCAGGTCGCGATCACCGGAACCCGGCTGGGCACCAAGGTCGCCAATCTCCTGCACAAGCTCAAGCCGCTGGTCACCAAGCTGGAAGACCTGCTCCAAATGCTGCGCAAGGGCCCGCTGCGCAAGGTCGTGGAGAAGATGAACGAGCTGCGTGGCGGGAACCGGTTCGAGCAGTGGGTAGCACGCAACATCGACTCCAACCCGCTGGTCAAGACAGTCACCCGCGGCGACACCGGTGACCTCGTCGACGCCCAGAAAGCCGTCAAGCAGGCGGAGAAGGCGGTGGCGGAGGGCAGACCGGGCGCGCAGGGCGAGCTGGACGACGCGCTGCGGCGGGTCGACAACGCCCGGGAGAACGCGTCGATGGCCTCCACCACCGGCAACCGCTTCGCGCACCAGGCGGTCCGCGGCGATGACGGTACGGTGGTCGCGCAAACCGATCGCCACGGGGATCTGCGGACCACCTGGGGCGGCGACCTGCGGCCGGAGCTGGAGAGCGCCACGGGGGAACGCGCGCTGGCGGCGAACGTCGCGCAGTCGGGCTTGAACACGCTGGGCCTCGGGGGTGAGGCGCGCTGGCAGGACGCTGTCATCCACCAGGGTGGGCAGGCAGTCGCCCAGGAAGGCGTTGAACAGGGCGTCAAGTACGGCTACGACAAGGCCGCTGACCCGTCGAGCGCGGAAGAGCGCCGAGCGGCACAGGAACGCGGCTTCCAGGCATGAGGAGGCGATGACCGTGACGGTGTCCGGAACGCTCGGTGCGGCCCTCACCGCGCGCCGGTGGTGGTGCCGGCCGGGCGAACCCGTCCTGTGGGCGCTCTGGCAGGTCGACAAGACCTACCGGGTGGCCGGGTGCGACGAGAACGGGTACCCGGACAAGAGCGCAGGCAGCAGGTTCGCCCGAGCAACCGGCCGGGCAGCGGCGTCGGTCGGTGATGCCGTCGCCGCGGGGCTCCTGACGGCTGCGTTCGGCGGTGGCGAGGACAGCGGAGCGCCCGGCGGCACCAAGCGGTCGCCGGACCTCACGGTCGTGGGCTCCGCACCCGACTGCACCGCGATGCGCCTGATCCGGTCGGAGCGCCCGCCGGCCTGCGTGGGCTACGAGCTGCTGTGGGTGCTGACTCCGCATCGACTGGGCGTGCTGGTCACAAGGAAGAAGGACGCTTCTGGGTCAGCGAGCGCCGCTACCGGGGGCATCCGCCAACTCGGGCGGGGTTGGGGCGATGTGGGCCGTGCGCTGGTGGGGAAGGTGCCGGAGAAGTTCGGCGGGAACGAAGCGGGAGAACCGTTGCGCGGTGACGAGGTCGCCTCCTGGTTCGAACTCGCCCGTCCCGACGTGGTCGACTGCCGGCCCGCCGGCGACACCAGGTTCCCGGAGCGGGTCCGGCACTGCGCGCTGATGCTGGCCGATGGATCCGGTTTCGTGCTGAACGCGCGCTCGGCCGAGGGCGCACGTGTGATGGTGGAGGCGAGTCGTGGCTGACCTGAGTCCCCCCGAACAGCAGTTGCTGCGCGAGAAGTGGCAGCCGCTGCTGGAGGAGCACTGGGTGGCCGGCGGCGAATCGGTGCTCTGGGTCGAGCTGCCGGCGCAGGGCTACGTGGGCTCGGTCGTGAACCAGCGGCTCGAGGTCCCGCACGCACCGAAGTCCGAGGTCCGCGAGTCGTTGGTCGACGCGCCGGATTGGCCGCTGCCCAGCGAGCAGGTCACCGCAGGTGCGTTTCTGGATGACGAGTGGGCCGACGACCCGTCGATCATGTGGTGGGTGCACGCTGCCGCGCAGGAACGGGACGCGGTCCTGCTCGGGGACCACATCGCGAACGTCCCGGGACAGGCTTTCCTGGTCCTCAGCACGAACCGGCTCGCCGTGGTGGTCGCGGAGAAGCAACTCGCGGCGACCGAACCGCAAGGCCCTGCCTCCGCGGGACTTTTCGGTCGGGCCAGAGCAGCCGTCCACCAGGTGCAGCGAGCAGCCGGAGAACTCGCGCCGTCGCTGTCCGAGGACGTGCCCGTGTCCTACTTCGAGGTGCCGCTGTCGAGGATCGCGCGCATGAGCGCCGCGCGCTTGGGCCGTAGCATCCCGAGATCGGCTTTCCTGCGGATCGATTTCGCCGACGGCTCCACGGTTTTCACCCGCACCGACAGCGGCAGCGCGGAGGCCAAGGCCATGGAGTTCACCCACCTGCGCTCGCGCCCGTAGTGCTCTTGGGCCGGATGCCGCCCCTCGACGTCGGCGGGGATGGCTTCGCCGGTGAAGTAAACTTAGTTTACTTCACCCGTTCACGCCTCGGCCGACGTCGGTCGGACCGGTTCGCAAGGAGGGCGCGATGGCGAGCACTCAGGACGAGGGGCCGCGGCCCGAACCGCTGACGGCCCGGCATCCGGTCGGGGAGTGGCTGGAGCATCCGCTGGGTGGGCCGCTGCTTCGCGAACTGCTCGCACCGGCGGGGTTCGACGAGCGGGTGCTCGCCCCGGTGAGCAGGCTGCCCCTGCGGGAGCTGGTGACCCTCAGCCAGGGCCGGCTGCCGCAGGACGTCGTCGACGACATGGTGGTCCGGGTGAACGGTGGTGCCGTGCCGGACGCCGATGCCGAAGCGGCTGCGGGGTGGCGGGAGCGGCCCGTGCCCGGACGGTTCGACGGCCGGACGGTGGTCGTGACGGGTGCGGCCGGCGGCATCGGCCGTGCCACGGCGTCGCGTCTTGCCCGGGAGGGCGCACGTGTCGTCGCGGCCGACGTCTCGCCGGACGGGCTCGGCGAACTCGCCGCGGAGCTGGGCGAGGACTCCCTCGTGACGGTCGAGGCCGACATCACCCGCGACGAGGACGTCCGGCGGATCGTCGAGGCGGCCGGGGACCGCGTCGACGGGCTGGCCAACATCGCCGGCGTGGTCGACGACTTCTCCCCGATCCACGAGGTGTCCGACGAGGTCTGGCAGCGGGTGTTCGCCGTCAACGTCGACGGGATGTTCCGGCTCACGCGCGCGGTGGTGCCGTCGATGCTGGCCGCGGGCGGTGGCTCCATCGTCAACATCGCCTCGGAGGCCGCGCTGCGCGGGAACGCCGCGGGCGTGGCCTACACCGCGTCGAAGCACGCCGTCGTGGGCATCACGCGGAGCTCGGCGTTCATGTACGGGCCGCAGGGGGTCCGGGTCAACGCCGTCGCTCCCGGCGGCGTGGCGACCGGCATGGGTTCCGGCGGTGCGGCGTCGGAGTTCGGGAGGCGGCGCACGGGCGACTTCCTCGACCTGGTCCCGCCGATCGCCACCGCGCGGCAGCTCGCCGCCTCGATCACGTTCCTGCTCAGCGACGACGGCGTCAACATCTCCGGGGCCGTGCTGCCGTCCGACGGCGGCTGGTCGGTGCAGTAGGCCGGGCGTCAGCCCTGCGGCGTGAGGACCTGCTGGATGAGCGCTCCATAGCGGACGACCAGCTCCCGGGGATCGGCGGCGAGCCGCTCGTCGCCGACCACCCACAGCGCGTGCAGCAGCCCGCCGACCACTGCCGCGGCGAGCCGGGCGCGGGTGTCGGCGTCGGGACCGGACAGGCGGTCGCGCAACGGCTGGACGAACGCGGTCTCGTGGCCCTCCCTGAGCCGCTGCGCGATCCGCGGCTCGTTGCTGCCGCGGACCAGCGCCAGGTAGACACCGCGGATGTCCTCGTCGGCCGACAGCAGCGCCTCGACGAACCGTTCGCCGAGCGACTCCAGCGGCACGTCCAGCAGCGGGTCGACGCTCAGGTGCACCACCTCCAGGAACAGCAGTTCCTTGGTGCCGAAGTGCCGGATCACCAGCGCCGGGTTGACCTGCGCCAGCGCCGCGATGTCGCGGACCGAGGTCCGTGCGAAGCCGCGCTCGCGGAACAGCCGCGAGGCGGCCGAGTGGATCTCGTCCCGCGTCGACCTGCCGGAGTTCCGCCTGACCATGCACCGATCGTATTCGCAGGCGGGGAGGGCCGGCCGGGCCCGTCAGGGGTGTGTGCGGCTGCCGGCCGCGGCGATCGCACCGTCCGCAGTGGACTGATCACCGGCGGGGATCAGTGCGGCCACCGCCGCGGCGGCCAGCGCCGCGCCCGCGCCGACGGCGATGACCACGCGGAACCCGGTCAGCGACGGCACGGGTGCCGGGCCGAACGGGACTGTCAGCTGCGACAGCACCACCCCGGCCACCGCGCTGGACACCGAGGTGCCGATGGAGCGCATGAGGGTGTTGAGGCTGTTGGCGGCGGCGGTCTCCGAGACCGGCACGGCGGACATGATCAGCGCGGGCATCGCGCCGTAGGCCAGGCCGATGCCGGCGCCGATCACCACCGACACCAGCACGAGCTGCCAGATCTGGCTCATCAGCACCAGGTTGAGCCCGTACCCGGCGGCGACCACGAGGGTGCCCGCGACGAGCGTCGTCCGCGGCCCGCTGGTCCGGGTGATGCGGGCCGACACCGGCGCCATCGCCATCATCACCAGCCCGGACGGGGCCAGCACCAGGCCGACGACCACCATCGGCTGGCCGAGGCCGTGACCGGTGCCCGCGGGCAGCTGGAGCAGCTGCGGCATGACCAGCGACATCGCGAACATCGAGAAGCCGAACACGGCCGAGGCGAGGTTGGTCAGCGCGACCGGCCTGCGCGCCGTGGTCCGCAGGTCCACCAGCGGCTCGCGCGTGCGCAGCTCCCACCGGCCCCACGCCGGCAGCAGAACCAGCACGGCGGCGACGAGACCGATCGTGAGACCGCTCGTCCATCCCCACTCCGTGCCCTTGGAGACCGCGAGCAGCAGGCACACCAGCACGGTCGACAGGCCGACCGCGCCGACGAGGTCGAACCGGCCGCCGGAGCGGACCGGCGACTCCGGCACCAGCCTCGCCACCAGCGCGGCGGCGGCCGCGCCGAGCCCGGCGGCGACCCAGAACAGCACGTGCCAGTCGGCGCTCTCGGCCAGCAGCGTCGCCGCGGGCAGGCCCAGCGCGCCTCCCACGCCGAGCGACGCGCTCATCAGCGCGGTCGCCGAGCCGAGGCGTTCGACCGGCAGCTCGTCGCGCATGATGCTGATGCCCAGCGGGATCACCCCGGCGGCCAGCCCCTGCAGCACGCGTGCCGCCACCAGCGGCGCCAGGCTCGTGCTCAGCGCGCCGAGCACCGACCCGGCGACCATCAGGGCGAGGCTGGCCAGCAGCATGCGGCGCTTGCCGTACATGTCGCCGAGCCGGCCCACCGTCGGCGTGGCGACGGCGGCGGCCAGCAGCGTGGCGGTGATGGCCCACGCGGTGTTCGCGGGTGTGGAGCCCAGCAGTTCCGGCAGGCGGGGGACGAGCGGGATGACGACCGTCTGCATCAGCGAGACGGTCACCCCGGAGAACGCGAGTGCGGTGACGACCGCGTTCGGCCTTCGGGCCGCGGCCGGTGCCGTCCCGGCGGACGAGGGGGCAGCGTGCGCGGTGGACGAGGGTGGCGGGGTGGGCGGCACTGGGCGGGCCTCCGAGGTGTCGTCGCATCAAGTTAAATCAGTCGCTTGACTTAGCGTATCGGGTCCGACTTGACTGGCGGAGCAGCGCACCCGAACGAGGAGGAACCCAGGTGGGGCACAACGACACGAGCGCACCGCTGAGCTATCCGATCCCGAACCCGACCGCCCTGGAACCGCCCGCCGAATGGGAGGAGCTGCGGCGGGAATGCCCGGTGGCGGCCGTGCGGCTGCCCAGCGGCGACCGCGCCGCGCTCGTCACGCGCTACGACGACGTCAAGCAGGTGCTGTCCGACCCGCGGTTCACCCGCCAGCTCTCCGCGCCCGACGCGGCACGTCTCACCGACAGCGAGTCGGGCGGGGTCTTCAACAACGACATGGCGAAGCGGATCCCGGACTCCGGCGAGGAGCACCAGCGCTGGCGCCAGCGGGTCGGGCGGTGGTTCACCGCCAAGCGCATGACCGCGCTGCGGCCGGGCATGACCGAGATGGCCGAACGGCTCGTCGACGACATGGTCGCCTCCGGCGCACCCGCCGACCTCAAAGCCGCGGTGGGCTTCCCGCTGCCGGTGTGGGTCATCTGCGACCTGCTCGGCGTGCCCGACTCCGAGCGTGACAGGTTCTCCTACTGGTCGGACACCCTGCTCAACCTGACCCGCTACCCGGAGGAGGAGATCGCCGCGGCGCAGAAGGCGTTCGTGGCCTACATGGGCGAGCACGTCGCGGCGAGGCACGCGGCCGCGGGCGACGACCTGCTCAGCACCCTGATCGCCGACGGCGGGATGTCCGACGCCGAGCTCGTCGCGACCGGACAGGCCCTGCTGGTCGCGGGACACGAGACCACCGCCAACATGATCGGCAAGATGGCCGGGATGCTGCTGGCCGACCGCACCCGCTGGGAGCGGCTGCTCGCCGACCCGTCGCTCGTGCGCACGGCGGTGGAGGAGGTGCTGCGCTTCGACGCCAACCCCGGTCTCGGCATTCCGCGCTACATCACCGAGGACGCCGAGGTCGGCGGCGAGGCCGTCCCGCGCGGCACGACCGTCATGTGCAGCATGGGCGCCGCCAACCGCGACGGGACGGCGTTCGACGGTGCCGGCGAGATGGACCTCGGTCGCCGCCCCAACCCGCACCTGGCCTTCGGTGCGGGCGCGCACTCCTGCCTCGGCCAGGCGCTGGCCCGCACCGAGCTGCAGGTCGTGCTCGAGGTGCTGCTGCGCAAGCTGCCCGGCCTGCGGCTGGCGGTCGCACCGGAGGACCTGGCCCGCGTGGAGGGGCTCGTCGTCGGAGGTCTGAGCAGCGTGCCCGTGCGGTGGTGATCGCGATGGCCGGCGTCGACCGGGACCTGCGCGCGCAACGGTCCGGTGCGACCCGCCTGCAGATCCTTAGTGCCGCGGAGCGGCTGTTCGCCGAGCACGGCCTGTACGCGGTCTCCAACCGGCGGATCAGCGTGGCCGCCGGGCAGGGCAACAACGCCGCTGTCGGTTACCACTTCGGCACCAAGGCCGATCTGGTGCGGGCGATCGTGCGTGGGCACGGCGAGCGGATCGAACGGCTGCGCGCGGCGATGGTCGCCGCGGTGACGGGCTCGCAGGACGTGCGGGACTGGGTGGCGTGCCTGGTGCGCTCGCACACGGCGCACCTGGACTCGCTGGGCGTGCACTCCTGGTTCGCGCGGTTCGCGGCGCAGGTCGCGACCGACCCGGTGTTCGGCGCGATCGTGTCAGAGGAGGTGATGGCCGCGCCGTCCCTGGAGGAGGCCATCGCCGGTTTCGACCGCTGCTCCCCGGATCTGCCGCGGGACGTCCGCGCCGAGCGCGAGGCCATGGTCCGCACGCTGATGGTGCACGTGTGCGCCGAGCGGGAACGTGCTCTCGCCGAGGGCACGGGCACTCCGAGGGCCACCTGGGACGAGGTCGCGGCGGGGCTCGTCGACGCCATCACCGGCCTGTGGACGGCGCCGGTCACCCGCCGCTGAGGACTCGCTAGAATTTAAGTCAGTCGATTGACTCAGGCGTCTGGAGTTGGTTTGCTGCGCGCGGGGGACGTGTCCGGAACCCGAAGGCTCGTCTTCCTGCGCCGGCGCCTGTCCGGCAACAACACGAAAAGGAGTGCTGGAACGTGAAGATCACCGTTGACGAAGAGAAGTGCTGCGGCGCCGGCTCCTGCGTCCTGGCCGCGCCCGAGGTCTTCGACCAGCGCGACGAGGACGGTGTCGTGGTCCTGCTCGACGCCGAGCCCGCCGAGGGTCTGCACGCGGCCGTCCGCGAGGCCGCCGACGTGTGCCCGGCCGCGGCGATCGCGCTGAGCGAGCAGGCGTGAGCACACCCGCGGGCGTGCTCGTCGTCGGTGCCTCCGCGGCGGGCCTGGCCACCGCGGAGGCGTTGCGCCGCAAGGGATACCGCGGAGCGCTGACCGTGCTCGGCGACGAGCCGCACGTGCCCTACGACCGTCCTCCGCTGTCCAAGCAGGTCCTGGCGGGGCAGTGGGAACCAGAGCGCGCGCACGTGCGTTCCGGTGACGCGCTGGAGCGGCTGGATGCGCGGTTGCTGCTCGGTGACGCGGCCGTGTCGCTGGACGTGGCGGCGCGCACCGTGCGCAGCGCTTCCGGGCGGGATCTGACCGCCGACGCCGTCGTCGTGGCGACCGGTGTACGACCGCGCGTGCTGCCCGGCCAGGCCGGGCTGCGAGGGGTGCACGTGCTGCGCTCGCTGGACGACGCGCTCGCGTTGCGGGTCCGCCTGCTCGGCGCCCGTCGTCTGGTGGTGGCGGGCGACGGTGTTCTCGGTGCGGAGGTCGCCGCCACCGCGCGCGGTCTCGGCGTGGAGGTCGTGCTGGCCGGGCCGCAGTCCGCGCCCATGGAGGCCCAGCTCGGGCCGCTGGCGTCCGGGCTGCTGGCCGAACTGCACGGGGAGCACGGCGTGGACGTGCGCCCGGGCGTCGCGGTGGAGGGCCTCGCCAGCGCGGACGGCCGGGTGACCGGTGTGCGGCTGACGACCGGTGACGTGCTGGACGCGGACGTGGTCGTGGTCGCGCTCGGCGCGGTGCCCAACACCGATTGGCTGGAGAACAGCGGGCTGATGCTGGAGAACGGCGTGGTGTGCGACTCCCGGTGCAGCGCCGCCGACGGGATCTACGCGGTAGGCGATGTGGCGCGCTGGCAGCACCACGGTCTCGGCGGCCTGGTGCGGCTGGAGAACCGCACCAACGCAACCGAACAGGCCGCCGCCGTCGCGGCCAACATCCTCGGCGCCGACCTCCCCTATGCGCCCGTTCCCCACTTCTGGACCGACCAGTTCGCCGCCAGGGTCCAGGTCCACGGCGTGCTCCCCGCCGACGCGCAGGTGGACGTGGTGGAGGGCGACATTGCCTCGCGGCGCTTCGCCGCCGTCTACGAGCGGGACGGCCGGGCCGTGGGCGTGCTCGGCTGGAACATGCCCAAGCAGGCGCGCCTGCTGCGCCAGCGCCACCTCGTGGAACCGCGCGCCGCGGCGGTGGACTCCTGAACCGCATTCCCCGCCCCAGGAAGGAAAACCGATGACGAGCACGTTGGACGAGAGCACGCCCGAGTATCCGATGTCGCGGGCCCAGGGCTGCCCATTCGACCCGCCGCCCGCACTGCGCGACCTCCAGCGGGAGACGCCGATGGCGCGCGTGCGGTTGTGGGACGGCAGCATGCCGTGGCTGGTAACCCGCTACGCCGACCAGCGCGCGGTGCTCAGGGACAGCCGCGTCAGCGCCGACATGAACCACCCCACCTACCCGCGCCAGGCGCCGGGCGGCGGCACGCTGAGCTTCATCGGCATGGACGATCCCGAGCACGCCCGGCTGCGGCGGATGGTCGGCTCCGCCTTCGCGGTGAAGAACGTCGAGCGGATGCGGCCCTGGGTGCAGCGGATCGTCGACGAGGCGGTGGACGAGCTGCTGGCCGGGCCCAGGCCCGCGGACCTGGTCGAGGAGTTCGCGCTGCCGGTGCCGTCCATGGTGATCTGCGAGCTGCTCGACGTGCCCTACGCCGACCACGCCTTCTTCCAGTCCAACAGCAAGACCATGATCAACCGCAACTCCACACCGGAGCAGCGGTCGCAGGCCTCCGGCGGGCTGGCCGAGTACCTGAGCCGCCTCTTGGCGTCCAAAATGGACGATCGCGGCGACGACCTGCTTTCCCGGCTCTGCGGCAGGATCGAAGCGGGTGAGCTGACGTCGCGGCAGGCCACCGAGATGGCGGTGCTGCTGCTGATCGCCGGGCACGAGACCACCGCCAACATGATCGCGCTCAGCACGCTACTGCTCCTGCGCCACCCCGACCAGCTCGCCCTGCTGCGGGAGTCCGACGATCCGGCGGTGGCCCGTCGGGCAGTGGAGGAGATGCTGCGCTACCTCAACATCACCCACGGCGGGCGCCGCCGCGTCGCGCTGGAGGACCTGGAGGTCGCCGGCCAGCGGGTGCGGGAAGGTGAGGGGCTGGTGTTGCCCAACGAGATCGCCAACCGCGACCCCGACGCGTTCCCCGACCCCGACCGGCTCGACATCACCCGCGAGGCGCGCCACCACGTCGCGTTCGGCTTCGGCGTGCACCAGTGCCTCGGCCAGCCCCTCGCCCGGCTTGAGCTGGAGATCGTCTACCGCACCCTGTACCGCAGGGCACCCGGGCTCGCGCTGGCGGCCGGCGTCGAGGACATCCCGTTCAAGCACGACGGGTTCGTCTACGGCGTCTACGAACTTCCGGTCACCTGGTAGCGCGGTTCCCCTCTCGGCGCGGCAGGCGGGGTGGACGCGTGGTCAGGTCGCCGGTGGTGCGACCTCGGGGACGGTGCTGAGCGCGCGCCGAAGTTCGGCCGCGTCGTGAGCGCGGCCGAGTTCGTCCAGCACTTTGACGAACTCCCCACCGGCCGAGCGCACGCCGAAGGCGAACATGGCCAGCGCGTGCCCGTCGCGGTGGTAGGTGGTGATCACTTCGTTGATCGCGCTCAGCCCGCTGTCGATCTCGCTCTTCGTCCCGGCGCACAGTCCCGCGAAGGACAGCAGGGCCACCGCGAAGCGGTGCTCGTAGGTGCCCGGGTTGCCCTGGCTCAGGCGCCGGTACACCTCGACCTGTTCGCGCGTGGCGGCCAGGGCCTCGGCGTGCCGCCCCGTCGCGTACAGGCACCAGCTGTGGACGAGCAGCGCTTCGGCGAGGCGCGGCTCGTAGGCGGCGGGGATGTCCCGGGCCAGCCGCCGCTGGATGCCGACCGCTTCGCCGCTCGCGTCCAGCGACTCCGACCGGCCCGCGTTCAGCAGGCACATCCCCAGGCACCGCAGCGCCTCGGCGAGCTCCGGCTCGTGGGCGGCCGGGTTGATCCCGGCCAGCCGCCGGTACACCGCGACCGCTTCCTGCGCGGTGGCCGTCGCCTCGGCGGGCCGTTTGGAGTTGGACAGCCGGAGGCTGAGCGTGGACAGCAGCTCGGCGAAGCTGGGCTCGCGGGTGGCGGGATCGGCCTGGGCGTGCCGCCGCATGATCGCCACGCCCTCCTCGGTCAGTGCCAGCGCCTCGGGCAGCCGGCCCTGGTCGAACAGGCCGGTTCCGCAGCCCACCAGGAAGATCGCGAGGTCGGGTTCGTATGCGGCCGGGTCGGCGGCGGCCAGCCGCCGGTACGTCTGGACGGCCTCCTGCGCCGCCGCGGAGGCATCGCCGGGGCGTCCCATGCTCGCCAGGTCGCCACCCAGGGAGTACAGCGCGGCACCGAATTCGTCGTCGTAGACGGTGGGGAAGTCCTGGACGAGACGGCGCATGATGGTGACGGCTTCCTCGCTCGCCGCGAGCGCTTCGTCCTTGCGGCCCAGCGCCGACAGGCGTCGCCCGAGACTCCGCAACGCACCCGCGAGCATGCGTTCCGCGCCGGCCCCCAACTGGGTGGCCTTCTCCTCGGCCCCCAGCCGAGCCAGCTTCTCCTCGGCCGTCAGGCCGGACGCCGCTGCTGCTCTGGCGAAGGCGGGATCGCTCGCGGCGCGCTTCAGACGCTCCATCGTGCGCGCACGGGTGCCGGCCGCTTCCTCCACGAGCCGCCGCGCTGCCGCCACGGCTTGCTCGGCTGCTTGGAGCGCCTGCGGCTCCCGGCCGGCGTAGTGCAGCCGGAGACCGACGTCGTGGTGGATCGCCACCTGCGTGGACCAGCCGGAGCCGTGCGTCAGGCGGTGTGGTGCGAGGCGGACGGTGACGGCGGCGATGCCCGCGTCGAGGTCGACGCGGCGGTCTTCCGGGAAGTGCGACGCGATGGATTCCAGCAGATCGGGGTCGATGTCCGGTAACCCGGCCAGGGAGGTCAGCGCGGCACCGCCCGCGGCGACGGCGAGTTCGGGGGAGGCGTGCAGCAGCGGGTAGAGGTGGTCCGGGCCGACGTGGGGCCAGCGTTCCGCGGCGGCGGCGAGGAAGGTGACGGTGCGGGGCGTCCAGGAAGGCGTCGAACGGTCGCCGTTCGCGGCGAGCAGGGTGGAGGTGGTTGGTGCGGCCCAGGACTGGGTGGGGTAGTCGGCGGTGTGCCCGGGCAGGGTGAGGGCGATGAAGTCCTCGGCGAGCCGGTCGGGATACAGCGGTTCCAGCACCGAGGTTCCGGTGGGGTCCGCGGGCGGGTAGCACAGGCTGTGGTCGGTGAGGACGCGCTCGGGTTCCAGTGGCACGTGCAGTGATCCCAGGACCGTGGTGGCGGGGGATCGGGCCAGCGGACCGGTCAGTGCCGCGGTGAACACGGTCCGGTTCATCACCGCGGGCGGAGTCAGGTAGCCGCGGTCGGTGTCGCCGGTGTCGTGCTCGCCGCTGGTGTGCAGGCGTGCCCAGTGCAGGTGTTCGCGGTCCAGCAGGTAGATGGTCAGGTTCGCCATGTCGGCGGGTGGGCGGCGGCCGGTGGCGTGGGCGTCGACGGCGACCAGCGCGGCGATGTGCAGCGCGAGGGTCAGCCCGAAGTCGGGGCCGTCGAGCCGGGCCGGTGGCCGGACATCGGTGGCGGAACCCAGGGCGTAGCGGGTGGCGAAGCTGTCGCGTGCCGCGGTGAACATCTCGGTGCGCTGGCCGGTGTCGTCGGGCAGGGCGGCCAGGTGCTGGGAGGAGGTGCCGGCCTGGTGGTTGGCCAGCGCCGCGCGCACGGCGGGCCAGGCGTCCGCGCCGCGGGCGAGCATCAGCACCCGCGCCGGGACCGCGCTCTGGTGCAGGAGGGCGTTGCTGAGCAGCCAGGTCAGGTGGCTCAGCGGCCACCGGTCGGCGTAGTCGATGATCAGCAGCAGGCCGCGTTTTCCGGTCAGACGCAGGTCCTGGCTGCCAGGTGGCGGCAGGACGCTGCCCGGTCCGTGCGTCGCGGTGACGACCTTCCAGCCCGCGGCGAGCGACTCCTCGGCGAACCGGGCGGCCAGCCGGGTCTTGCCCTGGCCGCCGGGTGCGTGCAGCCACCGCGCGGCCAGTCGCGGTCCGGTGTCGCGCCACTGGCGCAGCAGGGCCAGCTCGTCCTGGCGGCCGGTGAAGTCCACGACCGCGTAGCGGGCGTTGAGCATCCGGCTCGGCAGCTCGGCCAGCCAATCCGGGTCGGGCGGCTGCGACCGCCGGTACTCCTCCAGCACGTAGACCGGTCCCCGGTCGGCGAACACGTGCAGGTCGGCCCCGATCACCCCGTAGCCGAAGCCGCCCTCGACGCGCACTTCCTGGTGCACCTGCGAGGGCCCGTCGCCCGCGGTGGTCATCGGGTGCTTTCCCCGCGCCGACCGGGTTCCGGTGGCGCGTCGTGGAGGTGGACGTCGCCGTGGGCGACCTGGAACAGCCGGCCGCCGTCCGAGGCCGTGCCGATCTGCACGGTGCCCCCGGGCTGTGGACTCTCGGGCTGTGGCTCGCGGGACTCCCGCGAGCGGGCCTGCCTGGCGCCCTGGCGCAGTTGCAGCGCCGCCAGCACCAGCGACCCCGCCGACACCAAAAGCGCCGCACCGCCGATGAACATGCTGGTCACGCTGGCCAGACTGTCCTGATCGGACAACGGCCTGCGGGAGTAGGACACGATCTCCCCGCCGAGCCACACCGCGACGCCCGCGACGGCCAGTGCGGACACCGCGCCGAACACCGCCCACGGCCACCGCCGCCGCGCCCTGCCGTCACCGACCACGAACCCCTCCGGATGACGAAGCCGATCAGCCAAAGAAGGCTTTCAGTCTGCCAGCTCCCGGCCCTGCGCAGGTCGGGTTTCGTCGATCTCGGCGGGCGCGGCCGATCACGCGGCCGATCATGTGGTCGGTACGGGCAGGTGGCCCTTGCGCAGCAGCGGGAGCAGCTCGCGGACGGGTAGGGCGTGGGAGAACAGCCAGCCCTGGTAGCCGTTCACCCCGATGCCGCGCAGCACGTGGAACTGGGTCGCGGTTTCCACGCCTTCGGCGACGCATCGGCGGCGCATGGCGTGGGCGATGTCGGCGACCGCCTTGGCGACCGCCAGGTCCGCCGGGTCGGTGACGACTCCGGAGACGAACCGGCGGTCGAGCTTGATCGTGTGCGCCGGGAGGTCCTTCAGGCGGGCCAGCGATGAGTAGCCGGTGCCGAAGTCGTCCACGGAGAACCGGACCCCGTAGCGGGTGAGCTCGTCCATGGCCTGCCGGGAGCGGTCCGGCAGGTCCACCAGCGCGGTCTCGACCAGCTCGAGGATCACCCGGCCCGGGTCGATGCCGCTGGCGTTGATCGCGTCCCGGACGGTGTCGACGAATCCGGGGTCGCCGGGAACCAGCGCCGAGAGGTTGACCGCGATCCACACCGGCTCGCCGCGCGCGGGTGGCCAGGTCGCGGCTTCGCGCAGGCAGGTCCGCAGCACCCAATGGTCGAGGTCGCGCAGCATGCCGCCCTGCTCGGCGATCGGCATGAACGCGCCGGGCCTCAGCATCCCGCGCTCGGGGTGCGGCCACCGCAGCAGTGCTTCGACCGTGACGATGGTGCCGTCGTCGGAGACCACGGGCTGGTAGTGCATCTCCAGCTCGTCGTCCTGCAGGGCCTTGCGCAGCTCTCCTTCCAGGTGCACCTGCTGGTTCGCGGCGTCCCGCAGCGCGGGCCCGGCCAGCGAGAGCCTGCCGGGCCCCTGCCGCTTCGCCTCGCTCAGCGCCGCGTCGGCGAAGCGCAGGAGGTCGCCGCCGGTGGTGAGCGGGTCGTGGCGCATCGCGGCGCCGATCGACGCCGACACGTTGATCAGCTGCCCGTGCACGGGAACCGCGGTGCTCAGCAGTCCGGACATGGTCCTGGCCAGGCTCTCCACGCCGCCCGCGGCGTCGATGTCGGAGCAGACGACCAGGAAGTCGTCACCGGAGAGGCGGGCGGGCGTGCATTCGCGCGGCAGCCGGCTTTCGAGCCTCCGGGCGAGCGCGACCAGCAGCTCGTCCCCGGCGTCGTGGCCGAGGGAGTTGTTGATGCGCTTGAAGTTGTCGATGTCGCAGAGGAACACGGCCACCCGGTCCGCGCCCGGCGAGGCGAGCAGGTCGCCCAGCGCCGCCTTCACCGCGGCATGGTTGGGCAGGCCGGTCAGCTCGTCGTGGGTCGCCTGGTGCCGCAGCATCTCCGCGGTCCGGTACGGCTCGGTGACGTCCTGGAAGACCACCAGCCAGAACCGGGTTCCGTCATCCTGCACCGACTCCGTGCTGTGCAGTTCGCAGTACACCGGGTAGCCGTCGCGGCGGCGCAGCCATCGCCGTGGTGCCGGGGCGATCCCGGTTCCCCGTGCCGCGTCGGGCAGGGACCAGCGGTTCTCCTCGCCGGGCTCGCTGATGGCCTGGGTGGTCATGCCGCGCATCTGCTCGGGCGAGTGGCCGAGGAGCCCGCACAGTGCGGGGTTGGCGTGCACGAGCCGCTCCTCCTGGTCGAACAGGCCGACGCCGACCGGGGCGAGCTCGCACAGGTCGATGAACCGCCGCAGCCGCGACTGCGCGGCGTGCTCCTCGGTGACGTCCTGCACGGTGCCGAGCAGCCGCGGTCTGCCCGCGATGTCGTGCCTTTCGGCGCCATGCATCCGCCACACGCGGACCGACCCGTCCAGGCGGACGTAGCGGTGCTCGAACTCGACCGGCTGCCGGTCCCTGCGCAGCCCCTGCCAGATCCGGTGCACCTGCTCTCGTTCATCGGCCGGAACCCGTTGCAGGTACCCGTGATAGGTCGTGATCTCCGCGCGGCTCCTGCCGGTGAGCTCGTAGAGCAGGTCCGAGAACCTGGTCTGCCCGGAGCCCGGGTCCCACTCCCAGGTGCCCAGCCGGGCGAGCTGCTGGGCGTCGACCACCCGCTGCTGCTCGTCGCGCAGCTTCCACTCCAGCGTCCGCTGCTCGGTGACGTCCTGGACCGTGCCCAGCAGGCGGGTGAGCCGGCCGTCGGGACCGTGCTCGGCGCGCACGTTGCAGAGGTAGATGTGCGCGCCGCTCTGGTCGCGGATCTCGATGCTCTGCGTCCGGCCGCCCGGGTCGGCCACGACCTCGGCGTAGCACTTCTCCGCGGCGGTCCGGTCGTCCGGGTGCAGCGCGGCGAGCAGGTGGTGCAGGTCGTCGACGACGATCTCGTCCTGCCCTCGTGCGAACCACTCCATGAGCAGCGGGCTGCCGTATCCGACACCGCGGGCGACGTCGTAGGCGAAGCTGCCCATCCGCGCCATGCGCTCGGCCTCGACCAGCCAGGCCAGCTTGTCGGCGTGGCTGAGCATGCCGGGGCGGCCGCTGCCGGGCAGCGCCCGCCGGATGCGCCTGCCCCGGTGCTCCCGCTCCGTCATGGCTACCCCTCGTGGTCGAACCGCACTGCTTCAGCGCCAGACGACCACCGCGAACCGACGAGCATCGGTCGCGGTTTGATCACACTGTGTAACAGTAGTAGCTGCCCGGAGGTCTCGCCAGAACGACGCCTGCGAATCGCATCCACAAGGCGAGGACCGGGCAGCGGATGCGCCTGCGTCCCCGGTCGGCCAGGTCGTTCTGGTGGTCCAGGGTGGCGGCGCGGTACTCCTCGCGCACCGATTGCCCTGTACCGCATCCAGTCCTCCAGAGCCGCTCGACCCACCTGCGATCGTTCGTCGCGGTTCCGGCGCTACGCCGTGAGTGGCGCCGGGGGAGCCGGGGAGCAGCGGGCGGGCAGGGCCCGGGTCAGGCGGTCGACATGGCGGCGGCGATCTCGGCCGCCGCCCGCTGCGCGCGCTCGCCGAGCTCGGGGAACCGGGGCCGCGGCACGCGGTCCTGCGGGCCCCAGATGCTGACGATGGCGAACGGGCGCCGGTGGTCGTCGAGCACCGGCGCGGCGACCCCGTAGAGGTGCGGTTCGAGCTCGCCCACGCTGACGGCGTAGCCGTTCGCGCGGACCTCGGCCAGCTCGGCCCGCAGCGCGGTCCGGTCGGTGCGGGTGGTCCCGGTGTACTCCGGCAGCGGCTGCGCGAGCATCGCCTCGACCTCCTCCTCCGGCAGCCAGGCCAGCAGGGCCTTGCCCGCCGAGGTCGCGTGGATCGGGACCTGCCTGCCCAGCCACCGTGCGCTGAGCACCACGGGCGGGATCACCTCGTCCACATAGGTCAGTCCGAGTCGTTGCGGCACCGCGAGGTTCGCGGTCTCGCCGGTCTGCCCGCACAACCGCTCCAGGACGCCGTGGGAACGCCGCACCAGGCCCTCGACGCCCGCGGAGGTGGCCATCCTGGCGATGGCGAAGCCGATCGAGTAGCGGTTGGTCGCCGGGTCGCGTTCGACCATCGAGTGGTGTTCGAGGGTCGCCAGCAGCCGCCACGCGGTGGCCCGGTTGAGCCCGCACTCCACCGCCAGCTCCGCCGCCGAGCGGCCTTCCGGCGCGCCCGCCGAGATGGCGTTGAGCAGCGCCGCGGCCCGGTCCAGCGACTGCACGCGGCCGGTCGGCGCGCGGGACGGGTCCTGGTCGTTCCGGGTTTCGGCCGCGTTGGTGCGCATGGGAGCCAGCCTAGTCCGCCCGACTGAGCCTCCTTGACGCGACGCGATTGCCGAGCCTACGGTCACCGTCGCGCAATGCGAACAATCAACGCACATTGTGAGACACATATGGACCGAGTGGTCACTCCATACGAAGGCAGCGGGCACCGCCAGTGGGACCCCGACGCCGAGATCCCCGCGCCGCTGCGGCTGCACCGCACACCGGTGAGCCCGCGGTGGGTCGACTACAACGGCCACCTGAGCGAGTCCTGCTACCTGCTGGTCTTCGGCGACAACGCCGACGCGTTCTTCCGCTACGTCGGAATCGACGAGCGGTACCGGGCCGCGGGCCGGTCGCTGTACACGGTGCAGACCCACCTGCACAACCGCCGCGAGGTCACCGAAGGCGAGCCGCTGGCGCTGACCCTGCGGGTGCTCGACCACGACGCGAAGCGGGTCCACGTCTTCCACGAGATGCACCACGAGGGCACCGGCGTCCTGCTGGCGACGGCCGAGCAGATGCTCGTGCACGTCGACACGCACCGGGGCCGTGCCTGCGAGATGCCCGAGGACCTGCGGGAACGCCTGACCGCCGTGCACCGCGCGCACGCCGTTCTCCCCGTGCCCGAGGTCGTGGGCCGCCCGATGGGGATCAAGCGAGAGGAGTGATCGTGGACTTCGAACTCACCGACGAGCACCGCCTGATCGTCGACACCGTCCGCAGGTTCGTGGCCACCGAGCTCGACCCGTACGAAGACGAGGTGGAGCGGCTCGACGAGGTGCCGCCCGGGCTCGCCGAGCAGATCCGCGACCGCGCGCTGGCGGCAGGCCTGTACGCGGCGAACATGCCCGAGGAGCTCGGCGGCGGCGGACTCGACGCCGTCGGCATGGCGTTGGTGGAGCGCGAGCTCGGCCGCGCCGGCTACGCGTTGCAGATGCTGGTCGCCCGGCCGAGCAACATCCTGCAGGCGTGCGAGGGCGAGCAGCGCGAGCGCTACCTGCTGCCCGCCATCCGCGGTGAACGCCACGACTGCCTTGCCATGACCGAGCCCGGCGCGGGATCGGACGTGCGGTCCATGACCACGCGCGCGGTCCGCGACGGTGACGACTACGTGCTCAACGGCACCAAGCACTTCATCAGCCACGCCGACGCCGCGGACTTCGTCATCCTGTTCGCCGCCACCGGAACCGAGCAGACGCCGCGCGGTGAGAAGAACCTGATCACCGCTTTCCTGGTCGACCTGGACACCCCCGGGCTCACCGTCCGGCGCGGCTCGGCCTGCGTGTCGCACCGCGGCTACCACCAGTGCGAGCTGTCCTTCGAGGACTGCCGGGTCCCCGCGGGCCAGCGGCTGGGCGAAGAGGGGCGCGGGTTCGAGCTGATGGGGCAGTGGCTGGGCGCCAGCAGGCTGAGTGTCGCGGCCACCAGCGTGGGCCGGGGCAGGCGGGTCCTGGAGCTGGCAACCGAGTGGGCGGCGCGGCGCGAGCAGTTCGGTCAGCCGGTCGGGCGCTTCCAGGGCGTCGGTTTCCAGCTCGCCGACATGGCCACCGAGCTCGACGCCGCGGAGCTGCTCACCCTGCGCGCGGCCTGGAAGCTCGACCAGGACGCGATGACCGACCGGGACGCCGCGATGGCCAAGCTGTTCGCCTCCGAGGCGCTCGGGCGCATCACCGACCGCGCGGTGCAGATCTTCGGCGGCATGGGCCTGATGGCGGAGCTGCCGGTCGAGCGGTTCTGGCGGGACGCCCGGGTCGAGCGGATCTGGGACGGTACCAGCGAGATCCAGCGCCACATCATCTCCCGGTCGATGCTGCGTCCGCTGGGAGCCTGAGCGTGGCCGCGCACGGGGACCTGCGCAGGCTGCTCGCACCCGAGCGCGTCGCCGTCGTCGGCGGCGAGGCCGCGGCCGAGGCGGTGCGGCAGTGCCGCCGGATCGGGTTCGGCGGTGAGATCTGGCCGGTGCACCCGCGGCGGACCGAGATCGCGGGACTCGACTGTCACCCGGACGTCGCGTCGCTGCCCGGCGTGCCCGACGCCGCGTTCGTCGCGGTGCCCGGCCAGGCGACGGTCCAGGTGGTGGCCGAGCTGGCCGCCCTCGGTTGCGGTGGCGCGGTCTGCCACGCCTCGGGGTTCGCCGAGCACGGGGGAGCGGCGTTGCAGCAGTCCCTCGTGGCGGCCGCGGGGACGATGCCGCTGATCGGGCCGAACTGCATCGGCACGCTGAACTACCTCGACGGCGTTGCGCTGTGGCCGGACCAGCACGGCGGCCTACGGGTGGACAGCGGCGTCGCGGTGATCACCCAGAGCGGCAACATCGGCCAGAACCTGACCATGCAGCGGCGTTCGCTGCCGCTGGCCCAGCTGGTCACCCTCGGAAACGCGGCCGTGACCGGGGTGGCCGACCTCGTCGCGGCGATGCTGGAGGACCCGCGGATCACCGCGATCGGCCTGCACCTGGAAGGCATCGACGACGCCCCGGGCCTGGCCGAGGTGGCGCTGGAAGCGCTGCGCAGGCGGGTTCCGGTCGTGGTGCTCAAGTCCGGCAGCTCCGAGCTGGGCGCGCGGGCCAACCTCAGCCACACGAGCTCGCTCGCGGGTCCGGACGTGCTCTGCGACGCGTTGTTCCGGCGGTGCGGCATGGCCAGGGTGCACGAGATCGGCGCGTTCGTGGAGACGCTGAAGTTCCTCCACGTCCACGGCGCCCTGGCGGGAACCCGCTTCGCCTCAGCCAGCTGCTCCGGGGGAGAGGCCGCGCTGGTGGCCGACCTGGCCGACGAGCGCGGACTGCCGCTGCCGGAGTTCCCGGAGGTGGTCGGCAGGCGGCTGCGGCGAGTCCTGGGCGACCGGGTCGCGGTGGCGAACCCGCTCGACTACCACACCTACGTCTGGGGGCGGCCGGAAGAGCTGACCGAGTGCTTCACGGCGTTCCTCGGCGCGGGCTTCGACACCCACCTGCTGATGCTCGACTTCCCGCGCGAGGACCGCTGCTCGGACGCGTCGTGGTCGATCACCGCGGACGCCTACGTCGAGGCACACCGCCGAACCGGGGCGTCCGCCTGCGTGGTGAGCTGGCTGCCCGAGGGCATGCCCGAGGCGGTGGGGGACCGGCTCCTCGGCGAGGGCATCGCCCCGATGCAGGGTGTTGCCGACTGCCTGGACGCGATCGGCGCCGCGGCGCGGATCGGCGCGGCCCAGGGCGCGGTGGAGCGGATTCTGCCGGTGCGGACGGTCTTTCCGGTGGAACCGGCCGGCTCCGACGGCGTGGTGCACCTGCTCGACGAGTGGTCGGGCAAGAGGGCGCTGGCCGAGCACGGGCTCCCGGTGCCCCCGGGGGTCGTGACCGGTGCCCGCGATGCCGCGGCCGCCGCGTCCGGGCTGGGGTTCCCGGTGGTGGTCAAGGCGTTGGGGATCGCGCACAAGAGCGACGTCGGTGGTGTCCGGGTCGGGCTGACCGACGAGCACCAGGTGCGGGAGGCGGTCGCGGGCATGGGCGGCGTCGCGGACCGCTTTCTGGTGGAGCGCATGGTCGGCGGCGCGGTCGCGGAGCTGATCGTCGGAGTGCGGCGCGATCCGCGCTTCGGGCTGGCGTTGACCCTCGGCGCCGGAGGTGTCCTGGTGGAGCTGGTCGGCGATGCGGTCACGCTGCTGCTGCCGGCCTCCCCCTCCGACGTCCGCGACGCGTTGCGCGGGCTGCGGATCTGGCCGCTGCTGGCTGGTTTCCGCGGTCCGGGCGCCGACGTGGACGCGGTCGTCGACGCGGTCGGCGCGATCGCCGACTACGCAAGCGCCGGCGACGACCTGGTCGAACTCGACGTGAACCCGCTGCTGGCCCTGCCGGAGGGCACCGCGGCGGTGGACGTGCTCATCCGGCGACGACGAGGAGGCAAAACATGACCGAGGCGGTGCGCACTGATGCCGACGGCGGCGTGCTGACCGTGACGCTGGACCGCCCGAAGGCCAACGCCATCGACGTGGCCACGAGCCGCGCGCTGCACGAGGCGTTCGTCCGGCTGCGCGACGACGACTCGTTGCGCGTGGCGGTGGTGACCGGGGCGGGCGAGCGCTTCTTCTCGGCGGGCTGGGACCTGAAGGCGGGCGAAGAGATCGACGCCGACCACGGGCCGGGCGGCTTCGCCGGACTGACCGAGTTCTTCGACCTGGACAAGCCCGTGATCGCGGCGGTCAACGGGCTGGCGCTGGGCGGTGGGTTCGAGCTCGCGCTGGCGGCCGACCTGGTGGTCGCCGCCGAGCACGCTGAGTTCGCGCTCACCGAGGTCACCCTCGGGATGGTCGCCGACTCGGGCGGCGTACTGCGGCTGCCCGAGCGCCTGCCGCGCGCGGTGGCGGCCGAAATGCTGCTGACCGGCAGGCGGATGACCGCCGCGGAGGGGCATCGGTGGGGTCTGGTCACCAGCGTCGTTCCCGCCTCGGAGCTGCCGGCCGAGGCCGCCGCGCTGGCGCACCGCATCCGTGCCGGTGCGCCGCTGGCCGTCGCGGCGGTCAAGGAGATCCTGCGCGAGACCGCGGCGCTCGACGTCGAGTCCGGGTACCGGCTGCTCCGCGGCGGCGGGTTGCCGAACTACCGCGCGATGCTCGCGTCGGAGGACGCCCGGGAGGGACCGCGCGCCTTCGCCGAGAAGCGGCCTCCACAGTGGACGGGTCGCTGATCGCGAGTGGACGGACGACCGATCGCCGGGCCGGGTCGTTGACCGCAGTGGACGCGTCGTTGACGGCCTGGGCCGCGCGGTGCGGGAAATCCCGTCAGGCGGCCTGGTTCGACGACCTGCGGGACAGCGCGCGCCGCTCGCGGTCGGTCATCCCACCGAAGACGCCGTGGTCCAAGCCGTTCTCCAGGGCGTAGTCCAGGCACTCGGAGCGCACCGGACAACGTGCGCACACGGCCTTGGCCGCCGAGGCCTGCCTGGCGCCCGGGCCCACCTCGGACACCGGGAAGAACAGCTCGGGGTCCTCGTCCAGGCAGGCGGCCTGGTCCCGCCAGTTCGTCGTGTCGCGTTCCATCCTCTTTGCCGCCTCCTCTCGCGGGACACACGCCGGACGTGGGTCCAGTACCGACATCACGTTTCACCTGAGCGCTGGGCACCGCGGGTGGTGCCGCTCCCGGTCGGCCCGCCCGCGGCCGGAACTCCAGCCGGGGCACGGGCGGCGCGGCGCGCTTCGCCGGGGGCTCAATCGTTCGAGGGGACAACGAGCCGACCTCGGGGCGATGTTCCTCGCGCGGCGTTGACCTACCTCACACGCCTGCTCGCGACGGCCGCGACCGCTTTGCGGAGTGCCGCGGGTCACAGCCGAACCGGCGATCCGCGCTCCTCGCCGTCTCGTGTTGCCGGTGTGACGGCGCCGACGGACAGTTCGGGCACACCGCCGCACGCGCCGAGGGAGTCGAGCATGCCGCAGATGACCGCAGACGAACGCCGGCGGTTCCTCATGGAGGGAACCCGCACGGCCAAGATCGCAACGGTGCGCGAGAACGGAGGTCCGCACGTCGTCCCGGTGTGGTTCGTGCTGGACGGCGACGACCTGGTGATCACCACCGGCAAGCACTCGGCCAAGGGGCGCGCCGTGCTGCGCGACGGCCGGGTCGCGCTCTGCGTCGACGACGAGACGCCGCCGTTCGCGTTCGTGGTGATCGAGGGGCGGGCCACGACGACGGAGGACCCGGACGAGGTGCTGCGCTGGTCGACCCGCAACGCCGCGAGGTACGTCGGTGCGGAGAAGGCCGATGAGTACGGCAGGTTGAACGCGGGCGAGGGCAGCATGGTGGTCCGGGTATCCCCGACGAAGATCATCGCGGAGAACAACATCACCGGCGGGTAGGGGTACACATCCGTTCCCCGCCAGGGCTCCGGGCGAGCCCGAGGTCCTGCCCTCGGTGGCGGGCCCGGGCCCGCGGTGGGACGGTGGCACGAAGTCGGTGGACCGGGCGCGGGGTCGCTGGACCGGGGCCCGGATTCGGCGGACGGGGGCCACACATGCATCTCGACCCCGAGCTGGCGGCGGCGCTGCCGGCGATACCGGATCTGCACATCCACGATCTCGCCGGGGCACGGGTCCGGATGGCGCAGCTCGCCGCGCGCGCCGAGGTGCCCGCGACCGAGGGGCTCGGCATCATCGACAAGTCGGTTCGCGCCGCTGACGGCGCCTCGGTGCCGATCCGGGTGTGCAGGCCGCTCGACGCCGCCGGGCCGCTGCCCGCTGTACTCCTGCTGCACGGTGGCGGATTCGTCATGGGGAGCCTGGAATCGACCACCCCGCAGTCGGTGGCCCTGTGCACCGGGCTGCCCGCGGTCGTCGTCGCGGTCGGCTACCGGCTGGCCCCCGAGCACCCGTATCCGGCCGCGCTGCGGGACAGCGAGGCGGCGCTGCGCTGGATCGCCGACGCCGAAGGGATCGACACCGCCCGGATCGGCGTGTACGGGATGAGCGCGGGCGGCGGGCTCGCCGCGGCGCTCGCGCTGCTGATGCGCGACCGGGGCGGCCCGCCGATCGGGTTCCAGCTCCTCGACGCCCCCGAGGTCGACGACCGGCTGGAGACGCCGTCGGCACGCACGTTCGACGACACCCCGCTGTGGAACCGCGCCGACGCGGAGCTGAGCTGGCGGCACTACCTCGCCGGCTGCGACGGGCAGGTACCCGCGTACGCGGCGCCCGCGCGCGCGGACGACCTCTCCGGACTGCCCCCGGCCTACGTGTCGGTGTACGAGAACGATCCGTTGCGCGACGAGGGGATCGCCTACGCGTCCGCGCTGCTGCGAGCCGGCGTGTCCGTCGAGCTGCACCTGTTCCCCGGCACGTTCCACCGGTCCGCGATCATCGCGGGTGCGCAGGTGTCGCGCCGCCAGGCCGCCGAAACCCACGTGGTCCTGCGCCGCGCCCTGTACCCGGAGGCATCCGGGCAGTAGGAGCCGAACGAGCGGTCAGTCGGCGGCAGCGGGGGCGCTCCCGGCGAACTGCATCGCCCGGTACGGCCAGTTCCGCTCCGTGTTCCACTGGCTGACCACCAGGTGCAGGTCCTCGATGGTGGAGCCGGGCACGATGTAGCCGCCGTAGAGCTGGGCGACGTGCCCGCACGCGTGGTCCTCGCGGTCCCACGCCGTCCCGTGCAGCACCGTGGCGCGCGCCGCTTCGTAGAGGTTCGACGTGGGCAGTGCCAGGTTCATCACGTCGATGCGGTAGTTGCCCGCGTCGAAGAACGACAGCAGCCACCGGCCGCCGACGGGGCGCAGGCAGAGCTCGCCGTACGCGCCGGTCAGGGCGATCGTGGGCGGGTGGCCCCACGCCCACGCGCCGTCCCGGAAGCCCCAGCCTTCCCACGCGCCCGGATCGGCCACCCGGTCGGCCGGGACGCGGTGCAGGATCAACCCCTGGTTGCGCTGGAAACCGGTCGAGAAGGCGTAGACGTAGCCGTCGTTCCCCGGCGCCCAGGTGAGCATCTGGAACAGCCCGCCGTGGTGGTCGCCGGGCCACGTCGCGCCGGTGTGCTGCCAGGTCTCGCCGTTGTCGGTCGAGCGGTGCACCTCGGTCCAGTGCACGTTGCCGATTCCATGGCACACCATCACGTGCAGGTACATCGTGTCGCCGATGGTGATGACGTCGGTGGGGATCACGGTGCTGACGTGCAGGCCGTTGATCACCGAGTCGTGGTGGTAGGGCAGCGCCTGTGCGGCGTAGGCACCGGCGCCGATCGATCCGGTCCACTCCACACCGGTGCGGGCTGTCGCCGGATCCCCGAAGAGCACGACCGGCGACCGCCAGCCGCGCCCGCCCACACCGGCCCGTTCGAAGGTGTCACCGAACACCGACACCAGCCGGCCGTCCGGCGCGACCGCCGTGACCCCGAGGTCGGTGCCGCCGACGCCGAAGTGGTCCGTGCGGCCCGGCCCGGTCAGGTCCTTCACCTTGCGCATCGCCGTCATTCCCGTTCCCGACTCGCGGTCTGCCGTGCGTCCCGGCACGGGCCCCGCCGTCGCGACCCGCGCCTGCGGCCGACTGTAGGTTCCTCGCGAGGCGGGGTTCGCACTCCGGTGGGACACGGGTGGTGACTGCACCGTTGCGGACAGTCGCCATCGGTGGGATCGCTGCGTTCGTGGCGGTCAGCGGCCTTTTCGGACCAGCGCGGTGATCCGCGCGCCCTCGTCGGCCGTGAGCGGTCCGCAGGTGTCCGGGCCCGCGGCGCCGAGCTCGATCGCGAGGGTGCGGCCGTGCAGGTCGAGCGCGGCCTCGGAAAGGGCGGTGAGGTCGGTGGTCGCGCTGCGCGCCTGCACCCACCCCGTGATGCCGATGCTCGCCGCGACCAGCAGCGCCGGCCACCACAGCGCGCCGAGAACCAGGTAGGGCCAGGCCCAGGTGCCGGTCGCGACCGCGGCCGCGAACGCGGCGTGCGCGGCGGTGATCTCGGCGCGGGTGTTGTCGGGCAGCACCAGCCACAGCCGCGGCCAGGCGAAGGCCAGGTCCAGCCCGTAGCGGTCCTGGGCGACCCGTTCGAGGGCGTGCATGCGGTCGCCCATCCACGTCGGCCTGCCCGGCTCGGCCAGGGCGAGGCGGTTGACGCGCTCGGCGGCCCGGTCGACCGAGAGCTGCTCGTCGGCGGTGCGGTACTCACGCGGGTGGGCGCGTTCCAGCTCCCGCCGCTGACGCACGTGGCGGTACCAGCGCGCCCGCCTGCGGCCCGCGCGCCAGCGGGCGACCGGCCGCAGCGGTGCGGGCCACCGGCCGAGCCAGACCAGCCGGGTCACGCCGGCCAGCGCCTGCACCGCGAGGCCGGCCCCGGCCGCGGACAGCAGGAACGCGAGGGCCAGCACCACCTGGGTGGCCGCAGGCTGGCCTGCGACCACGCCCCAGGCCGTCGCGACGGCTCGCCGCAACGCCAGCGGGTCCACTGCCTGCCGCTGCCCGAGCTGCACGCCGATCGCGGTGGCGGCGGCCAGCAGCGCGCCGGGAAGCAGCAGCAGGCTCGCCCACCGGTCGGCCAGCTTGGTCGCGAGCTGCTCGAAGAACTTGCCCATGCCTCAGCGCCGGCTCATCGGACGCCCGGTGACCGGGCAGCGGGGGATCGGTCCGGCCGGCGGTGTCTCGCGGACGCGGTCGCAGGCGCGGTCGGGGCAGCCGAACAGCTCCTCGTCGGCCTGTCCCGGGCCCGTACCCGGCAGTGCCGAGCCCAGTGCCCGGGCGGCCTCCGCCCGGCTGGTGCCCAGCAGCTCCGCCAGCAGGCCGAGGATGGGGCGCCGCGCCCTGGCCTCGACCGCGATCCTGTCCACCAGGCGGAGCCGGTCGCCGGGGTGGCGCGCGCATTCCTCCCGCAGGCCGGGGAGTTCGTCGCAGAAGGTCGTCAGCGCATCGCGCTCGGCAGGATCCACTTCTCCGCACTCCTCGGTCGGTTTTCGGCCGCACCGCGCGACATCGCGTGGAATGATCGGCTGTGTCCGCAGCGTAGCGAACCCAGGCACGCACCGGGGGTGGCCGAACGTGTTCAGGGGCTTGAGGCGGCGCCCGGCGGCGCCGGTTCCGCAGGACCCGTTCGAGGTTCTGGTGCGCCGGGTTTCCGCTCGGGTGACCAGGTTCCAGCGCTGGCGGATCAGCAGAGCCGTCCTCGGCGAGCGGGCGTTGCGGGAGGCCGACCAGTTGTGGGAGGCCGCGCAGCCGGACGGCGCGGAGCTTCCCGACACCGGGCAGCCCAATACCGGGCAGCCCGGTCCTGAGGCGCTCGGGCGGCTCGCCCACGCCTGCCACGTCTTGGGATGGCTGCACTTCTCGCGCTTCGAGGCGTTGTCGGACGGCACGCGGATCTCCGAACTCGCCCGTTGCGTGGACTTCCTCGCCGGGCTCGCAGGCACCCCGGCCCCGATTCCGCGGCCCCTGCACAAGATCCTCGGCCCCGGCGCCGATCCCGACGCCCAGACCGGTCTCGCCCGCGACCTGCTGCGTGCCGCGCAGGGCACGTCCGACCCGTCGCTGCTCGACGCCGGGATCCTGCTGCTGACCGCGGCCGCGACGGCCACTCCGCCGGAGCATCCCGAGCTGGACCGGCGCATGGACGACCTCGGGCTCGCCTGCCACCAGCGCTACCGGCGCGACCGCGCCCCGGAGGACCTGGAGCTGGCCATCGAGTTCGGCGAGCGGGCAGTGGCCGCCACCGCCGACGACCACCCGGAGAAGGCGCGGCAGCTGTCCAACCTCGGCGCCGCCTACCGGGACCGGCATGGCGCCACCGACCATCCCGCGGACCTGGACCGGGCGGTCGAGCTCGGCGAGCAGTGCCTCGCGCTCACCGCCGGCGACGACCCGGACCGCTACGCCTTCGTCCGCAACCTGGGCGGCACCTACCGCGACCGCTACGAGAGCGCCGAGGACCTCGCCGACGTCGAGCGGGCGATCGAGCTCGGAGAGGAGGCATTGGCGATCACCCCGCACGACGAGCTCGCCGCCTCGTTGTACAACACCGGCGGCTCCTACCTGCGCAGGTTCGAAAGGACCGGGTCGCGGGCCGACATCGACCGCGTGATCGAGCTGGGTGAGCGAGCGCTGAGCGCAGAACCGGCCGACGACCGGGCCCGCGCCCTCGCGCTGCTCGACATCGCTCACCGAGAGCGGTTCGAGCACACCGGAGAGATCGCCGATCTGGAGCGGTCGATCGAGTACGCCGAGCGGGTGCTGGGACTGACACCCGAAGGCCACCGCGACCACGCCATCGCCCTGGACCACCTGGGGCTGGCCTACCGGAAGCGCTTCGAGAGCACCGGCACGCTCGACGATCTCGGCGATGCCATCGCGCACGGCGAGCGAGCGGTGGGGATCACCCCCGACGGCGACCCCCGGAAAGCAGGTCGGCAGGCGAACCTCAGCATCGCCTACCAGCGGCGCCACGGACGGCTGGGGGACCCGGCCGACCTGGAACGGGCGTTCGAGCTGGCCGGGAGCGCGGCGGCGGCGAAGGCCGACGGCCACCCCCTCCGCGTCGAGGCGCTGTCGCACCTCGCCGTCGCCTACCGGACCCGGTACCAGCGCACCGGGGTGCTGGCCGATCTGGAGCGGGCGATCGAACTCGGCGAGAGGGCGGTCGCGGGCTCCCCGCAGGACCACGTCGGGGTGCTCATCACGCTGGGCCAGCTCAGCGTCGCCCACCGAGAACTGTTCGAGCGCAGGGGAGAGCTGTCCGACCTGGAACGCGCGATCGAGACCGGTGAGCGGGCGGCGGCGATCCCCGAGGACGATCCGAGGCTCGCCGTGCCGCTGGCCAACCTCGGCCCCGCCTACCAGTTGCGGTTCGGGCGAACGGGATCACCGGCCGACCTCGAACGGGCCATCGAGGTCGGTGAAAGAGCGGTGCGACTGACCCCCGGGGACCACGCGGGTTCGGCCACGTGCCTGGCCAACCTCGGCCTCGGGTACGGGCTGCGGTTCGGGCTGACCGGTGCGCGGGACGACCTGGAGTGCGCGATCGAGCTCGGCGAGCGTGCGTTGGCGGCGACCTCCGGCGACGACCCCAGCGCGGCGGGGCGGGTGTCCAACCTGGGCCGGGCCTACCGCTCCCGGTTCACCGCCGACGCGGAGACCATCGATCCCGAGGCGCTGCGGGCTCTCGCCGACCGCGCCGTCAACGCCGCTGTGGCGTCGCCGGGCGACCAGGTCGAGGCCCGGTACGTGGTGGGTTCGCTCGCGACCGAGATGGGCGAGCACGAACTCGCCGCCGACCTGCTGGACGGGGCGGTACGCCTGCTGCCGTCGGTCCCGCCCCGGGAATCCGGTTGGGCCGACCAGGAATACCGGATCGGCCGGTACGCCGGGCTCGTCGGTCAGGCCGTGGCCGCCCACTGCGCTCTCGGCGATGTCACCGGCGCGGTGCGGATCGCCGAACTGGGCAGAGGCGTGCTGCTCGCGGCGCAGATGGACTCCCGCACCGATCTCACCGAGCTCGAACAGTCGCATCCCGAGCTCGCAGCGCGGTTCGGGCGGTTGCGCGACCGGCTCACCACACCTCACGGCTCTGCCGGCGACGCCGACCGGATCGAGGACCGCAGGAAGTCGTGGGAGCAGCACGACGCCCTGGTCGCGCGCATCCGCGACATGCCCGGGCACGAGCGGTTCCTGCTTCCGCCCCGGCTGTCCGACCTGCGGCCTGCGACGGCCGGTGGTGCGGTGCTCCTGGTCAACGCGGGCCGGCAGCGCGGAGACGCCGTCATCGTCACCGCCATCGGCGACCCGGTTCTGGTGCCCCTGCCGCAGCTCGCCTTCTCCGACGTCAACACGTGCGCGAACGCGCTCCTGGACGCAACGCACGACACCCGCAGGCTGACGGCTGCCCTGAAGAAGAGGCGGGTCCTCCCGGAAATCCTGGCCTGGCTGTGGGACACCGTCGTCGCTCCGACGCTGGACGCCTTACCGCAGGCATTCCCGCACGCGGACTCCGGACCGCGCGTGTGGTGGATGCCCACCGGCCTGCTCGGGCTGTTCCCGCTGCACGCCGCGGGGCATCCGGGCAGGCCGGGCGCTCTCGACGCCGTCGTCTCCAGCTACACGCCGACGCTGCGGGCACTGGCGCGCACCCGCACCCGCCCGCCCGCGACCAGACGGCACCAGCTCACCGTCGCGCTCGAGCACACCCCCGGCCTGCCAGACCTGCCCGGAACCGCCGTCGAAGCGGCCCATCTGCACGCCGCGCACGACGGCATCGCGCCGCTGACCGACCGCCACGCCACCAAGGACCGGGTGCTGGCAGCCATGAGCGAGGCCACCTGGGCGCATTTCGCCTGCCACGCCACCGCGGACCTGGCCGAGCCCTCGCGCGGCGGGCTCCGGCTGCACGACGACACCCTGACCCTGCCGGAGATCAGCAGGCTGCGGCTCGACCAGGCCGAACTCGCCTACCTGTCCGCCTGCTCGACCGCCCACCACGGAGCCCGGCACGCCGACGAGTCGCTGCACCTGGCCTCGGCCTTCCAACTGGCCGGTTTCCGCCACGTCATCGCCAGCCTGTGGCCGCTCGACGACCGCGTCGCCGCGGTGGCGGCCCACGACCTCTACCGCAGGCTGCCTGGCCGTAGCACCGCCGACGACGCCGCGACCGCACTGCACCACGTCACCCGCGGACTCCGCGAGGCCCATCCCGACCGGCCCGACCTGTGGGCGCCGCTGATCCACAGCGGCCCGTGACCGGCCGGATGCCGGTGATTGTCGGTGTCCTGCGCCAGTCTGTACTCGACCACGGGACATCGACTGAGGGGAAGCCATGCGCACCGAGGTTTTGCACGACGGGATCACTCACAGCGGCAAGGTGTCGTTGTGGGACGGGCGGGCGTTGTCGCTGTGCGGCAAGAAGTTCGGTCCGGGCACGTTCAGGGAGCCGTTCTTCTTCGGCGGCGTGACGTGCGGCGACTGCAAGACGGCGAAGAAGTCCGGGCAGAAGGCATGAATGCGGGCAGCGGGTGGCGGGTGCCCGCGGTCCGGTGACCGCGGGCCCGGCCGCTCGCCCCGCTTCGCCGCGTGACCGGCTGCGAGTTGTCGCGGCCTGTGACCGCCGTCAGATGTCGGTGATGCGCAGACCGGCGTGGGCCTTGTAGCGGCGGTTGATCGCGATCAGGTTCGCCGTCAACGCCTCGACCTGGTGGGCGTTGCGCAACCGTCCACCGTAGACACCGCGCACGCCGGGAATCATCCCCGCCAGCTCCCGGACCACGTCGGTGGCTTCCCGGTCGTCGCCGAGGACAAGCACGTCCAGGTCGACCTCGGCGACATCCAGGTCGGCCAGGGTCACCGCGGAGACGTGGTGGAACGCCGCGGTGACCCGCGAGTCCGGCAGCAAGCGCTCGGCCTGCTGCGCCGCGCTGCCCTCAGGCACTTCCAGGGCGTAGGGGCCCTGCTTGTCGAACCCGAGCGGGTTCACGCAGTCGATCACGATCTTGCCCGCCAGCTCACCGCGCAACGCGGTCAGCGTCTCGGCATGGCCGTCCCAGGGCAGCGCCAGCAGCACGATGTCGGACACCGCCGCCGCACCAGGGTTGTCCTGGCCGGTCACGTCACCACCCGCGACTCCGGCGATCTCGGCCGCCGCCTGCTGGGCGCGCTCGGAGCTGCGCGAGCCGATCACGACCTTCAGGCCAGCCCTGGCCCACCGGATCGCCAGCCCCTTGCCCTGCGCCCCGGTACCACCGAGCACGCCGATGGTCATCTCCCGAACACCGGTCATGCCCGGCTCCTTTCCTTGATGGCTGGGGGTTTCGTTGTGCGCCCGGGGCGCGCGGCGGGAGCGACCGGCTCCCCGCCGCGCTGCGCCGGGGCGTCACACGGTGATGTTGAGCCGGCTGATCGGTCCGACGAGCTCGTCCTCCTCGTAGTCCAGGTGCGAGCTCAGCACCTGGTCGAGGGTCTCCACGATCTCCTGCACGTCGGCGATGGTGCCTTCGCCGTTGATCAGTGCCATCAGCGTCGTGTCCAGCGCGGTGCAGACCTCGGCGATGACCTCGTGCTCCCAGTCGAGCCGCTTGACGACCGGCTCGACGGACTGGTCGGCCATCGCGATCTCCGGGAACAGCGCCCTGTCCTCGATGGTGTGGTGCAGGGTGAGGATGCGGCAGTACGAGCCGCAGAAGCTTCCCAGGTTCCGGTAGTTGCGCTGCATGGTCAGGTTGCTGATCGCCGAGCGCGCGGTGGCCGCGTCGCTGGTGCCGTCGGCGACCCGGGCGACCGCCTCGCGCAGCTGCTTCATCTCCTGGCGCAGGTGGTCGTGGATGAGCACCAGGCGGCTGCCGCTGCCACCGATCTGCCGCGCGGGCGGAGACCCCTGCGGCTTGGGGAGGTGGGGGCGCTCGGCGGTCCGCAGCGGGTCGTCGCCCCAGGGGCCCTTCCGGGTCCGGGCCTGCGCGGCGCTGCTGGACTCCGAGTTGTCGTTGTTGGGCATGGTGGTTCGGATTCCTCCCGTGTCCTTTCGTTGCCTGCTCACGAGTTCCGGCTGCCGCGGACCGCAGGCACGATCGCCCGCGCCCACCGGTCGAGCTGGATAGGGGTGGCTTCGGCGGGGCAGAAGACGAAGGTGTCGTAGCCGACGTCCTCGGCGAGGCTGCGGATGAGTTCCGCCCACTGCCCGGCGTCGGCCTGGATCGGCGCGGAACCCCGCAACCCGGCGTGCGTGGTGGCCTGGCCGGTGCGCGCCTCGGTGATGGTGCCGACCAGGTGGGCGACGCGCACGACATCGGACGGTTCGCGACCGGCGTCGCGGGCAGCGGCGTCGATGGCCGCCATCGCGGCGGGCCAGTGCTCGTAGGGCAGGTACGGCGCGATGGGCGCGGCCCACCCGTCGGCGAGGCGTCCGGTCAGCTCCAGCATGCGGGGGCCGACCGATCCGAGCCAGATGCCGACCTGGTGCGCCGGCGCGGGCCCGGCCTGGATGCCGGCGAGCCGGTAGTGCTCGCCGTCGGCGCGGACCGCGTGGCCGGCGTTCCACATCGCGCGGATGACGGCGATGCCCTCCTCCAGCGCGCGCAACGCCTGGCCGGGTGTGCGGACCGGTCCGCCCATCGCGCCGACGGCCGGCTGGCTGGCGCCGGCCCCGAGTCCGAGCTCGAAGCGCCCGTCGCTCAGCAGGTCCAGCGAGGCGGCCTGCTTGGCCAGCAGCGCGGGGGTCCGCAGCGGCAGGTTCGCCACGTCCGGGAAGACGCGCAGTTGCCGGGTGGCGGCCAGCAGGTGGCCGATCAGGCTCAGGGTGTCGACGAAGTCGGCGACGTAGGGGTGGTCCTGCACCCCGAACAGATCGAGCCCGGCCTCGTCGGCCGATCTGGCGAGGCCGACCACCGTGTCGAGTTCGGCGGCCACCGGTGCCACTGCCACGCCGAAACGCAGATCGGCCATCGTCGAACCTCTCCTCCGGATGCGGGTGAAACCGCGCGGCTCCGTGGTCGGATGCCCGCGCCATGGCAACTGCCCACCACTATAAGCGGAGGTGTCTCCGATTCCAAGGGTTTTGCGGAGAGTTCTCCGATTGGACGCGTCCGGCCTGGAAAGCGGCACGGCCGAGACTCCCCGTCCCGGCCGTGCTCGATCCGCGCCCGTGCGGACGCCGTCTCAGCGAAGCGGCGTTCCCCGGGTCTCGGGCATCGACAGCAGGGTCGCGGCCGACACGACCAGCAGCAGGGACACGTAGCCGGTGAACCACGGTCCGGAGAAGGTTTCCAGCCATGCCTGCAGGTACGGGGCCGTGCCGCCGAACAGCGCGACCGCCGAGGAGTAGGGCACGGCGACGCCGACGGTGCGGATGCGGGTGGGGAAGAGCTCGGCGAACATCGCGGGCATGATGGCCGCGCTGGCCGCCATCAGCACCATCGCCAGCGACATCGCGACGAACAGCCGCCAAGGGCTGTTGTCGAGCAGGGCGTTGAGCGGGAAGCCCGCGACCGCCAGCCCGATGATGCTGATCAGCGCCACCGGCTTGCGTCCGATCCGGTCCGACAGCGCGCCCCACAGCGGTAGTACGGCGATGAACACCACCTGTGCGGCCACCCCGGCCCACAGCGCACCGCTGGGAGGGACGCCGCGGGAGCTGATGGCGAACTGCGTCGCGGCGGTTCCCCAGGCGTAGAAGGCGACGGTGAGGCCGATGGTCATGCCGATCACCTGCAGCGCCTGCCTGCGGGACCGCAGGATCGCGCGCCCCATCGGCTCCCGGTCCGCGGCGGAGGTCTGCGTGGCCTGCCGCCGGAAGGCCGCGCTCTCCTCCATCCGGCGCCGCATGACCAGGGCGTAGAGCCCGACCACGCCGCCGAGCAGGAACGGGATCCGCCAGCCCCAGGCGCTCATCTGCTGGTCGGTCAGCACTGTGGTCAGCACGGCGCCGAGCGCGGTTCCCATGATCAGGCCGATGGTGCCGGAGAAGTAGATGAGGCTCGACCACAGCCCGCGATGCCGGTCCGGCGCGACCTCGGAGATGTAGGTCTGGGCCGACGGCAGCTCACCGCCGTGCGCCACGCCCTGCACCAGGCGCGCGAACAGCAGGACCACCGACGCGCCCGCTCCGATCGCGGCGTAGGCGGGCGAGACGCCGATCAGGATGGTGCCGCCCGCCGCGCCCGCGACCGACAGCGTCATCGCGTTGCGGCGGCCCCACCGGTCGGAGATGAGGCCGAACAGCCAGCCGCCGAAGGGCCTGGCGAGGAATCCGACCGCGAAAACCGCCAGTGCGGACAGCAGTGCCGAGAGCTGGTCGGAGTTGTCGAAGAACTGGGTGGCGATGTAGGGGACGAAGATCGCGTAGATTCCCCAGTCGTACCACTCCAGGGCATTGCCCACTCCGGTTCCCAGGAGTGTCTTCACCCTGCCTGGCGGGGCCGTGGCGGGGGCGGTTGTGCAATTCGTCGTGTCGGTCATGTCGGCTCCGGGAGTTCTGGCCGGTCGGGCGGGGCAGCGGTGCTGGCGCGAGCCGCTCAACTCCGGTTTTGCACCACTTCGACCAGTGCCCGCGCGGCGAGTTGGTAGCCGAACCCGCCCAGTCCCGCGATCAGACCGCTGGCCAGTGGCGCGATAACCGACTCGTGCCGGAAACTCTCGCGGGCCCACACGTTGGACAGGTGCACCTCGATCCACGGACGCGGATAGTTGGCCAGCGCGTCGCGCAGCGACCACCCGGCAATCATCAGCGCGCCCGGATTGACGATCGCGCCCACGGTGTCGTAGGAGTCCTGGATCGCCCGGATCAGCTCGCCTTCGCAGTCGCGCTGCACCGACCGGACCTCCCACCCCTGCTCGGCGACTTCGCGGGCGACCGCGCCGGCGATGTCGTCCAGCGTCTGCGTGCCGTAGACATCGGGCTCGCGGCGTCCGAGAATCCCCAGGTTCGGGCCGTTGAGCAAGAGCAATTCAGGCATGGTGCGCCCCCAGGTGTGCGATGGAGATTGCCGGGTGTGCTCCGGGCGGGATCGAGGCAGTTATACCGCACAGCGTGTTCGGTCGGGAACCCGAAGATTTTTTCAATTCATTGTGGAAGTGTCGCGGCGGTACACCTGACAAATAGTGGTGGCCTCGGGCGATAAAGGTGGCAGAACAGAGCCGGACGAGGTAGTTAACTTTTCGTGACGGCGGCAGGGCGCAAATGCGTGCCGCCAAACGGGCGAAAGTTACCAGGATCACGTTGACGCAGAATCGGCGATGCGTGAACTCTCGAGCGGGTGCGTCCAGTTTTGTGCTGGGGATGAGTCGTGCGCTGCGCCGCGTGCGCAAATCGCGCGCACCTCCTCCGGCATGGCCGCTACCGGAGAAACCGGAGCTCGTACAGGGGGAACGGGTGATTCTTGCCGAGCGCGAGGAGCAGAATCGTGTGGTCGGTTCGTTGCAACGGGAAAGCGCAGGCTCGGCGGGGCGGGTCGCTCTCGTGGACGGGCCGATGGCCTGCGGCAAGAGCGAGTTCCTGCGCAACGTCGTCGAACGGGCGCAGCGTGCGGGCTTCCTCGCGCTGACCGCGCACTGCTCGCGGACCGAGCGGACGCTGCCCGGGGGTGTGCTCAGCCAGCTGGTGCGCGGCATCGACAACCGCTACACCAGGTTGCTGGACGCCGGGCTGCTCGACTCGGCCATCGCACTGGTCGAACACGACGAGATCGCCTCCGAGCTGCTGCGCGTGTTCCGCGAGCTGTGCTCGGCCGTGCTCGACCGCGCGCGGGACACGCCGTTGCTGCTGGCCGTCGACGACGCCCACCACATGGACCAGGGATCGGCGACCTGGTTGCTGCAACTGCTGCGCCGCTCGCAGTCGTCCAGGGTGCTCGTGGTGCTCACCGCCGACACCCGGCTGCCCGCCGTGCCCTGGCCGTTGCACTCCGAACTGGTGCGGCAGCCGCACTTCCGGCGGATCGAGCTCGCGCCGCTGTCGGCGGCGGGTGTCGGCGAGGTGGTCTCGCAGCGGGCCGGCGACCTCGCCGCGCAACGGCTGACCGCCGATTTCACCGCCGCCAGCGGCGGAAACCCGCTGCTGCTGCACGCGCTGATCGACGACCACCTGGCGGGCCGGACCGCGCAGCATCACGACCTGGCGCTGCTGAGCTGCCTGCAACGGGGCGGGCCGTTCATGTCCGAGGTCGCGCGTGCGGTCGCCGTGCTGGGCCAGGACGCCACGACCGGGACGGTCGCCGCGCTGACGGAGTCCGACGCGGACCGCGTCGGCCACGTGCTTCAGGCGCTGACCGCGGCAGGTCTGCTGCGGGACGGTGCGTTCCGCAGCCCGCAGGCGGTCGCGGCCGTGCTGGCCACCGCGCAGAACCGGGCGCTGATGCACCACCGCGCCGCACGGCTGCTGCACGAAGGCGGATCGCCGGTGTCCGCGGTGGCCCGCCACCTCGTCCAGGCCGAAGGTGCCTCCGAGAGCTGGGCGCGCAACGTGCTGCGCGAAGCGGCGGAAGTCGCGCTGCTGGAGGGGGAACCGCGCCTCGCCATCGAGTGCCTGGAACTCGCGCACGGATCGTGCGGGCAGGAGAGTGAGCGGGCCGCGATCCGCGCGCGGTTGGCCGAGGCCGAGTGGCGCACGAGTCCCGGCTCGGTGCTGCCGCACCTCGGCCCGCTGGCCGCGGCGGCCGACGCGGGCAGGCTGGACGGCTCGGACCGGGCCGCGCTGGTCCGGCGGCTGCTCTGGCACGGTCGCGTCGACGAGGCGCGGCAGGTGTTGGACAACCTGCGCCGGGCGCGACGGCAGAAGCCGGACGATCCGGCCGTCGAGTCGCGCGACGTCGAACTCTGGCTGGGCTACGCGCATCCGCCGCTGGCCGCCGGTGCGCAGCGCTCGGCCCGCTGGTCGCGGCCCGGCGGCTTCGCGACGTCGTCGGGCGACCCGTGGCTGCACACGACCGCGAACCTGGCCGATGTCCTGGTGCGCGGCCAGAGCGCGAAGGCGGTCGAGCAGGCCGAGCGGGCGCTGCGCGACGTGTACCGCACCCGCGGCACGATGTGGTGTGAGGAAGCCACGATGCTCGCGCTGGTGGTGCTCGTGCAGGGGGGCAGGATCGCGCTGGCCTGCGACTGGTGCCGGAAGCTGGCCGCGGCGACCTCGAGCCACCAGACCCCGGCCCTGCGGGCGATCATCGCCTCGGTCCGCTCCGAGCTCCTGCTGCGCGGCGGGGAGTTCAGGGCTTCGATCGAGCAGGCCGGCGTGGCGCTGCGGCACCTGACGCCGCAGGCGTGGGGCGTGGCCGTCGGGCTGCCGTTGAGCGCGCTCGTGCTGGCCCACACCCGGCTGGGCGAGCACGACGAGGCGGCACGCCACCTGGTCCACCAGGTCGACGACGCGATGTTCCACAGCCGCTACGGCCTGCACTACCTGTATGCGCGCGGCCACCACCACCTCGCCACCGCACACCCCTACGCGGCGCTGGCCGATTTCACCGCCTGCCGCGACCTGACCAACGACTGGGGGCTGTCCCGGGCGGGTCTGGTGCCGTGGCGCACCGGCGCGGCCGAGGCGTGGTTGCAGCTCGGCAACACCGACGAGGCGCGGCGGCTGGCCTACGACGAGCTCGCCCAGCCGGGTCCGGAACAGGCCCGCAGCAGGGGAGCCGCGTTGCGCCTGCTGGCCGCGACCAACGCGCCGCGAAGGCGGCCGCAGCTGCTCAACGAGGCGCTGGAGCTGCTGGAGAAGTGCGGTGACCGCTACGAGCAGGCGCGCGTGCTGACCGACCTGAGCGAGGCCCACCACGAGCTCAACGACAACCGGCGGGCCCGGCCGATCTTCCGCCGCGCGTGGCACCTGGCCGGGCTGTGCGGCGCGGCTTCATTGCAGGAGCGGCTGCTGGCGGTCAGCGGGGACGCCACGCGCGGGCACTTGGTCGCGGGCGAGGGCAGGATCTCGTCGCTGACCGACTCCGAACGCAGGGTGGCCTCGCTGGCCGTCATGGGATACACGAACCGCGAGATCGCCGAGAAGCTCTTCGTCACCGCGAGCACCGTCGAACAGCATCTCACCCGCGTTTTCCGGAAGCTGCAGGTGAAACGCCGCGCCGAGCTCCCGGTCGAGCTATGGTCGGCCACCGCGCGCTCGGCGTGAGCGCTCCGCGCGCCGACCCGCGGCGGCTACGGGGTGGCGGTCGTCGCCTCGTCGAGGTGGAAGAACGCGCGGTACAGGTCGAGTTGCTCGTCCAGCATGTGGTTCCCGTGGTGGATCTGGTGTCCGAGCCCGGCGGCGGTGCGCAACAACCGGGTCTCGCGCGGTTTCATGATGATGTCGGCCACCGCGCAGTCCGGTGCGAGCGCCGACGGTTCGAAGGGCAGCGGGTCCTCGGGGCGCAGCCCGAGCGGGGTGGCGTTGACCGCGAGGTGGACGCCGTCGAGCCGCGGCGCCGCCTCGCACCCCACCCGGCCGGGCCAGAGCCGGTCCAGCCGGGCGTGGACGTGGTCGAGCCGCGCGCGGTCCAGGTCGCAGATCGTGAGGTGCTCGACCCCGGCGTCGAGCAGTGCCGCCGCGATCGCCGCGCCCGCCCCGCCCGCGCCGACCAGGGCGACCCGCTTCCCGGTCACCTCGTGGCCCCTGCCGCGCAGGCCCCGGACGAATCCGGCGCCGTCGAAGTTGTCGGCGAACCACCCACCGCCGGGCTCGCGCCGGAGTGCGTTGGCACAACCGGAGATCCGGGCGGCGTGGCTCAGCTCGTCGGCGAACCGGCAGATCTCGATCTTGTGCGGCACGGTGACGAGCAGGCCATCGAGGTTGCCGACGCGGCACAGTCCGCGGACGATCTCGGCCAGGTGCGGCCGGGTGGCGTGCACGGGGAACAGGACGGCGTCCCGGCCCAGCCGCTCGAACAGCGGGTTGAGCAGCTCCGGTGCCCGCACCTGGTCCACGGGGTCGCCGAGAACGGCGAACAGCCGGGTCGTGCCGCTGATGCCGGGCATCTCAGGACATCCTCGGCATCGCGTCGATGGTCTCGGCGACGACCGGCACCGGCACGTCCTCCACCAGCTCCGCCCCGTTCGGGCCGTCGAGCACGAAGGTGAGCCCGTCGCCCTCGGTTCGCTTCTTGTCCAGCCGCATCAGCTCGATCAGCTCGCCGGTACCGACCTCTTCCGGCAGCCGGGTCGGCAGGTCGTAGCCTGAGACGACCTCAAGGTGCTCGTCGACCCGTCGCGCGTCGATCCTGCCCAGCGCGCCCGCCAGCCGCCCGGCGAACACCGTGCCGATCGCGACGCCTTCCCCGTGCCGCATCCGGAAGTCGGTGGCCCGCTCCAGCGCGTGGCCGAGGGTGTGGCCGTAGTTGAGCACGTGGCGCATACCGCTGTCGCGTTCGTCGGCGGCCACGACCGAGGACTTCAACGCGATGCTCGACGCGATCTGTTCGACCAGCGGCAGTCCGCGCAGGTCGCCCGCGCCGATGAAGTGGCAGCGCGCGATCTCGCCGTAGCCGTTGGTCCATTCCCGCGGGGGCAGCGTCTGGAGGTGCTCGACGTCGCAGAGCACGGCCCTGGGCTGCCAGTACGCGCCCACGAGGTTCTTGCCCTGCGGCAGGTTCACGGCGGTCTTGCCGCCGACGCTGGCGTCGACCTGGGCCAGCAGCGAGGTGGGCAGATGCACCACGGGCACGCCCCGGTGGTAGAGCGCGGCGGCCAGCCCCACGGCGTCGGTGGTGGTGCCGCCGCCGCAGGAGACGACCGCGTCCGAGCGGGTCAGCCCGAAGTCGGCGAACCTGCGGCACATCTCCTCGACCCAGGACAGCGTCTTGTCCCGCTCACCGTCGCGGGCCTGGATGACCAGCGTCTCCACCCCGGTCTCCGGCGTCCACTCCGGTGGTCGGGCGGTGACGAGCGCGACCCGGCGCGCACCGATCCCGGCGATGACCTCGCAAAGCTCGTGCCGGACGCCCGCGCCGACGTGCACCTGGTAGGAGCGCTCGCCCAGCGCGACCTCGATCCTGCGGGACTGCGCGGTCGTCATGCCGATTCCTCTCGTCTGGCCAGCAACAGGGCACCGTGCAGGGAAGAAAGCCCGCCGAGGGCGGCCGCTTCGACCGGCGGCGCCGGCGAGCCCGGCCGCGCGAGCAGCCGCGTGCGTTCGGCGACGGCGGGCACGAAATCCGGTAGGGCGGCGGCGAATCCGCCGCCGATGAGCACCAGGTCCGGGTGGACCAGCTCGCACAGGCCGGTCACGGCCGTCGCGAGCGCCGCGGCTCCGGTGTCCAGCGCGCTCCGGGCCCACGGTTGCCCGTCCGCCCAAGCCGCGCGCAGCTCGTCGAAGGTGACCGGGCAACCCCTGAGTTCGCCCGCTCGGCGAAGGACGGCCGGGCCCGAAGCCGCGGCCTGGACGCAGCCGAGCCGCCCGCAGTCGCACTTGTCCCCTGAGGGGTCGACGACCAGGTGGCCGATCTCGCAGGAACCGCGGGCAGGGCCCGGAACCGACTCGCCGTTGACCACGACTCCGCCGCCGATGCCGGTTCCGACACCGATGTAGACCACGTCGCGGCAGCCCGCCCGGTCGGCCTCGGCGAGCGCGGCGAGATCACCGTCGTCGGCGCACCGCACCGCCGAACCGGGGAACAGCGCGCGCAGCCGGGAAACCAGGTCCGCGCCTTCCCACACCGGCCGCCCCGGCCAGGTCAGCACGCGCCCCGCCGCATCCAGTGTCGCGGGCACCGCCACGCCGACGGCGTCGAACGGTTCCGGCCATCGGTGGCGCAACGTCGCGACGTGCGACTCCAACGCCGCGAGGTCGGCGCGGACCTCCGCCGGAACGGGCCAGCGGAAGGAGGTTTCGTGCGGTTCGGCGTCCTCGCCTTCGGCGCGCATGGCCACTTTGGTGCCGCCGATGTCGATTCCCAGGTAGTTGATGACGACTCCAGTGTCCTAGGTGGAGACGAGTTGCCGGCACGGTCCACCCCGACCGTTGACCGGGGATTCGGGCGGAATATGTCCTCCGGTTCGCGGGAATTGCTTGCCGGGGTAGGTCCGCCGCTTGTCGAGCCAGACGGTAGCAGCGTGCTTGGCGACGTGAAAGACGCAGGTAGAGCAACCGGGATCTGGGGAACCGTAGGGGGTCGCTAGGGGGTGGTGCCGCATTCCCGCCCTGGTTAGGTTCGGCCCGCGATCTTTTCGTGGAAAACGTTGTGACCCGCGCAAATCCAGGCATGCAAAGGAAACGGGATATGAACGCTTCTCGACGCACTGCTCCGGTATTCCCGGAATGGCCTCAGTACGGCGACGAGGAACGAACCGGTCTGATCCGCGCGCTGGAACAGGGCCAGTGGTGGCGCATGGGCGGCAGCGAGGTCGACTCGTTCGAGCGGGAGTTCGCCGCCTACCACGGGGCGGAGCACGCGCTCGCGGTCACCAACGGCACGCACGCGCTGGAGCTCGGCCTGCAGGTGCTCGGCGTCGGCCCGGGTGACGAGGTGATCGTGCCGGCGTTCACCTTCATCTCGTCGTCGCAGGCCGCGCAGCGTCTCGGCGCGGTGGCGGTCCCGGTCGACGTCGACCTGGAGACCTACTGCATCGACGTCGCCGCCACGGAAGCGGCGATCACCCCGCGTACCCGCGCCATCATGCCCGTGCACATGGCCGGTCACTTCAGCGACATGGATGGCCTCGGCAAGCTCTCCGCCGACCACGGAGTCCCGCTGCTGCAGGACGCCGCGCACGCGCACGGGTCGCGGTGGCGCGGCAGCAGGGTGGGCGAGACCGGCTCCATCTCCGCCTTCAGCTTCCAGAACGGCAAGCTGATGACCGCAGGCGAGGGCGGGCTGGTGCTCTTCCCCGACCAGGCCTCCCGCGACGCGGCGTTCCTGCGGCACAGCTGCGGGCGCCCGCCGACCGACCGCAAGTACTTCCACCAGACCTCGGGCTCGAACTTCCGGATGAACGAGTTCTCCGCCAGCGTCCTGCGCGGACAGCTCAGCCGCCTGGACGAGCAGATCGACACCCGCGAGCAGCGGGCGCCGGTGCTGCGGCGGCTGCTCGCCGAGATCCCCGGCGTGGTCCCGCAGGGGCGCGACGAGCGAGCCGACCGGGTCCCGCACTACATGGCGATGTTCCGCGTGCCCGGCCTCGGTGAGCAGGGCCGCAACGAGCTGGTAGACGAGCTGGTGGCCAGGGGCCTGCCCGCCTTCGTCGTCTTCCGCACGGTTTACCGGACCGACGGGTTCTGGGAGACCGGTGCTCCGGAGGAGGGCGTGGAGGCGCTCGCCGAGCGCTGCCCGAACTCCGAGGCCATCGCCTCGGAGGGGATCTGGCTGCACCACCGCACCCTGCTCGGCACCGAGCAGCAGATGCACGACGTCGCCGAGATCATCGCCGACGTGCTGGGGGCGAAGTGAGCGGGCCGGTCCGCGTCGCCCTGGTCGGGTTCGGCTGGGCGGGGCAGTCGATCTGGCTGCCCCGGTTGACCGCGCACCCCGCGTACCGGGTCGTCACGGTCGTCGACCCCGACCCGCGGTCGCGGGAGGTGGCTGCCGAGCGCGAGGGCCTCGCGGTCCTGGACGACCTCGACCGCCTCGAAAAGTCCGATGTGGACATCGCCGTGGTGACCGTGCCGAACCACCTGCACAGCCCGGTCGCCTGCCGGCTGCTGGAGCGCGGCATCCCGGTGTTCCTGGAGAAGCCGGTGTGCCTGGACGTGGCCGAGGCGGACCGGTTGGCCATCGCAGAGCGCGAGGGCGGCGCGGTGCTGCTGGCCGGCAGCGCCGCGAACTACCGCGCCGACGTCAGGGCGCTGCACGAGCTCGCGGCCGAGCTGCGCCCCGTCCGGCACGTGGACCTGTCCTGGGTCCGCGCGCGCGGCGTGCCCGGCGCGGGCGGCTGGTTCACCAACCGCGAGCTGGCGGGCGGTGGCGCGCTGGTCGACCTCGGGTGGCACCTGCTCGACATCGCCGGGCCGTTGGTGGGCCCCGCGGTCTTCGAGCAGGTGGTCGCGACGACGTCGGCCGACTTCGTCAACAACCCGTCCCTGCGGGCGGCCTGGCGCGAGGAGGAGCGCGGCGACCAGCCGGCGGGCGACGTCGAGGACACGGTCCGGGCGTTCGTCGTCACCGACAGCGGTGTCTCGGTGTCGCTGCGCGCGAGCTGGGCGTCGCACGAGGCCCGCGACACCACCCGGATCACCGTCGAAGGCGCCGCCGGGGCCGTGTCGTTGAGCTGCACGTTCGGGTTCAGCACCAACCGGTTGCCGGACTCGGTGCTGACCCGCACCCACAACGGTGTCACCGCGCCGGTGCCGGTCGCCGGCGAGCAGATCGGCGCCGAGTACACCCGGCAGCTCGACGAGCTGCCCGCGCTGCTGGCCGATCCGGCGAGCAGGGGCGTGGCGATCGCGCAGGCGCGCGCGACGATCGAGGTGATCGAGCGGGCCTACGCCTCGGCACGGCAGGCCAGGCCCTCGGCCGATCTTCTGGAGGTCCGCGGTGCCTGACGAGTTCGACACGGTCGTGTTCGACCTCGACGGAGTGGTCGTGGACAGCTTCGGCGTCATGCGCGAGGCGTTCCGGATCGCCTACGCCGAGGTCGTCGGCGACGAACCCGCGCCGTTCGAGGAGTACACCCGCCACCTCGGTCGCTACTTCCCGGACATCATGCGGATCATGGGGCTGCCGCTGGAGATGGAGGAGCCCTTCGTCCGCGAGAGCTACCGGCTGGCCGACCAGGTCACCGTGTTCGACGGTGTCGAGGAGCTGCTGGCGGAGCTGAACCGGCGGGGGATCCGGCTCGCGGTGGCCACCGGCAAGGCCGGGTCCCGCGCGCGGTCGCTGCTGGACCGGCTGGGCATCCTCGGCCATTTCGACCACGTGATCGGGTCCGACGAGGTTGCCAGGCCCAAGCCCGCCCCGGACATCGTGCTGCGCGCGCTGGAGCTGCTCGGCGAACCGGCCGAGCGGGCGATGATGATCGGTGACGCGGTCACGGACCTGGCGAGCGCTCGCGGAGCCGGCGTCGCCGCGGTGGCGGCGCTGTGGGCCGACATCGACGAGGCGGTGCTGCTGGCCGCCGGGCCGGACGTCGCGCTGCGGGCACCGCACGAGCTCCTCGCGCTGTGCCCGCCGGTGCGGGCCTCGGAGCCGGCGCTGCAGCGCAGCGGTTCCGGCTCCGAAAGGGCCGGCCCGAGGTAGTGCGGTACCGCCGTCGGCCGCGGCCACCCCACCGGTGGCGGCGGCCGACGACGCGTTCCGGCGGGGTGCGACCACGACGTGGAAAGCACCTCGCCGCTTCCCGAGCGCAAGTAGACTTCCCGGCACAGGACCAGAATCGGCGCGGCCGCGGCGCGCCGGCCACGCAGGAGGAGAGCGCATGCCCTCACCCACGGCGGATCCCGCCTACGCGAGCCCCGTCGACCTGGAGACCTACGGGCACTACGGGCCGGGACGGCTGGACACCTCCTCCGGGTGGCAACGTCCGCTGTACGCCTTCCAGGACCGGGTGACCGCCGACGGGTCGAGCGGTTACCGGGCCGAGCCCGGCCGCTACCACCTCTACATCGCGTGGGTGTGCCCGTGGGCGCAGCGCACCGCGATCGTGCGCGCTCTCAAGGGACTGCGGGACGTCGTCTCGCTGTCCTACGTCGACGACGACCGCGACGGACGCGGCTGGGCCTTCCGAGGGCGGCGCGGCCCGGACCCGGTGAACGGCTTCACGTTGCTGCAACAGGCGTACGACGCCACCGAGCCGGGATTTCCCGGCCACCTCTCGGTGCCGGTGCTGTGGGACCGCAGCACGGGCCGCATCGTCAGCAACAACTTTCCCGACATCACGATCGACCTCGGCACCGAGTTCGACGAGTGGGCGGACCCCGGCGTGCGGCTCTACCCGCCGGAGCACCGCGCCGAGATCGACGAGATCAACCAGTACGTCTACGACAACGTCAACAACGCCCCGTACAAGGCCGCTGCCGCGACGACCCAGGAGGAGTACGACCAGTGGCGCGAGCGGATGTCCGGCGCGCTGCGGCGGCTGGACGAGCGGCTGGCGGGCCGGCGCTACCTCGTCGGTGACTCGATCTCCGAAGCCGACGTGCGGCTGTGGCCGACGCTGGTCCGGTTCGACCGCCTGTACAACCCGATGAGCGGGATGAGCGAGCGGTCGCTGCCGGACTTCGCGAACCTGTGGGCCTACGCCCGCGACCTGTACCAGCGGCCCGGTTTCCGCGACAGCACCGACTTCGACACCTTCGACGTCGGCAGGCCGGCGTTCGTCAACGCCGGCATCGACCGGCTCGAGGTGGCACCCGTGCACGCCGACTGGGAGCAGCCGCACGGCCGGGAGCGCCTGTCGGAGTCGTGAGAGGCGGCTTTCCAGCTCACCTCCTCCCGCATCACCCGAACGCAAGAAAGCCGTGACCACGCGACAGCGTGCTCACGGCGTTCCTCGCGCCTGTGCTCAGGTGGAGAGGCGGTAGAGCTCGGCGACCTTGAAGGCCAGGTCCAGGGACTGCCTGCGGTTCAGCCTGGGGTCGCAGACGGTCTCGTAGCGGTGGTGCAGGTCGGCTTCCAGCAGCCCGTGGCCGCCGCCCACGCACTCGGTCACCTCGTCGCCGGTGAACTCGATGTGGATGCCGCCGGGATGGGTCCGCAGCGCCCGGTGCACCTCGAAGAACCCGGTCACCTCGTCGAAGATGTCGTCCACCCGCCGGGTCTTGTACCCGCTCGGCGACCGGAACGTGTTGCCGTGCATGGGATCGCAGACCCACGTGACCGGTGCGCCGCTGGCGGTGACCTTCTCCACCAGCAGGGGCAGGGCGTCGCGGATGCGGTCCGCGCCCATCCTGGTGACGAAGGTGAGCCTGCCGGGTTCGGCCGACGGGTTCAGGCGCTCGATGATGGCCAGCGCGTCGTCCGGCGTGGTCGACGGCCCCAGCTTCACGCCCAGGGGGTTGCGGATCCGCGAGGCCCACTCCAGGTGGGCGTGGTCGAGCTGGCGGGTGCGCTCACCGATCCACACCATGTGCGCCGACACCGCGTAGGGCCACGACGTCCGCGGGTCGACCCTGGTCAGCGCGCTCTCGTAGTCCAGCAGCAGTGCTTCGTGGCTGGACCAGAACTCGACGGTGTGCACCTCGGCGGGCTCGGCCTTGCAGGCGCGCATGAACGCCAGCGCCCGGTCGATCTCGGAGGCCAGGTGCTCGTAGTCCTTGCCCGCCGGACTGGTGGCCACGAAGTCCTGGTTCCAGGCGTGGACCTGGCGCAGGTCGGCGTACCCGCCGTTGGCGAAGGCCCGGCACAGGTTGAGGATGGTCGCGCTGGAGTGGTAGGCGCGGATCAGCCGTCGCGGGTCGGGCCTGCGGCTCTCGGCGGTGAACTCGAAGCCGTTGACCGCGTCGCCCCGGTAGGCGGGCAGCGTCACCCCGTCGCTGGTCTCGTCGGAGCTGGAACGGGGTTTGGCGAACTGCCCGGCCATCCGGCCGATCTTGACGACCGGGACCTGCGCGGCGTAGGTCAGCACCACCGCCATCTGCAGCAGCGTCTTGAGCTTGTTCTGCACGGCGGACGCGGTCGCCCCGGCGAAGGTCTCCGCGCAGTCGCCGCCCTGCAGCACGAAGGACTCGCCGCGCTGGGCGGCGGCGAGCCGGTCCTTGAGCTGGTCGCATTCGCCGGCGAACACCAGCGGGGGCAGCTGGGAGAGCTCGTCGAGGACTTCGGAGAGCTCGGCGGAGTCGTGCCATTCCGGTTGCTGCGCGGCGGGAAGGCCGCGCCAGGCATCGAGGTTGCGCACGCCGTCGAGAGTATGCGTCCGGGGGTCCGCCGGAGTCCGGCGCGGAGCGGAACAAGGGGGGTGTAGGGGAGTCGTCTGGGGACTGGTGAGCGCCGTCCTCGGCGAGACTGTCCGGCGAGATCTCCCGGCCCCCGCTGCAAAGGATTGTGACCACATGCTGCGTACGGAGCTCATTCGGCCGCTGCCCGAGCTTCTGCGGTCGCACGCCTCCCGCCTCGAGCACAAGATCGCGTTCCGCGACTCCCGGCTGAGTGTGAGCTACGCCGACCTGGAGCTGCGCACCCGGCGGCTCGCCGGGCACCTGGCCGACCTGCGTCTGCAGCCCGGCGACCGCGCGGCGATCCTGCTCGGGAACCGGGTGGAGGTGGTCGAGAGCTACCTGGCGATCCTGCGGGCGGGCGCGATCGGGGTGCCGCTCAACCCGCGGGTCACCGAGGCCGAGCTCTCCTACCTGCTGGAGGACAGCGGGGCGCGGGTGGTGATCACCGACGAGGCGCACGTCGAGCAGGTCCGCGCCGCGGGCGGCGGGGTGCGGCGGATCGTGGTCGTCGGCGACGCGCCAGTACCCAGCGGCACGGTCTCCTACGCCCACCTGGCCGTCACCGACCCGGCGACTCCCGCCCGGGACGACCTGCCCCTCGACGCTCCGGCCTGGATGCTCTACACGTCGGGGACCACCGGCAGGCCCAAGGGCGTGCTGTCCTCGCAGCGCAACTGCCTGTGGTCGGTCGCGGCCTGCTACGTGCCGATCCCCGGACTGTCCGAAGAGGACAGTGTGCTCTGGCCGCTGCCGCTGTTCCACAGCCTTTCCCACATCGCGTGCGTGCTGGGCGTGACCGCGGTGGGGGCCACCGCGCGGGTGCTCGACGGCTTCTCGGCCGACGAGGTCCTCAACGCGCTGCGCGAGGACTCCACCACGTTCCTGGCCGGGGTGCCGACGATGTACCACCACCTGGTGCGCGCGGCGGGCGAGCAGCGGCTCTCGCTGCCGGACCTGCGGATGTGCCTGGTGGGCGGGGCGATCACCACCGCGGCGCTGCGGCGCTCGTTCGAGCAGGCATTCGGCGCCCCGCTGCTGGATGCCTACGGCAGCACCGAGACCTGCGGGTCGATCACCATCAACTGGCCGACCGGTGCGCGGGTCGAGGGCTCGTGCGGACTGCCGGTTCCGGGTCTCGGCGTCCGGCTGGTGGATCCGGAGACCCTGGTCGACGTCGCCACCGGCGAGGAAGGCGAGGTCTGGGTCCAGGGCCCGAGCGTCATGGCCGGGTACCACGACCAGCCCGAGGCCACCGCCGCGGTCTTCCACGACGGCTGGTACCGCACCGGCGACCTCGCGCGGCGCGACGAGAGCGGCTACTTCACGATCAGCGGCCGAATCAAGGAACTGATCATCCGCGGCGGGGAGAACATCCACCCCGGTGACGTCGAAGCCGTGCTGCGGTCGGTACCGGGCGTGGCCGACGCGGCCGTGGTCGGCAAGCCGCACGAGGTGCTGGGCGAGGTCCCGGTGGCGTTCCTGGTCCCGGGGCCCGAGGGGCTGGACCCCGAGCACCTGCTGGCGGTGTGCAGGGAGCAGCTCTCCTACATCAAGGTGCCCGAGGAGCTCTACGAGATCGACCGGATCCCGCGGACGGCGTCGGGCAAGATCACCCGCCACGTGCTGCTCGACCGGCCCGCCAGGCTCAGGGCCGCAGGCGGCGCGCGGCACGAACTGCTCTTCCAGCTCGACTGGCTCCCGCTGCCGACCGTCCCGCAGGCAAGGGCCGCGGCCCAGCAGTGGGCCGTCGTCGGCCCGGACGTCTTCGGGGTGGCCGACTCCCTCGCTTCGCAGGGGAGATCCGTCGACCGGTACTCGGACACCGACGAGCTCGCCGAGTCGGTGGACTCGGCGGAGTCCGCCCCGGAGGTCACCGTGCTCCAGGTGGCGGGCACGGCCGCCGGCGGAGCCGCGTCGCCGGCTGAGGAGGCGCGCGACCGCGTCCGGGTGGTCACCGAGCAGGCGGAGTCCTGGCTCGGCGACGAGCGCTTCTCGGCGGGCACCCTGGTCGTGGTGACCCGGGCGGCGGTGGCCGCCGGGCCGGACGACGAGGTGCCCGACCTGGTCGCGGCGCCGGTGTGGGGCGCGGTCCGCGCCCTGCGGGCAGCCCACCCGGGACGTGTCGTCCTGGTGGACCTCGAACCCGCCGCCGGTTCGGCGGCGGCACTGGCCGATGCCGTCTCCTCGGGCGAACCCGAGCTCCTGCTGCGATCCGGGGTGGCGCTGCGGCCCCGCGCCAACCGGGTGGCCGCGACCGGAGGCGCACGACGCCCGTTGCAGCTCACCTCGCGGGACACCGCGCTGGTCGCCGGTGCCGACGGCGCGGTGGCCGCGACGGTGGCGCGGCACCTGGCCGCCGTGCACGGCGTTCGCCGGTTCCTCCTGGTGAGCCGCGGCGGGGACGCCGACCTCGCGGCCCGGGAGCTGCACGCGGAGCTGACCGCCGCCGGTGCGTCGGTCGCGCTGGCCGCCTGCGACGTGGCCGACCGGGATGCGCTGGCGGGACTGCTGGCCGGGCACCGGCCGGCCGCGGTGGTGTTCGCCGCGGGTGCCGGACGGGAAGCGCTGTCCACCATGGACGGTGCGCTCAACCTCCACGAGCTGGCCCTGGAAACCGGTCTCAAGGCGTTCGTGCTGCTTTCCTCGGCCGCCGGGACGCTCGGCGGAGCCGGCAGCGCCGACGACGCGGCTGCCGGCGTCTTCCTCGACGCCGTCGCGCGGCATCGCGCGGCACGCGGACTGCCCGCGCTCTCGGTGGTCCTCGGACCGGGCGAGCACGAGGACTGGTCCGTGCCCGCCGGCCTGGGCAGGCTCACCGGCCGGGAGCACGCGGCGATGTTCGACGCCGCGCACCTCGCCGACCGCACGTCGGTGCTCGCGTTGCGGCTGGACTCGACCGCGGTCGGGTCCGGGTCCCTCCCTCCGGCGCTGCGGGACCTGATCGACGTGCCGGTCCAGGTCGATGCGCCCGACGACGGCACGGCGTCCGAACTGCGCGAGCGGCTCGCGCCGTTGTCGCGCGAGGAGCAGGGCCGGACGCTGGTGGAGCTCGTGCGCGGCGAGGTCGCCCGGCTCTACGCCATGCCCGACGGCGCGACCGTCCCCTCCGACCGCGCCTTCCGCGACCTCGGCCTCGACTCGGCCACCGCCGTGCAGCTGCGCAACCGGCTGACCGCGAGCACCGGTCTCGACCTGCCGCTGACGCTGGCGTTCGACCACCCCACGCCGGCCAGGGTGGGCCGGCACCTGCGTTCGCTGCTGTTCGGCGGGGAACCTTCGAATGCAGCCGCGGATGCGCGGGTGGTGTCGCACTCCGACGAACCGATCGCCATCGTCGCCATGGGCTGCCGCCTGCCGGGCGGGGTGTCCTCTCCCGAGGAGCTCTGGGACCTCGTGGCCGGTGAGGGCGACGCGGTCGGCGACTTCCCCGGCGACCGGGGCTGGAACCTGGAGGAGCTGTTCGACCCCGATCCGGGCCGGGCGGGCAAGTCCTACGTGCGCCACGGCGGGTTCCTCGACGACGTGGCCGGTTTCGACCCCGAGTTCTTCGGCATCTCGCCCCGCGAGGCGGAGGCGATGGACCCCCAGCAGCGGCTGCTGCTGGAGGTCTCGTGGGAGGTCCTCGAACGCGCCGCGATCGCCCCGGACTCGTTGCGCGGCGCCGATGTCGGGGTCTTCTCCGGCGTCATGTACCACGACTACGCCAGCGATCTCGGCCGCGTCCCGGAGGGCCTGGAAGGCTACCTGGGCACCGGGAACTCCGGCAGCGTCGCCTCCGGCCGCGTCTCCTACACGCTCGGTCTGGAAGGCCCCGCGGTGACGGTGGACACCGCGTGCTCGTCCTCGCTGGTGGCGCTGCACGTGGCCGCGCAGGCGCTGCGCGACGGCGAGTGCGAGCTGGCGCTGGCCGGCGGCGTCGCGGTCATGGCGAAGCCCACGTCGTTCGTGGAGTTCTCCCGGCAGCGCGCCCTGGCCCCGGACGGCAGGTGCAAGGCCTTCGCCGAGGCGGCCGACGGCACGGCTTGGGCCGAGGGCGTTGGCGTGCTGGTGCTGGAGCGGCTGTCGCAGGCCCGGCGCAACGGACACCAGGTGCTCGCAGTGGTGCGCGGCTCGGCGGTCAACCAGGACGGAGCGTCGAACGGCCTGACCGCGCCGAGCGGTCCCGCGCAGGAACGGGTGATCCGGCGCGCGCTGGCGAGCGCCGGGCTGTCGGCCGCGGAGGTCGACGCGGTCGAGGCGCACGGAACGGGCACCAGGCTGGGTGACCCGATCGAGGCGCAGGCGCTGCTGGCCACCTACGGCCAGGGCCGTCCCGCCGGCCAGCCGTTGTGGCTGGGCTCCCTGAAATCCAACATCGGTCACGCCCAGGCCGCCGCGGGCGTCGCCGGTGTGATCAAGGCGGTTCAGGCGATGCGGCACGGCGTGCTGCCCAGGACCCTGCACGTGGACGAGCCGTCCTCCCGGATCGACTGGTCGTCCGGGTCGGTCAAGCTGCTGCGGGAGGCCCGGCCGTGGCCGGAGCTGGACCGCCCCCGTCGTGCGGCCGTGTCCTCGTTCGGCGTGAGCGGGACGAACGCGCACGTGATCCTGGAGCACGCCGGCGAGCCGGACGCGGCCCCCGAGGAGGCCGGGAGCACCGCCCCGGTGCCGTGGGTGCTGTCGGCGCGGTCGGCCGACGGGCTGCGGGCGCAGGCCGGCCGGTGGGCTTCGTTCCTGGCGGATCGTCCCGGCCACCGGCCCGCGGACGTCGGGTTCTCCTCGGTCACCACGCGCGCGGCGCTGGAGCACCGGGCGGCGGTCGTGGCAGGCGACCCGGCCGACGCGGTCGCGGCGCTGAACGCGTTCGCCGCCGGTGAGCGGCCGCAGGAGGTCGTGGCGGACTCCGCGGGCGTCGAGGGCAAGCTGGCCATGGTCTTCCCGGGACAGGGAGCGCAGTGGGCGGGCATGGGGGCCGCGCTGCTGGACTCGTCCCCGGTTTTCGCGGCGCGGATCGCCGAGTGCGAGCGGGCGCTGCAACCCCACGTCGACTGGTCCCTGCGGGACGTGCTGCGGCAGCGGGAAGGGGCTCCCTCGCTGGAACGGGTGGACGTCGTGCAGCCGGTCTCGTTCGCCGTGATGGTCTCGCTCGCCGAGCTGTGGCGCTCGTACGGGATCACGCCGGATGCCGTCGTGGGTCACTCGCAGGGCGAGATCGCCGCGGCGTGCGTGGCCGGGGCGCTGTCCATTGAGGACGCCGCGAAGGTCGTCGCCCTGCGCAGCCAGGCGATCCGGCGAGGCCTCGCGGGCCACGGCGGCATGATGTCGGTGTCGTTGCCGCTGGACCGGGTCACCGACCGGCTGCGCCCCGGTCTGGAGGTGGCCGCGGTCAACGGGCCCACCTCGGTCGTGGTGGCGGGCGAGCCCGGCGCGCTGGAGGAGCTGCTCGCCGAGTGCGAGGCCGAGGACGTCCGCGCCAGGCGGATTCCGGTGGACTACGCCTCCCACAGCTCGCACGTGGAGCGCATCCGCGAGGAGCTGCTGGAGGTGCTGGCCGACGTGCGGCCGCACACCGCGGAGGTGCCCTTCTTCTCCACGGTCGACGGGCAGTGGCTGGACACCGCGGCGCTCGACGGCGAGTACTGGTACCGCAACCTGCGCCGGACGGTGGGTTTCGGGGCGGCGGTCGACGCCCTGGCCGAACAGGGCTACCGGGCGTTCGTCGAGTCCAGCTCGCACCCGGTGCTGACCACCAGCGTGCAGGATGGCCTGGACCGGCGGGAGCAGCCGGTGACCACCGTGGTCACCGGGTCGCTGCGCCGCGACGACGGCGGACTCGACCGCTTCCTGGCCTCGCTGACCCGGCTGTGGGTCGCGGGTGTGCCGATCGACTGGACCGCCGTGTTCGAGGGCACCGGCGCCCGTCGCGTGGAGCTGCCGACCCAGGCGTTCCAGCACCGCCGCTACTGGCTGGAAGCCTCCGAACAGACCGGTGACGTGAGCACGGCCGGTCTGGAGGAAGCCGACCACCCCCTCGTCGGTGCAGTCGTGGCGCTGCCGGAGTCCGGCGGCGTGCTGTGCACCGGACGGCTCTCGCTGCGAACACATCCGTGGCTGGCCGACCACGCGGTCTCGGGCACGCCGATCGTGCCCGGTGCCGCGCTGGTGGAGCTGGCCGTCCGCGCCGGCGACCAGGTCGGCCACGGCGTCGTCGAAGAACTGGTCATCGAGCAGCCGCTGCTCCTGCCCGCCACCGGCGGCGTGCGGTTGCAGGTGAGCGTCTCCGGGGTCGATGACGGGGGACGCAGGCAGGTTGCGATCCACTCCCGGGCCGACGACGGCCCGTCCGAGGCGTGGACCCGCCACGCCACCGGGTTCCTCGCGGCCACCGGCGAGGCCCCGCACGCGAACTTCGAGCAGTGGCCTCCGCAGGGCGCCGAACCCGTGGACGTGACCGGCTTCTACGAGAACCAGGCGGCCGCGGGCTACGGGTACGGCCCGGCGTTCCAGGGCGTGCGCGCGGCGTGGGCGCGCGGCGAGGAGTTCTTCGCCGAAGTGTCGCTCGCGGACGCCCACGCGGCCGAGGCGCAGCGGTTCGGTCTGCACCCGGCACTGCTGGACGCCGCGCTGCACTCGGTGAAGCTGCGCCACGACGCGGCGGGCGAGCTGCGGTTGCCGTTCGCTTTCCGCGGTGTCCGGCTGCACGCCTCGGGCGCCTCGCAGCTGCGGGTGCGCGCGGTGGCCTCGGGTCCGGACGAGATCTCGGTCAGCCTTGCCGATCCGCTGGGACATCCCGTGGCGTCCATCGAGTCGTTGGTCCTGCGCCCGGCTCCGGACGAGAAGCTCGCCGCCGGCAGGAGCGCGCAACGCGCTCCGATGTACCGGACGGCGTGGACACCGGTCCCGCAGGCAGACGGGGACGCGGCCACCCCTTCGGCAGTGCTGGGCACGGGTTGGGGGCCCGCGGAGCTGCCGGAGCACGAGAGCGTGGACGCGCTCGTCCGGGCACTGGACGCCGGAAGCCCGGTACCCGGGGTGGTGCTGGCGAGGGTGGAGCCCGAAGCCGACGACACCGACCCCGCACGGGTGCGGGCGGTCGCGGCCGGCGTGCTGGAACTGGTCCAGCGGTGGCTCGCCGAACCGGTGCTGGAGTCCGGCCACCTGGTCCTGCTGACCCGGGGCGCGGTGCCGGTCCACCACGCCGACGAGGTCCGCGACCTGGCCGCGGCGGCCGTGTGGGGTCTGGTGCGCTCGGCGCAGTCGGAGAACCCCGGGCGCATCACGATCGTCGACGCCGACCGCCTCGACGGCCACTTGCCGCCGCTGCCCGCCGACGAGCCCCAGCTCGCGCTGCGCGACGGGAACTTCCACGCGCCGAGGCTGGCCGGCCACTCCGATGAACTGGCGGCGCCCGGCCGCTCCTGGCGGCTGGAGGTCGCCGACGGCGGCGACTCGCTGGCCGACCTCGCGCTCGTCGCACTGCCGGAGGACCCGGCGCCGCTGGCACCCGGCGAGGTCCGCCTCGCCGTGCGCGCGGCGGGCGTCAACTTCAAGGACGTGCTGATCACGCTGGACATGCTCGGGGTACGGCACGGCCTGGGCGGTGAGGCCGCCGGTGTCGTGCTGGAGGTCGGCGACGCCGTGACCGACCTGGCTCCCGGCGACCGGGTCATGGGTGTGGTCGGCGACTACGGCGCCTTCGCGACCGAGGCGGTGACCGACCGCCGCCTGCTGGCCCGCATCCCGTGGGGCTGGTCGTTCGAGCAGGCGGCTTCGGTGCCCGTCGTGTTCCTCACCGCTTACTACGGCCTGCGCGACCTCGCCGGGCTGAGCGCGGGCCAGTCCGTGCTGGTGCACGCGGCCGCCGGCGGCGTGGGCATGGCCGCCACCCAGCTCGCGCGCCACTGGGGCGCCGAGGTGTTCGGCACCGCCAGCCCCGGCAAGTGGGACGCGCTGCGGTCCCTCGGCCTGACCGACGACCACATCGCCTCCTCCCGCACCGCGGAGTTCGGCGAGCTGTTCCGGGAACGCACCGGTGGTCGCGGGGTGGACGTGGTGCTGAACTCGCTGACCGGCGAGCTCGCCGAAACGTCGCTGTCGCTGCTGCCCCGCGGCGGGCACTTCCTGGAGCTCGGCAGGACCGAGACCCGCGACGCCGGGCAGGTCGCCGAAGCCCACCCGGGTGTCCGGTATCAGGCCTACGCGCTCTACGAGGCGGGACCGGACCGGACCGGTCAGATGCTGGCCGACCTCGTGGAGCTGTTCGAGTCGGGTGCGATCACGCCGTCGCCGCTGAGCGTCTGGGACGTCCGGCGGGCACCGGAGGCGTTCCGCCACATCAGCCAGGCCCGCCACGTCGGCAAGGTCGTGCTGACCGTGCCCCGCGCGCCGCAGCCAGGCGGCACCGTCCTGGTCACCGGCGGCACCGGCACGCTGGGCGCCGAAACCGCGCGGCACCTGGTCACCGAGCACGGCGTGCGGAGCCTCATCCTCTGTGGCAGGCAGGGGATGGACGCTCCCGGCGCCCCCGAGCTGGCGGAGGAGCTCACCCGGCTCGGCGCCCGGGTCTCGGTCGAGTCCTGCGACGTCGCCGACCGCGAGTCGCTGGCCCGGCTGCTGGCGGCGGTGCCGCCGGACCACCCGCTCACCGGTGTGGTCCACACGGCGGGCGCGCTCGACGACGGGGTGATCTCCGCGCTCGACGAGGGGCGGATCGCCACGGTCTTCCGCCCGAAGGTCGACGCCGCGCTGAACCTGCACGAGCTCACCGCTGACCTGGACCTGGCCTGGTTCGTGCTGTTCTCGTCGGCGGCCGGGGTGTTCGGCAACCCGGGGCAGGGCAACTACGCCGCGGCCAACGCCTTCATGGACGGCCTCGCGCAGCGGCGCAGGGCGGCCGGACTGCCCGCGGTGTCGCTGGCGTGGGGTTGGTGGGCGCAGACGAGCGCCCTGACGGCGGCGCTCGACGACACCGCCGCCGCGCGGCACCGGCGCAACGGGCTCCAGCCGATGCCCACCGAGACCGGGATGGACCTGCTCGACGCCGGGCTGGATGCCGGCCACGCCGCGCTCGTGCCCGTCTCGCTCGACCTCCCGGCACTGCGCGCGCGGGCGTCGTCGGAGCCGGTGCCGCCGTTGCTGCGGGGCCTGGTCCGCCCGGGGCGGCGCGTCGCCGGCCGGGCCGCGACCGGGTCGGACCTGGCCGGACGGCTGGCGAACGCCCCCGGGGCCGAGCAGACCAGGATGCTGCTGGAGCTGGTCTGCAAGGAGGCCGCGGCGGTGCTCGGGCACGCCACCTCCGACGCGATCGACCCGAACCGCCCGTTCAAGGAGGCCGGGTTCGACTCGCTCACCGCGGTCGAGGTCCGCAACCGCCTCAACGACGCCACGAAGCTGCGCCTGTCGACCACCGTGGTCTTCGACTACCCGACCCCGGCGGTGCTCGCCGAGCACATTCGCGTCCAGGTCGTCGGCGAGGACATCGAGGTGGAGAAGGCACCGGTCGCCACGGCGGTGACCGGCGGCGCGATCTCCGACGACCCGATCGCGATCGTGTCCATCGGCTGCCGGTTCCCCGGCGCGGCAGGCGGGCCCGAGGAGTTCTGGCGGCTGCTGCGCGACGAAGTGGACGTCATGACCGACCTGCCGGAGGACAGGGGGTGGAACCAGGACGCCTTCGACCCGGACCCGGACACCCCGGGGAGCTTCTACGTCCGGCGGGGCGCGTTCCTGGACGCCGCGGCGTTCGACGCCGAGTTCTTCGGCATCTCGCCGAGGGAAGCGGTGGCGATGGACCCGCAGCAGCGGCTGCTGCTGGAGGTCGCGTGGGAGACCTTCGAGCGCGCGGGCATCGACCCGACCGCGCTGCGCGGTGCCGGGGTCGGGGTGTTCACCGGCGTGATCAACCACGACTACACCAAGCTGTTCGTGCATCCGCCCGCCGAGCTCGAAGGACACCTGATGACCGGGACGGCGGGCAGCGTCGCCTCCGGCCGGATCGCCTACACCCTCGGCCTGCGGGGCCCCGCCCTCACGGTGGACACCGCGTGCTCGTCCTCGCTGGTGGCGCTGCACCTGGCGATGCACTCGCTGCGGCGCGGGGAGTGCGAGCTGGCGGTCGCGGGCGGCGCGACCCTGATGGCCACCCTCGACAACTACGTCGAGTTCTCCCGGCATCGGGGCCTGGCGCCCGACGGCAAGTGCAAGGCCTTCGCGGCGGGCGCCGACGGAACGGCGTGGTCGGAGGGCGCGGGCCTGCTCCTGTTGGAGCGGCTGTCGGACGCGCGGCGCAACGGCCACGAGGTGCTGGCCGTGCTGCGCGGCTCGGCGGTCAACCACGACGGCGCGTCCAACGGCCTCACCGCACCCAACGGACCCGCGCAGCAGGACGTGATCCGGCAGGCGCTGTCCGACGCCGGTCTGTCCACTTCGGACGTCGACGTGGTGGAGGCGCACGGGACCGGTACGCGACTGGGCGATCCGATCGAGGCCGACGCGCTGCTGGCCACCTACGGCCGCGACCGGGACGACGACCGGCCGGTGTGGCTGGGGTCGGTCAAGTCCAACATCGGCCATTCCCAGGCGGCCGCGGGGGTGGCGGGTGTGATCAAGGTGGTGCAGGCGATGCGCCACGGCCTGCTGCCCAGGACGCTGCACGTGGACGAGCCGTCACCGCACGTCGACTGGTCCTCCGGCGGGATGTCGCTGCTGACCGAGCCCCGGCCCTGGGAGGCCGGTGACCGGCCGCGTCGCGCAGGGGTCTCCTCCTTCGGCATCAGCGGTACCAACGCCCACGTCGTCCTGGAGGAAGCCCCCGCCGGCGCACAGGTCCGAGGCGGTGAGCGCACCGAGGTGAGCACGCCTGTCCCGGTGCCGCTGTCGGCCAGGTCGGCGGCCGGCCTGCGCGGTCAGGCCGACAAGCTCGCCCGGCACCTGGCCGACGAGCCGGACGCGGACCTGGTCGACCTGGCCTTCTCGCAGGCCACCTCCAGGGCGGGGCTGGAACGCCGCGCGGTGGTCCTGGCGAGTGACCGCGGTGAGCTGCTGGACGGGCTGGCCGCGCTGCGCGACGGTGAGCCCGGTGGCGAGCTGGTGCGGGGAGTGGCCGGCGGCGGTCTGGCGTTGCTGTTCACCGGCCAGGGAAGTCAGCGGATCGGGATGGGCGAGGAGCTGCACGCCCGCTTCCCGGCCTACGCGAAGGCCTTCGACGAGGTCTGCGCCGCGCTGGACCCGCACCTGGAGCGGCCGTTGCGGGAAGTCGTCGCGGGCGCCACCGACCCCGGCCTGCTCGACCTGACGGCCTACACCCAGCCGGCCCTCTTCGCGGTCGAGACCGCGCTGTACCGGCTGGTGGAGTCGTGGGGCGTGCGACCGGACTTCGTCGCCGGGCACTCGCTCGGGGAGATCGTCGCGGCGCACGTGGCCGGCGTCCTGTCGCTGGAGGACGCCGCCCGGCTGGTCGCCGGTCGCGGCCGGTTGATCCAGGCGCTGCCCGAAGGCGGTGCGATGACCGCGGTCCAGGCCGGCGAGGAGGACGTCGCCGAGCTGCTGGCCGGCCGGGAGCGACAGGTCGACATCGCGGCGGTGAACAGCCCCACCTCGGTCGTCGTCTCCGGCGACGAGGACGTGGTGGCAGCGGTCGCCGAGGAGTGCGCGAGCCGCGGGTGGAAGACCCGGCGGCTGCGGGTGGGGCACGCGTTCCACTCCCCGCGGATGGACGCGATGCTCGACGAGTTCGGCGCGGTGGCGGCGAGCCTGACCTACCACCGGCCGCGCATCGCGGTGCTGTCCAACGTCAGCGGCAAGGTCCTGTCCGCCGAGGAGCTGGCGTCGCCGGAGTACTGGGTGCAGCACGTGCGCAGGCCGGTGCGGTTCCACGACGCCGTGCGCACGTTGTGGAACCAGGGCGTGCGGACCTTCGTCGAGCTGGGCCCGGACGCCGCGTTGACGCCGATGGCCGCCGAGTCGCTGGCCGAGCTGGGCCAGGACGCCGAGTGCGTGGCCACCATGCGCCGGGACCGCCCCGCGGTGCCGACGGTGCTCACGGCCCTGTCCACCATGTACGCGCGAGGCGCGAGCGTCGACTGGCCGGAGGTGTTCGCCGGAACCGGTGCGCGCCGGGTCGATCTGCCCACCTACGCGTTCCAGCACCGGCGCTACTGGCCCGAGGTGTCGAGCACCGCCGAGTCCGAGGTCCGCGAGCGGATCGCCGTCCCGGCGGCGGAAGGAGAGCAGGACGGCGAACCGTCGTTCCGCGAACGCTGGTACGCCCTGGCCGAACCGGAGCGCTTCGCGGCGCTACTGGAGCTGGTCCGGTCCGAAGCCGCCACGACGCTGGGCAACCTGGAGAGCGGCCTGGCCGACGAAGACGCGTTCTTCGAGGTCGGTTTCACCTCGCTCAACGCCGTCGAGCTGCGCAACCGGCTGTCCGGGCACACCGGGCTGCGGCTGCCGACCGCGCTGCTCTTCGAGTACCCCACCCCGCAGATGCTCGCCGAGCACCTGCAAGAACGGATGGCCGCGGACCAGGAGGCATGACCGGAATTGTTCAGCGTGGAAACCTACCTGTCGGGCATCGGATGCTCCGGATCCGCGGCGCCCGGGCGGGAGGCGTTGCGAGAACTGCACAAGAAGCACGTGATGTCGCTGCCCTACGACAACTCCCGGCTCTCCGAGCAGGTCGCCGCCGGGATGAACGGCGGGAACATCGACCTCGACGCCGCGTTCGACGAGGCCGTCGTGGCGCGCCGGGGAGGCCACTGCGGGGAGCTCGCGGGGCTGTTCCACCGGCTGCTGGGCGAGCTGGGCTTCGACGTCTCGTTCCTGATGGGCGGGCTGTGCGGCCCGGGTGGCACCTTCGGCCCGGACCTGGCGCACGTCTTCCTCGGCGTCCGCATCGACGGCGAGCTGTGGCTGGCCGACGTCGGGTTCGCCGGGCCGGGCTTCCTGGAGCCGGTGCGCGTGTCGCCGGAGGTGCAGGAGCAGTACGGCTGCCAGTACCGCGTCGTACCCCAGGGCGGCTACCAGGTGCTGGAGCGCAGGGCGCGCGGAGGTGACTGGCACGGCCTCTACCGGTTCGACCCGCGGCCGCGCGAGCTGGCCGAGTGGAACCCCGGCGGGGACGACGCCGACGACGCCGAGCAGTTCGGCATCGGCACGGTCATCCGCTCCCGCGCCACGGAGAACGGGCAGTGGGTCCTGCTCGGCAGGCGTCTGACCACTGTGGACAACGGTGAGGAGCGGATCAGGGTGCTGGTGAAGGCAGCCGACCACGACGAGGTCGTGCGCGAGATCACGGGAGGAGCGGCCTGATGACCGGCAAGCGGACGAACGTGGCGGTGATCGGCTACGGGCCGGTCGGCCAGGTCATGGCGGCGTTGCTCGCCCAGCGCGGCTGGGACGTTGTCGTGGTGGAGCGCTGGCCGCAGCCCTACACCATGCCGCGCGCGGTGGTATTCGACGGCGAGTCGGCGCGCATCCTGGCCTCCGCCGGGATCGACCCGTCGCTGGGCGAGTTCGGCAAACCCACCGGCGACTACGTCTGGCGCAACGGCGAGGGGCAGGACCTGCTGCACTTCACCGGAATCGGCGACCGGGGACCGCAGGGCTGGCCCATCACGACCTCGATGTACCAGCCCGGACTGGAGGCCGCCCTCATCGAACGAGGCGGGCAGCTCCCGGGCCTCGAGGTCTTCCGGGGCTACGAGGCGGTGCGCGTGGAGGACTCGGACCGGGGTGTGCGAGTGGTCGCCGAAAGCGGCGACGAGTCCCTGGAGGTCGTCGCGGACTGGGTCGTGGGCTGCGATGGCGCCAACAGCTTCGTCCGGGACCGGATCGGCTCCGGGTTCACCGAGCTGGGGTTCAGCCACGACT